>NZ_JBEPQF010000020.1:0-150955 GCF_040547695.1 Bradyrhizobium sp. JR4.3 | reverse complement strand
GCTCACAGCATCGGAAGTGGCGAGCAGACCACCTCGCTCCTGGTGTTCCGCGCCGGCTCGTCCCAGCCCAAGGCGGTCCCGCTCGGGCTCGTCACCCGCCTGGAAGAACTCCCGGCCGACAAGATCGAGTTCAGCAACGGCCGCTACATGGTGCAGTACCGCGAGCAGCTGATGCCGCTCGTTGCCATGGAGAGCGTCACCATCGCGAGCCAGGGCGCCCAGCCGATCCTGGTGTTCTCCGATGACGGCCGCTCCATGGGCCTCGTCGTCGACGAGATCATCGACATCGTCGAGGAACGGCTCAACATCGAGGTCGGCGGCTCCTCCTCCGGCATTCTCGGCTCGGCCGTGATCAAGGGCCAGGCCACCGAAGTGATCGACGTCGGCCACTTCCTGCCGATGGCGTTCTCCGACTGGTTCACCCGCAAGGAGATGAAGCCGTCGCTGCACTCGCAATCGGTGCTGCTGGTCGACGACTCGGCGTTCTTCCGCAACATGCTGGCCCCGGTGCTCAAGGCCGCCGGCTACCGCGTCCGCACCGCGCCGACCGCGCAGGAGGGCCTGGCGGCGCTGCGCGCGCAGACCTTCGACGTGGTCCTGACCGACATCGAGATGCCCGACATGAACGGGTTCGAGTTTGCCGAGACCATCCGCTCCGACAGCAATCTGGGCGCGATGCCGATCATCGGGCTCTCCGCGCTGGTGTCGCCGGCGGCGATCGAGCGCGGCCGTCAGGCCGGCTTCCACGACTATGTCGCCAAGTTCGACCGTCCCGGTCTGATCGCGGCGCTGAAGGAACAGACCGCGGGCGCCGCCGGTGCCTCCGAGCTGAGCCGCGCAGCAGCGTAACCAGCGGGATCAGGAGATACGCACATGACCAAGAAGACCCAGTCCGGCGAAGGCGCCATGGTCGAATACGTCACCGCGATGATCGGTGGCCAGCTGTTCGGCCTGCCGATCTCCCGCGTCCAGGACGTGTTCATGCCCGAGCGCGTCACCCGCGTGCCGCTGTCCTCGCGCGAGATCGCGGGCGTGCTGAACCTGCGCGGCCGCATCGTCACCGTGGTCGACATGCGCGCCCGGCTCGGCCTGCCCAAGCCCGAGGACGGCAAGATCCCGATGGCGGTCGGCGTCGACCTGCGCGGTGAATCCTACGGCCTCCTGATCGACCAGATCGGCGAAGTGCTGCGCCTCGCCGAGGACGGCATGGAAGAAAACCCCGTCAATCTCGACCCCCGCATGGCCAAGCTCGCCGGCGGTGTCCACCGTCTCGACGGCCAGCTCATGGTCGTCCTCGACGTCGACCGCGTCCTCGAGCTCGCGCCCGAGATGATGGCGGCCTGATACGCCGGCACATCCGCCGACGTACCTGCAATTGGAAGTGCCCCCGCAAAAGCGGGGAGAAGCAGAGGTTCACATGCGAACTTGTCTCGTCGTTGATGATTCCAGCGTCATCCGCAAGGTTGCGCGCCGGATCCTGGAAGGGCTCGACTTCCAGATCCTCGAAGCCGAGGACGGTGAGAAGGCGCTGGAGGCCTGCAAGCGCGGCCTGCCCGACGCTGTGCTGCTGGACTGGAACATGCCGGTGATGGACGGCTACGAGTTCCTCGGCCATCTCCGCCGCATGCCCGGCGGCGACCAGCCCAAGGTGGTGTTCTGCACCACCGAGAACGACGTCGCGCATATCGCGCGCGCGCTGCACGCCGGCGCCAACGAGTACATCATGAAGCCCTTCGACAAGGACATCGTGACGGCGAAATTCCAGGAAGTCGGCCTTATCTGAGCGACCGCCCCGGAGGCTGAACGGCTCCTTCGGCGTTTGTCTTCAACTGACCGTTTCAGTCTGAGTTGGTGAGTAATGAGTGTTGCGTTCGCAGGTAATTCGACCCCGGGCTCGTCGCGGGAAGCCGGACCGTTGCGGGTGATGGTCGTCGACGACTCCGTCGTCATCCGCGGTCTGATCTCGCGCTGGATCGGTGCCGAGCACGACATGGAGGTCGCGGCGTCGCTGCGCACCGGGCTCGAGGCGGTCAACCAGATCGAACGCATCAACCCCGACGTTGCCGTGCTCGATATCGAAATGCCCGAGCTCGACGGCATCTCGGCGCTGCCGCAACTCCTGGCGAAGAAGCGCGATCTCGTCATCATCATGGCTTCGACGCTGACCCGCCGTAACGCGGAGATCAGCTTCAAGGCGCTGTCGCTCGGCGCCGCCGACTACATTCCGAAGCCGGAATCGACGCGCGAGGCGTCGGCTGCGGACATCTTCCACCACGACCTGATCCAGAAAATCCGCCACCTCGGCGCACGGCTTCGCCGCAAGCCCGCGGTTGCGAGCCCGCCGCTGGCGCCTGCGAGCCCGGCCCCGGCCGCACGTGGACCGGTTGTCGCGCGGCCTGCCGCGCCGGCTCCGGCCGTGCATGCGCCGTCGTCGTCCTCGGTGCTGTCCACGCGTCCGTTCTCGACCCAGGCACCGAAGGTGCTGCTGATCGGCTCATCGACCGGCGGTCCTCAGGCGCTGATGGCGCTCGTCGCCGAGCTTGGCGCCGTGATCGACCGCGTCCCGGTGCTGATCACCCAGCACATGCCGCCGACCTTCACCACCATTCTCGCCGAGCATCTGGCACGCACGAGCCGCAAGCCGGCAGCCGAGGCGGTCGATGGCGAGCCGGTGAAGCCGGGCCGCATCTACCTTGCGCCGGGCGGCAAGCACATGCGCGTCGTGCGCAGCGGCGCCGACGTGGCGATCGCGCTCGACGACGGTCCCGCCGTCAATTTCTGCAAGCCCGCGGTCGATCCGCTGTTCACCTCCGCCATCGACATCTGGCATGGCGCCATCCTCTCCGTGATCCTGACGGGCATGGGCTCGGACGGCATGCGTGGCGGCAAGGACATCGTCGCCGCCGGCGGCAGTGTGATCGCGCAGGACGAAGCCTCCAGCGTGGTCTGGGGGATGCCGGGCGCAGCGGCCAATGCCGGCATCTGCGCAGCGATCCTGCCGCTCAACCAGATCGGCGCCCGGGTCAATCGCCTGTTCGCGGGAGACCGCTCGTGACGCCGGCTGACTACGACTATCTGCGCAGATTCCTGAAGGAGCGCTCCGGCCTCGATCTCTCCCCGGACAAGCAGTATCTGGTCGAGAGCCGGTTGCTGCCGCTGGCTCGCAAGGCGAGCCTTAGCGGGATTCCCGATCTCGTGCTGAAGATCAGGAACGGCGACGGGCGGCTTGCGAGCGACGTGGTCGAAGCGATGACCACCAACGAGACCTTCTTCTACCGCGACAAGATCCCGTTCGATCATTTGCGCGAAACGATCCTGCCGGGGCTGCTTCGGGCGCGCGCGGCGCGCAAGTCGCTGCGCATCTGGTCGGCGGCATCGTCGACGGGACAGGAGCCCTATTCGATCGCAATGTGCGTGAAGGAGATGGGCGCAGCCTTCGCCGGCTGGCGCATCGAGATCGTCGCTACCGATCTGTCGCAGGAGGTGCTGGAGAAATCCAAGGCCGGCGTCTACAGCCAGTTCGAGGTGCAACGCGGCCTGCCGATCCAGCACCTGATGAAATACTTCACGCAAGCGGGCGAGGTCTGGCAGCTCAACGCCGACATCCGCGCGATGGTGCAGTTCCGCCAGCTCAATCTGTTGCAGGACTTCTCCCATCTCGGCACGTTCGACGTGATCTTCTGCCGCAACGTGCTGATCTACTTCGACCAGGACACCAAGGCCGTGATCTTCGAGCGCATGGCCAAGGTTTTGGAAGCCGACGGTACGCTGCTGCTCGGCGCTGCCGAATCCGTCGTCGGCATCACCGATGCGTTCCGCCCGATCGCCGACCGTCGTGGTCTCTATCAGCTCAACCCGACGCGCTCCGGCCGCCCGATGGGCGGATTGATGCCGCCGTCGTTAAAGGTGGCAGCGGCGCGCTGAGATGCGTTCTTCTCCTCTTCCACGAGGGGAAAAGGGAAGAAGAGCGCACCTCACAAGATCGCATGCGGTAGAAATCGCGAGCCGTTGCCGGTGATCGGGCTCTCGTCCTCGCGGATCGACAGGCCGCAGGGTTCGTGATCGACCAGCCAGCTTCCCACCACCGGATAGAAGTCTGAGAAGTTCGGCAGCGGTGCGAGCGCCTGTCGCACGAAGCCTTCGGCGCCGTAGGGTCCTGCCTGCTCGTCGAGCGGCATTCCGCCTGATACCAGCGTGACGTTGGCGCCTTCGCGCGACAGCAGCGGCTTGCGCACATACGAACTGCCGAGCTCGACTGCCCGCGGATCGTCCTCGAAGAAAGCCGGCAGCAGATTGGGATGGTTCGGAAACATCTCCCATAGCAGCGGCAGGATGCCCTTGTTGGAGAGCACCGCCTTCCACGGCGGTTCGATCCAGCGTGTCTGTGCGTCCTTGAGCTTTGCGCCGAAGGCGTCGTGGAACATCCATTCCCAGGGATAGAGCTTGAAGGCGAGCGCGATGTCGCGGTTGTCGAGATCGACGAAGCCGCCGGCATCATCGCGCCAGCCGATCGCCTCGATATCGAGTAGCGTGGTCGCCAGTCCCGCCTGGCGCGCCGTGTCTTCGAGATAAGCGAGCGTGCCGGCGTCCTCCTCATTCGCCGTGGTGCCGGTGAGATGGACATGGCGGCTAGCGGCAATCTGCTTCCACGCTTCGATCAGGCGTTCGTGGATGGAGTTGAACTGGTCGGCCCGCGACGGGATGATGCGCCGTTCGATCGCCTGTTCGAGCCAGGTCCATTGAAACACCGCGGCTTCGAAAATCGAGGTCGGCGTGTCCGCGTTGTATTCGAGCAGCTTTGCCGGTCCCCTGCCGTCGAATTTCAGATCGAGCCGGCCATAGAGGCTGCGGTCGTCGCGCGCCCAGCTCTCGGCGATCAGGCTCCAGAACGCGTCCGGTATCTTCAAGCGCTGCAGATGGCGCTCGTCGCCGATCACACGGCCGGCAAGCTCCAGGCACATCGCGTCGATCTCGCCGGTCGGTGCCTCGATGCCACGCTCGATCTCGTCGAGCGTGAAGGCGTAATAGGCGCGCTCGTCCCAATAGCGCTCGCCCTCGATGGTGTGGAAGGCGAAGCCGCATTGTTCGGCGGTCTGCCGCCAGTCGTCGCGCTCGGGGCAGACGATGCGTCGCATGGGTCAGCCGCCGCCGGAGAAGCCATGGCCAAACGAGCCGAAGCCGCCGCGGCTCACGCCGCCGGAGCCTGAATCGGACGACGCTCCGGACGAGGAATGGCTCGAGGAGTCGCTGCTGAAGAAACTCGATCGCGATGAGCCGCCGCCGCCCCCGGAGGAGCTGCGGCTGCTGCTGCACGAGGTGCTCGCTTGCACCGCCGGGTCCGTGCCGACAGGGGAGGGCTCGCAATTGTGCCGCGGCATCAGCGTGTAGGCGGTGGTGCCGACCGCGATCGTGCCCATCACCAGCAGCGCGACGTGGCCGGAGCGCTTCACCGGCTGTTGTGCAGGCGGCGGTCCGGCCGCCGGCCGGCGCTTGCCGAACTCCTTTTTGGAGGGCTTGTCGGCCATGTCAGTAGATCATGCAGGCGGCGTTGAGCAGCCCCGCGGCGAGCGAGGACAGCCCGAGCCAGATGGCAGCTGCAAGTTCGCCGGCGGCGATCCGCGCCGACAGATTCGGCACCGGCACTCTCACCAGAAAGAACACGACGATCTGGACGATCAGCGCGATCATCGCCCAGATCAGGCAGTCCAGCACATTGGCCGAATGCGCGATCGCGCTGACCAGCGGCGCCACGAAGCCCAGCAGGCTGAGGCCGAGCGCGATCGCCGCAGCCGGATCGTTGTCGCGGATCAGCTGGAATTCGTTGTGCGCCGTGATGCGGGTATAGGCGAACAGATACGCCACGATCGCGATCAGCCCGGTGCAGAAATAGACCAGGAAGGCGGGCAGGCCGGCGAGTGATTGCAGGATCATCGTTCCCCCATCGTGCAGCGACCATTCGTCGGCTGGGGAAGGATAGCGGTTCAACGGCGCAAGGACGATGAGGCCGCGTTCACGTCCCCAAAAAACAAAACCCCGCCATTTGCGGCGGGGTCCAGGCTGGGAGGAGCAAGCCCGAAGGGCTCGCGCAGTAAACTGATCAGGCGGGAATGCGCTCTTCGACCTCATGCGGCTCGCGCAGCACGTAGCCGCGGCCCCACACGGTCTCGATGAAGTTGCGGCCTTCCGAGGCATTCGCGAGCTTCTTGCGGAGCTTGCAGATGAAGACGTCGATGATCTTCAGCTCGGGCTCGTCCATGCCGCCATAGAGGTGGTTGAGGAACATTTCCTTGGTGAGGGTCGTGCCCTTGCGGAGCGAGAGCAGCTCCAGCATCTGGTATTCCTTGCCGGTCAGATGCACGCGCTGGCCACCGACTTCCACCGTCTTGGTGTCGAGGTTGACGACGAGGTCACCGGTCTGGATCACCGACTGGGCATGGCCCTTGGAGCGGCGCACGATCGCGTGGATGCGGGCAACCAGCTCGTCCTTGTGGAAGGGCTTGGTCATGTAGTCGTCGGCGCCGACGCCGAGACCCTTGACCTTGTCCTCGATGCCGGCGAGGCCGGAGAGGATCAGAATTGGTGTCTTGATCTTGGAGACCCGGAGCTGCTTGAGCACGTCGTAGCCGGACATGTCGGGCAGGTTGAGGTCGAGAAGGATAATGTCGTAATCGTATAATTTACCGAGATCGACGCCTTCTTCCCCCAAATCGGTCGTGTAGACGTTGAAGCTCTCAGACTTCAACATCAGCTCGATCGACTGCGCGACGGCGCTGTCATCTTCAATCAGCAAAACGCGCATGCCAGTTCCCCATAGTCGCCGCTCCTGGGCGTCAGGTCGGCCGCATTCGCGGCACACAACAAAACGCCTTTGAACAACTGATTCGGATCCTGACAACAGATGGTTAACAAATTCTGATTCTGGAACGCAAGCCCTGTAGATGCAATTTTCGTCGAATCGCCCTAAGGTCTTGTGTGCGAAGCAGCTTTCGTTATCCGGTTGCGTTCAAGTTCCACTTTAAGAGACGGGCCTAACCGACTCCCGCGACTCAGCCTTCTTCTGAAGGGGAGCCACGCTCAGTCACAAAGACAGTGACGCAATGATTAACGATGCGGGTAAACACGAAGTTAAGCGCCGTTCAGAAATATGGCGAAACTTAAGGTTCTCGCCACGAAACCCCGGGTTATGAAGGCGATCACCTCATGAAGGCCCTCTTGTGAAGGCTCTTGCCGAACAGATCGGCGACATTGACGGCATCAATATTTATGGCCGTGTGGTCGGCGTGCGCGGCCTGATGGTCGAGGTGGCCGGCCCGATCCATGCGATGTCGGTCGGCGCGCGGCTCGTGATCGAGACCGGCGGCAACCGTTCCATCCCCTGCGAGGTGATCGGCTTCTCCGGCAACAACGCCGTCGTGATGCCGTTCGCCGGTCTCGACGGCGTGCGGCGCGGCTGCAAGGCGGTCATCGCCAATGCCGCAAATCAGGTGCGGCCTTGCGCGGCCTGGCTCGGCCGCGTCGTCAATGCGCTGGGTGAGCCGATCGACGGCAAGGGGCCGCTCCCCCAGGGGCCGGCGCCGATGCCGTACCGCAATTCGCCGCCGCCGGCGCACTCGCGCAAGCGCGTCGGCGCGCCGCTCGATCTCGGCGTGCGCGCGATGAACACGTTCCTGACCTGCTGCCGCGGCCAGCGCATGGGCATCTTCGCAGGCTCCGGCGTCGGCAAGTCGGTGCTGCTGTCGATGCTCGCGCGCAACGTCGATGCCGCGGTCAGCGTCATCGGCCTGATCGGCGAACGCGGCCGCGAGGTCCAGGAGTTCTTGCAGGACGACCTCGGCGAGGAAGGCCTGGCGCGTTCCGTCGTCGTGGTCGCGACCTCCGACGAGCCGGCGCTGATGCGCCGTCAGGCCGCGTATCTGACGCTCGCGATCGCCGAATATTTTCGCGACGAGGAGCAGGACGTCCTTTGCCTGATGGATTCGGTGACACGCTTTGCCATGGCCCAGCGCGAGATCGGTCTGTCCGCGGGCGAGCCGCCGACCGCCAAGGGCTACACGCCGACCGTGTTCACCGAACTGCCGAAGCTTCTGGAGCGCGCCGGTCCGGGCCTGGGCGAGGGCGCCATCACCGCGATCTTCACGGTGCTGGTCGATGGCGACGACCATAACGAGCCGATTGCGGATGCCGTCCGCGGCATCCTCGACGGCCACATCGTGATGCAGCGCTCGATCGCCGAGCGCGGCCGCTACCCCGCCATCAACATCCTCAAATCCGTCTCCCGCACCATGCCGAAATCGGCCGACCCGGAGTTCTGGCCGACCATCCAGAAGGCGCGGGCGGTGATGGCGACCTATGCCGACATGGAGGAATTGATCCGTCTGGGCGCCTACCGCGCCGGCTCCAGCCCGGAGGTCGACGAGGCGATCCGCCTGCACGAGCCGCTGGAGGCCTTCCTGCGCCAGCGCAAGGACGAAAATGCATCGCTGGCGGACGGCTACCGCCAGTTGGCGCAAATCCTCGGTGATTTGGAAACGGAACGCTAACTTTGTCCGGTCATCATCCCATCCCACAGAGTAGCAGAGCCGGTCTTGGCCCCAGTCGGGCCTGTGGGGAGACCGGTGTTGTCCCACGTGCAGCCAAGGGACTTCTGGGGAGTACGAGTCGATGAAGTCACGTGATACCCTCATCCGCCTGAAGAAATTTCAGGTCGACGAGAAGCGCCGCCGGGTCAGCCAGATCGAGACCATGATCGCCGACTTCCAGCGGATGTCGACCGATCTTGAACGCGAGATCTCGACCGAGCAGGAGCGCGCCGGGATCAACGATCCCTCGCACTTCGCCTATCCGACCTATGCCAAGGCTGCCATCCAGCGTCGCGAGAACCTGACCCGCTCGGCCGACGAGCTGAAGGGCCAGCTCGACGAGGCCAAGGCAGCGCTGGGCGAAGCCTTCGAGGAGCTGAAGAAGGTCGAGCTCCTCGACGAGCGCGATCAGGCCCGCGAACGCGCCGAGGAAAACGCCCGCGAGCAGGCCGATCTCGACAGCATCGGCCTGATGCGTGCCCGCATGGGCGCCGTCGCCTGAGGCGCTAGCCGCCAGACCTGCGAGAATTTGCAGAACCCGGACCCCAAAGGTCCGGGTTTTTGCATGTGCTGTCCACAGTGTGCCGCCGCGCCCCCTTGGTGGTCGGCTTTGTCGCGCGCTATGGTGGCGGCGTGCCAGGACCTGCGCGGAATGCGACGGGCCGCGCATTGGGGGGCTGAATGCTGACGCCAGCAGAGCTGGTCGGGCTGATTGGGGCAGTGGCGCAGGGCGATCAGGCCGCGTTCGAGCGCCTCTACGTCGCCACGCGCGCGAAACTCTATGGCGTCGTGCTCCGTATCTTGCGCCGACAGGATCTCGCAGAGGAGGTCATTCAGGAGACCTACGTCAAGATCTGGAACAGCGCCGGCCAGTTCAATCCCGCTCTCGCGTCGCCGATCACATGGATGGCGTCGATCGCGCGCAACCGCGCCATCGACGTCGTGCGTAAGAAGACGGAAGTCTCCATCGAGGAAGAGCCGCAGGCGATGGAAGTCGCAAGCGATAGCCCCGATCCGTTGGCGCGGCGCGAGATGACCGAGGAATTGAGGCGGCTGCTGGAATGTATCGGCCGGCTCGAGCCGGACCGTCAGAGGCTCGTGCTTCTCGCCTATTACAACGGCTGGAGCCGCGAGCAATTGGCGGAGAAATTCGCGGCGCCCGTCAACACGGTGAAGACGTGGCTTCGGCGCAGCATGATGGATATTCGCGAATGTCTCGGGCTATGAGGGCTTGGACGGTGAGGGCGAGTCTGGATCGCAAGTGATGGCCTACACGGAGGACCATATCGCGCTCGCCGCGGAATATGCGCTCGGCACGCTCGACGCCGGCGAGCGGGCGCAGGTCGAGACCATGATGGCGGTGGACAAGGCGTTCGCCGATGTCGTGCAGGCGTGGGCATTCCGGCTCGGCGTCCTCAACCAGATGGTCGGCTCGATCGAGCCGCGTCCGATCGTGTGGGAGAACATCAGGTCCGAGCTCGCGCGGACGGGCTTTGCGCAGGATCCGCCAGCGCTGCCGGACGCAGCGCCGCCACCTGTGCCGGAGTTTTCCTCGCCCGACACCGTGCCTCCGCCGGTGCCGTCGGAGAATATGCAGCAACCGGCGCCGCAGCCTCCCGAAGCGGAGCAGCCCGAAACGACGCCACCGGCGCCCGATGCGCTTCCCGATGTCGTGCCGATCTTCATGCCGCAGGTCCACGCGCCAGACCCGGAGGTCGCGCGTACGCCACCGCCGCCGGTTGCCGACAACAGTAACGTGATCCGGCTCCAGGGGCGCGTGAAGCGCTGGCGCACCATCGCATCCGCCGTCGGTGCGCTCGCGGCCGCGCTGCTCGTGACGCTGTCGCTTCAGATCTTCCAGCCCGAGGCGCTCCCGGGCGGCTTGCGACCGGCGCCACGCATCCAGACGGTCGAGGTGAAGACACCGGCGCCGCTCCCGGTGTCGTCGCAATATGTCGCGCTGTTGCAGGGCCAGGGCGGAGGTCCTGCCTTCATCCTCACCATCGACGGTGCGACCAAGAACTTCACCGTGCGCAAAGTGGGCGCGACCCCGGAGCCCGGCAAGAGTTTCGAGCTCTGGCTGATCTCCGACAAGCTGCCGCGTCCGCGCTCGCTCGGCGTGATCGGCGCCGGCGATTTCACCGCACGACCGGTGCTCGGTTCGTACGATGCCGACGTCGTCAACAGCGCGACCTACGCGGTCACCGTCGAGCAGGCGGGCGGTTCGCCCAACGGCCAGCCGACCTCGGCGCCCATATTTTCCGGCAAGCTGATCGAGACCGTGCCGCCGTCACAGCCGCAGGCGCCCGCGAAGAAGTAGGTTTCTATTGTCGTCCTGGCGAAAGCCAGGACCCATTACCCCAAGAGCTTGTTGCAAGAGTGAGCCGTGGCCACACGGGTGAGCAACCACTCAATCCCGGGGTAATGGGTCCTGGATCGGCGCTCGCTCTGCTCGCTTGTCCAGGACGACACCGGGGGCATTGGACGCTTCAACATCGTCGTGGCAATGCCTGATCGGTTTCTGTCGCCACGGTCCGCCCCGCCGTCGCATCCCGACAACTCCCGCCGAATCCGCCCACGATTTGAACCTCTCCGTGTTTCGCGGCGTCAAATGCCCGGAATTTGCAGTCGGCGCCGTCGATCATGGCGCCGGAGAGGGGCGAGAAATCAGATGGATGCAGCGAAAACGTCGGGCATCTTCATTCACCAATATGCGGGGCTGCCACACGGCCCGGCCTTCGAACATTGGCGCGAGCGGACTTTCGGGGCCTGCGGCCTGGATATCGGGCCGAGCCGGGGCGACAGCATCGATTGCCGGCTCCAAGTCAGCGTGGTCGACAATATCGCACTCGCCATTCCCGAAGGCGCCTCCGCGCAATATTCACGCACCCAGAGCCACCTTGCCGACGGCAGCGACGATCTCGTCCTGATCGCGGCACACGCGGGTCTCGTCCGCGTTGGGCAGAACGGCCATGCCGTGGAGCTTGCGCCCGCGCAGATGGTGCTCGTCGACATGGGCATCACCGGCACCGTGGGCCACACCGAGGAAGATCGCTTCACCACCATCCGCATGCCGCGCCGCGCACTCCTCGACATCAGTCCACGCGCCGAGGACAAGCTGTCGCAAGTGCTCTCGGACGGCGCAGTCGCCGAGACGATCTTCCGCTACCACTCCCTTGCGGCCCATCACGCGCCGCATCTCGACGCCGTCGGCCAGCGCCTCACCGCGCAGCACATGGTCGATCTCGTCGGGCTCCTGCTCGGCACTGACGCCGAGCATGCAAGTCTTGCGCGCGGGCGAGGTCATGCGGCGGCCCGTCTCGATCTCATGCGCGCCGACGTGATGGCGGCGCTTGGCCGCAACGATCTCTGCCTGTCCGAGATTGCCACGCGCTCGGGCCTGAGCCCGCGCCAGGCACAGCGCCTGTTCGAGCAGGCCGGAACGACCTTCACCGAATTCGTGCTGGAGCAGCGCCTGCTGCAGGCGCGCAAGCTGCTCAGCGATCCTCGCGCAAGGACCCGCAAGATCAGCGACATCGCGCATTCGTCGGGCTTCTCCGATCTGTCCTATTTCAACCGCGCCTTCCGCAAGCGCTTTGCCGCGACGCCGTCGGAACTGCGCGAGGCCTGAGCGCGCCGCGTAGGCGTAGCCCGGGTGAGCGAAGCGACACCCTGGGCCGCTCGCGGAGATATCCCGGATATCGCTGCGCTCATCCGGGCTACAAGATATCGCGTTGCCCGTCGGGCAAAACACCCAAGCTGCCGGTCAACCCGCGTGGCTCAAAATATTCCACTTTACCGAATTTCGGAATTGCGTATATTTCGCCTCACTCCGGCCCAAGGAAGAGGGGCGTATCGCGATCGTCACGAACGCGGGCCGGACGGCGGTGGACGTGGGCCACATCGGCGCGAAGGGTTTCGCAGGGCGGGCAACCGTGAGCGAAAGTGTCGCGCACACGACCGGTGTGATCGGCGTACGGCGAAATCGTGTGGTCCTGGCGCCCGGGGTCTGTGCGCCAAGTGTTGCGGTGATGTCGCGGCCCGACCGGGGCGCGTGCATCAGCCATCCGCAAGGCGACGGGGGCAATAGTGCATCGCTCCCCGGGGAGAGCACGACATAAGCCGTAAAGCCACTGCGCAGGGAAGGCCGGATGTTGGGCTTCACCTGTATGCCGCTGTGCAGATTTCGCTACTGCCTTTCGCACAGTAGACCGCGGGTGCCAGCCGGCACCCGGTCTTCCCTGCGCTCTCTTTCAATTGAGGGTGAGGCGATCATGCAAAGCTCGGGCGAGATGAGCCGCGAGAGGGTGAAGGTGTGTCTACAAGTGAGATGTGAATCTAAGAGCGACGCTCTTGCCTACACTCCGTCATTGCGAGCGCAGCGAAGCAATCCAGCCTGTCTCTGCGGAGGGATTCTGGATTGTTTCGTCGCAAGAGCTCCTCGCAATGACGGAGCTGGACGCGCGTGCGCTCACGATAACGACACACCCCAGACATGAGAAAGCGCCCGTGGGGGGCGGGCGCTTTCTGTAGTCGACTTGGGGTTGGGGTCGTCTACATATCCACGTGGCGACTTTGGGGGGCTGATAAAGAGCCGCGTGAATTCCTGAAACTCAAATCTCCTTAGCGAACGAGGGACACGTTCGAGCTGGTGATGGCGATCGGCTTGCCCGCCTTCATGACGCGAGCGGTCTGGGTCAGGCCTTCGTCTGAACTCGTACGCGCGGTGATCCCGAGACCCGCCACCGCGATGCCGGCAACGAGCGCGACAACCACGATCTTGAGGTGGGTCGAGCGATCTGCGCTGTAAATCGAGTGGTTCATGGAAGGCTCCTGCCGCCATCTACCCGAAGTAGTCGCCTGCGTGTTTGGGCAGGTTCATGCTTCCGGTGCCCAACAACCTAGTATTGGGGGGATTCGTTCCCAAGAGGCGATCACAAGAGCGTGACATGACGTGAGAAGCCGCGATCAAAAACGATCCTTGATCGTGCAATTTGGCAATTATTTCAAAGCTGTAATGTGTCTGCCGGGCGCCTTGCCGGCCATTGATCGGCAAGGCGCCAGAAACTGAAAAACCATTTGCCTGTGGCCGAAAAACACACGGCTTCTTAAGGCAAATCAGATGCTTCCGACCGTTTTCAATCTCGCCCTGGGGTGGATTTCAGCTTGCGACAGCACGGTCGTTTGCGCCCGGAACCGCTCGACCAGGGAACGCACGAAGGGACGAATTGCCGCAGAGGTGACCAGCACCGGGGCCTCGCCTTCACGCGCGGCGCGCTCGAAGGCCTCGCGCACGCCGGTCATGAACTCCGACAGCTTCGAGGGTTGCATCGCGAGGCTGCGCTCCTCGCCCTGGCCGATAATGGATTCGGCAAAGGCTTGTTCCCACCGCGCCGAGAGCGCGATCAGCGGCAGATAACCGCTGTAGGAGGTGTTCTGCGCACAGATCTGCCGCGCCAGGCGGGCGCGGACGTGCTCCACCATGGTGGCCGGATTGCGCGAGAAGGCGAGCGAGTCCGCGATGCCTTCTAGAATGGTCGAGAGGTCGCGGATCGAGATGCGCTCGGCGAGCAGCAGCTGCAGCACGCGCTGGATGCCGGAGACGGTGACCTGTCCGGGCACGATGTCCTTGACCAGCTCCCCCTGCTCCTTCGGCAGCTCCTTGAGCAGCTTCTGCACCTCGCCATAGGAGAGCAGGTCCGACATGTTGGCCTTGAGCAGCTCGGTGAGGTGGGTCGAGAGCACGGTCGCGGCATCGACGACGGTGTAGCCCTTGAGCGAGGCTTCCTCCTTGAGGCTGGCATCAACCCAGGTCGCGGGCAGGCCGAAGGTCGGCTCGGTGGTGTGGATGCCGGGCACCTGCACCTGGCTGCCGCCGGGGTCCATGACCATGAACTGGTTCGGCCAGATCTTGCCGGTGCCGGCGTCGACCTCCTTGATCTTGATGATGTAGGTGTTGGCTTCGAGCTGGACGTTGTCGAGGATGCGCACGGCCGGCATCACAAAACCCATCTCGATCGCGAGCGAGCGGCGCAGCGCCTTGATCTGCTCGGTGAGGCGGTCGGTGCCGTCGGGGCCGTTGACCAGCGGCAGCAGGGCATAGCCGAGCTCGATCTTGAGGTCGTCGATCTTCAGCGCCGCGGAGATCGGCTCCTCCGCCGCAGCGGAGCCGGCTGCGCCCGGCGCTCCCGGCGCAGGTGCGGTCTTTGCAACTTCGGCAGCCCTGGCAGTCGCCCGATTGCGGTTGCGGGCGTGCCAGGCGAGCGCGCCGGCACCGGAACCGAGCGCCAGGAAGGGGATGGTCGGGATGCCCGGCAGGGCCGCCAGCACCAGCATGACCGCCGCGGACATCGCGAGCGCCTGCGGATATCCGGAGAACTGCTTCATCAGCGCCTTGTCGGCGGCGCCGGACACGCCGGCCTTGGAGACCAGCAGGCCGGCCGCGGTCGAAACGATCAGCGCCGGCACCTGGGTGACGAGGCCGTCACCGACGGTCAGCAGCGTGTAGCTGCGGCCGGCGTCAGCGAAGGACAGGCCCTGCTGCGCCACGCCGATGATCATGCCGCCGACGACGTTGATGAAGACGATCAGAAGGCCGGCAATGGCGTCGCCGCGGACGAATTTGGAGGCACCGTCCATGGCGCCGAAGAAGCCACTCTCGTCTTCCAGATCCTTGCGCCGCTGCTTGGCGACCGCCTCGTCGATCAGTCCGGCGGAGAGGTCGGCGTCGATCGCCATCTGCTTGCCGGGCATGGCGTCGAGGTGGAAGCGCGCCGCGACTTCGGCGATACGGCCCGAACCCTTGGTGATGACGACGAAGTTGACGATGATCAGGATGGCGAAGACGATGATGCCGATGACGAAATTGCCGCCCATCACGAAGCTGCCGAAGGCTTCGATGACGTGACCGGCGGCATCCGTGCCCTCATGCCCGTGCGACAGGATCAGGCGGGTCGAGGCCATGTTGAGCGACAGCCGCAGCATGGTCGAGATCAGCAGGACGGTCGGGAAAGCGGAGAACTCCAGCGGCGCCTGGATGAACAGCGACGTCATCAGGATCAGGATCGAGAGCGTGATCGAAATCGCCAGGAACAGGTCCAGCACGATCGCGGGCAGCGGAAGGATCAGCACCACCAGGATGGTGAGGACGCCGAGCGCCAGCGCGATATCGCCGCGTTTGAGGATGTTGCCGATCTCGGCAAGGGTGGGGAAACCGGCGTTTGTGCCGCCTACGCCCTGTCCCGCGGTGACGTCGACCATGGTAGCTGCCCCTCCGCGCGACTGCCGTCCGCGCGCCCCAAACGTCTGCCCGACGGCCGAAGGGCCGCCGTTCCGAAAGTGAGGCACCGCACTGGCGTCCACAGGGCACTCCCCGTTCTACGCGGCTGACGACACTCGACTCCACTGGGCAATTCTTGCCGGGTGTATGGTTAGCAAAGGGTTAATGTCGGGTGCGGCATGGGGGCTGACCGGGGTATTTCGGGGCTCTAACGCCGTCATTCCGGGGCGCGCGAAGCGGGAGCCCGGAATCCATCGTGCCGCAGGCGTCGTGGGGAAATGGATTCCGGGCTCGCGCCAAGAGGCGCGCCCCGGAATGACCATTGTGGAGGCAGCCTACTTCGCCTTCTCCATCCGGGTCACCATGTACCCCGAAGCCGCCTCCTCGGCTTCGAAAGTCACCTTGTCGCCGACCTTCACCTGTTTGAGCACGGCCGGGTCCTTGACGCGGTAGACCATGGTCATGGGTTCATCCATGCCGAGGTTCTTCGCAGCCCCGTGTTTGAGCGTAATCTTGCCGGCGCCCTCGTCGATCTTCTTGACCTCGCCGGTGATCGCGGCGCCCTGGGCCGCCAGGGCACCTGTGGCAAGGCCGGCGGCCAGCGACAGCGCTGCGGCGATACGGATGATGCGGTTCATGGGACTCTCCTTTATTGCTTCACGGTGACGTGGCCGACCATGCCGTAGTCGCGGTGGTCGGGAATCAGGCAGGAAAATTCGAACGTGCCGGCCTTGCTGAACTTCCAGAGGATCTCGGCTGTCTTGCTCGGCGCGAGCCTGACTCCGTTGGGATCGTCGTGCTCCATGTGCGGATGCTTCTTCATCTCCACCGCATGCGCGAGATTCTCTTTGGTGGTGGCGAGCAGGAATTCATGGTCCTCCTTGCCGACATTGCGCAGCACGAAGCGGATCTGCTCGCCGCGTTTGACCTCGATCCTCGCGGGGGTGTAGTCCATCTCGTTCAGCAGGATCTCGATGGTGCGCGCGGGCTTCTTGGGATCGCCGGGCTCGCCGGCCGAAAAGGTGCCGTGCCCGTGCTGGTCGTGGGCAAAGGCCGGCGCGGTGGAAAGCGCGGCCAGCGCGAGACCGAGCTTGATCGTCGTCTTCATTTGTATCTCCAGTTGGTGGTGGTTCATCGAAACGCTCACATCTTCATGTTCTTCATCGGCGGTCCGCCTGGCTGTTGCCGCACGGGCTCCGGGGCCGGCGGCGTGACCTCGTAGGCGACGGTGCCTTGCGGGAATTGGTAGGGGCCGGGATCGCGATAATCGTCGCGCGCGAGGCCTTCGCGGATCTTCATCACCGTGAACATGCCGCCCATCTCGATCGGGCCGAACTGGCCGGTGCCGGTCATCATCGGCAGCGTGTTGTCGGGCGCGGGCATCTCCATGTTGCCCATCGCCATGCCGGTCGAGCCCATCGCCATGCCGTCAGGCGCGAGCTTGCCGACGGCCCTGGCGAGATCCTTGCGCGACACCCCGATCATGTTGCGCATGTCGTGTCCCATCGCATTCATGGTGTGATGCGACTTGTGGCAGTGGAACGCCCAGTCGCCGGGGTTGTCGGCGAGCACGTCGAACACCCTGACAGCGCCGACCGGTACGTCCGTGGTTGTCTCCGGATATTGCGCGCTCTCCGGAATCCAGCCGCCGTCGGTGCAGGTCACTGCAAAGCTGTGGCCGTGCAAATGGATCGGATGGTTGGTCATGCTGAGATTGCCGATGCGCACGCGCACCTTGTCGCCGAGTCTGACCGGCAGCGGATCGATGCCGGGAAACACGCGCGCGTTCCAGGTCCACATGTTGAAGTCGGTCATCTCGTTGACCTGCGGCAGATAGGTGCCGGGATCGACGCGATAGGTGCTCATGACGAAGACGAAGTCGCGGTCCACGGCCCGAAAGTTCGGGTCGCGCGGATGCACGACGACCATGCCCATCATGCCCATCGCCATCTGCACCATCTCGTCGGAATGCGGGTGGTACATGAAGGTCCCGCTCTTCTTCATCTCGAACTCGTAGACGAAGGTTTTTCCCGGCTGGATGTGAGGCTGCGTCAGCCCGCCGACACCGTCCATGCCGCTGGGAATGATCATGCCGTGCCAGTGCACGGTGGTGTATTCGGGCAGTCTGTTGGTCACGAAGATGCGGACCTTGTCGCCCTCCACGGCCTCGATCGTCGGTCCCGGCGACTGGCCGTTATAGCCCCACAGATTCACCTTCATGCCCTCGGCGAATTCGCGCACCACGGGCTCAGCAACGAGATGGAATTCCTTCCAGTCGCCGTTCATCCGGAACGGAAGCGACCAGCCGTTCAGCGTGACCACGGGGCGATAGTCCGGCCCACCGGCGGGATGCAGCGGCGCTTGCATCACCGCCTTGTCCATGTGCGGGGCTTCCGGAATCGAGGCGGCCTGCGCGCGGCCGCTGACGACGGATGCGCCGGCGAGCGCGGCGCTGCCCAGAAATCCTCGGCGGGAAAACATGTTGGCCTCCATGTCAATGGCCGCCATCGGCAGGCGCTGCCGCGGCGATAGTGGTTGAGCTGTCGCTGTCAGCAGGCGCGCCGCCGCCATTGACGGCGGTCTGCAAGTCGGACTGGGCAAGGAAAAATCTTTGCTTCGCATCGATTGCACCGCGCAGCGACGCAAGTCGCTGACGCGCCTCGTTGAGCAGCGCGAAGATATCGACCTGCATGCTGGAGAAGCGGAGCTGCATCTCCTCGGTGATGATCTTTCGCAAGGGGATGATCTCGCGCTGATAGTGGCTGGCGATGTCGTAGCCCGAGCGATAGATCCGGTAAGCATCGCGCGCCTCGGAGCGTACGTTCACGGCGCGCTCGGTCAGCCGATTGAAGGCGAAATTGTAGGTCTCCGCCGCCTGCCGCACCCGCACCTCGCCGCCGTCGAAGATCGGGATCTGGAACTGCACGTCGAAGCCGCGCTCGCGGAAAGGCGCGCCTTCCGGATCTCGGGTGCGGCGAGAGATGCCGGCGAGATCGAGCAGCGTCACGAAGCGCGTCGCCTCCGTGAGGTTCAGCGACTTCGCCAGCGCGGTCAGCTCGAGCCGCGCGATCTGAAGGTCGATGCGATGGGCGACCGCGTCGGCTTCAATCGACGGCAAAGCCTGCGGCCGGCGCGGCAGCGGCGGCAGCTGGTTGGGCAGGCGGAAGTCGAGGCCGCCGTCCCACAGTCCCATCAGGCGCGCCAGCTTTTCGCGCGCGCTCGTCGCCGTCTGTAGCGCGGTGGCAAGGTCGGCGGTGGTTTCGGCGTAAAACACCTGTTCACGAGCCTGATCGAGCTTGTTGATCGAGCCGGTTTCGCCGAGCTTGACCGCGAGCTGTGCGGTCGATTCCGCCGTCGCCTTCGCATCCGTCAGCAACGCCACCATCTCGTTGCCGCCCACGGCGCGCCAATAGACGCGGCGGACATCGGCGGCAAGCCGCAAGGTCGCCAGACCCGCGCGCAATTGCGCCTGACGAAAACGGTCGCGGGCGATCTCCGAACGAAACGGCAGCGTGGCGAGCGCGAGGATGTCGCCGACAATTTGACGCTCGATCTCGCTGGCGCCGTTGCCCGAGATCCGCGAGACCGAGAACACGGGATTGGGCGGCAGGCTCTGCTCGACGAGATCGGTCTCGGCCAGCGCCAGCTCGTTATAGGCGGCCTGAAGCCCCTTGTTGTTGAGCAGGGCGATCTGCACGGCGGTCTCGGGGTTGAGTGTTCGCGACAGCAGTTGGCGAACGCGCGCGTCGACCGCGCCGGCTCCCTCGGCCGTCCGCACGAAGGCGACATCCTTTTTGAGGGTCTGGCTCGTCAGCTCCGAGACGGCATTCATGCCGCTGTCGGGCGAGAAGGCGGCGCAGCCTGACAGGCCGAGCGAGGCAAGAACGAGCAGGCTTTGCGCGAGACGGTGTGTCATGACGCGCTCCTACCGGTCTTGCTTGGGCTGCGGCGCGACGCTCTCGTTACGCTCGCGCCATGGTGCCGGCGTCGCGGGCCGCAGGCTGGTGTACGGCGCAATCGTCGAATGATAGCCGGCGCGCGCGACCTTGGCCGCGGGATCGGCAGGATCAGCGCCGGCGACTTGTGTCGTTGCCGGCATACAGCCGGACAACGCCAATGCCGTCGCGGTCAGCAGCGGCCAATTGAATCGAAAGTGTAGTCCCCGCGCCGCGGATGCAGCGGCGGACTTCGCCCCGGAAAGCGTAAGCATGAGTCATCCCTGATCTGTCTGGAGACCACAGGTTCGCGCGCGCGGGTGCGCGCTCGGCCTGACGTCGTCGCGCGTCAGATCAGGCGATGGGAGGGCGGTAGAGCAGGGGCGGCGCCGCGCTGTGCAGGCTGGCCACGATCTCGGGCGAGCAGGCGGAAACCGGCTGAAGCGGCTTTGCGACGCTGGGCAGGTCGGCCGCCAGCGCGCTCACACACATCATCGCACAGCACGGTCCCGGCGTACCCTTGCCGTCGTGATGATGAGGGACGGCGGGCGCGTCCTGCGCGGCGGTCTGGTGATGCGCATGCGGCCCGGCGTGGTCATGCGAGGCGCCGTCATGCGTGTGGCCGGCCTGCATCTGGTGATGCACAGGCACGAGATCGGCGAGGAGCGCGTCGTCGAGGCACGGTGCTGGACCGCTACCCCAGGCGAGGCTTGCGGCCGGCGCGAGCACGCAGAACAGATAGGCAAGGGCAATCACACGCCCCACCCTGATCCGCATCGATCGTGTCAATCGCAGCAACATTCCGCCGACATGCCCTTCGCGCGGCGATGTTGCACGCGCTGATTTGCAAAATAATGACAAAACGCGCGTTCGCCAAGCTCCTTCTTACCGCAGTGCACCGTGCATGCCCAATATCGCGCCACAATGGTTGACCCTGTGGCGATCCGCGGGCCATGGTCCCGCCCGTGCACGCGCCAAATCAATCGGGACAAACACCTGAAACATTCACTCCTGATTCGCGTCAGGCCTGGATGCGCCTCGTCATTGCGCTTCTGATCGGTTCGATCGGCGGCGTCGGCATGTGGGCGATCGTGGTGATGATTCCCGCGGTGCAGGCCGAATTCTCCGCGACGCGCGGCGCGGTGTCGCTGGCTTTCACGCTGATGATGTTCGGCTTCGGGCTTGGCGGCGTCATCGCCGGCAGGATCACCGACCGGTTCGGCATCGTGGCGGCGATGGCGATCAGCATCGCTTTCCTCGGCGTCGCCAACGTGCTGGCGGGTCTGTCGACCCAGCTCTGGCAGTTCGTGGCGGCGTATTTCCTGATCGGACTCGGCACGTCGGCGACCTTCGCTCCGCTGATGGCGGAGGCCTCCCACTGGTTCGAGCGCTATCGCGGCCTGGCCGTGACCATCGTCGCGAGCGGTAATTATGTCGCCGGCACGATGTGGCCGCCGCTCGTGAGCACGGGCATGCAGACGATCGGCTGGCGCTTCACTCACATCGGCATTGGCCTCGTCTGCGTCAGCCTGATGACCATCCTGGTGCTGGTCCTGCGCGCGCAGATGGGCGACGACAAGGTTCACGATCATGCCAATGCAGCGCCGCCGCGGGTCGACCTCAAGCTCTCGACCAATACGCTGACGGTGCTGCTCTCGATCGCCAGCATCTCCTGCTGCGTCGCCATGGCAATGCCGCAGGTGCATATTGTCGCCTATTGCGGCGATCTCGGATATGGCGTGGCGCGCGGTGCCGAGATGTTGTCGCTGATGATGGCCTGCGGCATCGTCAGTCGGATCGGCTCGGGCTACCTCGCCGACAAGATCGGCGGCATCCCGACGCTTCTGATCGGCGCCCTGGCGCAAGGCTTTGCGCTCGTATTCTACCTGTTCTTCGACAGCCTGACCTCGCTCTATTTGATCTCCGCGATGTTCGGTCTGTTCCAGGGCGGCATCGTGCCGAGCTATGCCATCATCGTGCGCGAGGCGATGCCGGCGAGCGAGGCCGCAACCCGCGTCGGCATCGTGATCTTCGCCTCCGTGTTCGGCATGTCGTTCGGCGGCTGGGTCTCGGGCGTCATCTTCGACGCGACAGGTTCCTATGCAGCGGCGTTCGCCAACGGTGTGGCGTGGAACGCGCTCAATATCGGCATCGTGCTGACGTTGCTGATCCGCTCGCGGATGAATGCAGTCAGGACCGGTCCAGGTTTTGCGACCTAGACTGCCTGTCCCGCCTTCAGCAGCGAACAACCCGTGATCTTGTAGCTGCCGTCTGCCTGCTGCTCGAGCGTGTAGAGCGCTTCCCAGGCCTCGCCATTGGCATCGATGATATGGACGTGCTGGGCAATGCGGCTGCCCTCGCTCTTGCTGTCGCCGAATTCAAAGCTCTTGTGCCGATAGACCGGCGGGTAGCCGTTTTGCACCATGGACATGAAGATGTCGGGCGCGGGGAAGATCTCCCGGATCGCCGGTGCGGCGTAGGAATAGGCCGCGCGCGCGTCGTCGCGGCCGAATGCCTGCTCCTGGGCGCGGATGATATCCTGTGCCGTCGCGACATCGTCGGCACGCGCCGAGATCGGACCGAAGGCGACACTGAGAAAGACCAGCAAGGCGGCGATGCGCATGACAGGCTCCGCGTTGAAATCCCGGGCGGCGCCGATCCTAGCACATCTCGCGGGCTATCGCTTCCGCTTTGCAGCCGGCTTCGCGGGCCTGGCGGCCACGCGGGCCTTGGCTTTCACGACAGGCTGCACCCGCAAACCATCAACGAACACGTCGAGCATCCGCAGCACCGAGGATTGCCAGCCGGGCTGGTCGTGCATGTAGCACATGCCGAAGAACGCGCGCAGCAAGTCCTCGGGGCTGACGTCCGCGCGCATCGCGCCGGCCGCGGCTGCCCGATCGAGCAGCGAGCCGATCGCCTTGCTCAGGCGCTCAAAGGAAAAGGCATGCAACTCCGACCCGCTCTGCACCGCGAGTGCCAAGGCTGCCACCATGCCCTTTTTGGTGGCAACGAATTCGACACCTGAGCGCAGCCAGCGCCGCAGCGCATCCACCGGGTCCTTCGCATTCTTCAGCTGCTCGGCGAGTTCGCTGAGCTGCTCGACCTCGCGCCGGTACACCGCCTCGAACAAATCCTCGCGCGTCGGGAAATGCCGATAGAGCGTGCCGATGCCGACGCCGGCGCGTTTTGCCACCGCCTCCAAGCTCGCCTCCGGCCCGCCCGCGTTGAACACGGCTTTCGCCGCCTCGAGCACGCGCTCGCGATTGCGCACGGCATCGGCACGCGGCTTGCGGATCTGATCGGTGTGGTCGTCCATGCCGGCACTGTAGATCACGAATTGGTTAGATTGAACCCTTGTGGGGCTGCATCGCGTTGATGCGCACGGGCTTTTGACGAATTCCAAAATTTTTCGGCGGCCCTTGTTAAGCGGAGGCTGCCTCCGTATCTTCGCTGAAGACGTTGGCTCGGATGATATTCGGGCGGCGCGGAATCGACGGCGGCCACGGCGGTGGCGCGCTGCGCGACGACTCATGTCCATATCTGATCGGAGCCTTATATGAACCACTCCATCAGCCTCACCGTGAACGGTGCGCGGCGCGACTTCGTCCTCGACGATGCGCGCGTCACGTTGCTCGATCTCCTGCGTGAGCGCCTCCACCTGACCGGAACCAAGAAGGGATGCGACCGCGGTCAATGCGGCGCCTGCACCATTCTCGTCGACGGCAAGCGGATCAACTCCTGCCTCGCGCTGGCCATTAGCCATGACGGTGCCGACATTCTCACCATCGAGGGCGTGGCGCGCGGCGACCAGCTTCACCCCGTGCAGGCCGCCTTCATCGCCCATGACGGCTTTCAGTGCGGCTTCTGCACGCCCGGCCAGATCATGAGCGCGATCGGCATGATGAGCGAGGCACAGGCCGGCAACGATCCCGAGCGCATCCGCGAATGCATGAGCGGCAATCTATGCCGCTGCGGCGCCTATGCCGGCATCGTCGATGCCGTGCTCGACGCGCAGGCCGGGATGGACGAATCCAATCAGAGGCGCTCCGCATGAAGCAATTTGATTACGTCAGGCCGGCCACGGTCGCCGAAGCCGTCGCGGCCGCAGCGCAGCCGGGCGCCGTCTATCTCGCCGCCGGCACCAATCTGCTCGATCTGATGAAGGGGGACGTCAGCCGCCCGGATCGTCTGGTCGACGTCACGCATCTCGACGGGCTCGATCAGATCGAGCGCCTTGCCGACGGTGGTGTGCGTATCGGCGCGTTGGTGAGCAACGCCGATCTTGCGCATGACGCCGACTTCGCCAAGGCCTACCCGGCTGTCGCCGAAGCGCTGCTCTCCGGCGCGTCGGCGCAACTGCGCAACGCCGCGACCGTCGGCGGAAATCTGCTGCAACGGACGCGTTGCGCGTATTTTTACGACACCGCCAGCCGCTGCAACAAGCGCGAGGTCGGCAGCGGTTGCGACGCGCGTGACGGCGAGAACCGCACCCACGCCGTGCTCGGCTGGAGCGAAAACTGCATCGCCACGCATCCATCCGACTTCTGCGTGCCGCTGGTCGCGCTCGACGCCATCGTCGAGATCGAGGGCAGGAACGGGCGGCGCCAGATCGCGCTCGACGACCTGCATCGCCTGCCCGGCGACACGCCCGAGCGTGAATCGGCGCTCGAACCGGGTGATCTCATCGTCGCGGTGCGCCTGCCGCCCGCTGCGCGCGGCTTTGCGGCTCATGCGCGCTATCTCAAGGTCCGCGATAGAACGTCCTACGCGTTTGCCGTCGTCTCGGCTGCCGCTGCGCTGCGGATCGAGAACGGCAAGATCGCGGAGGCGCGGCTTGCGCTCGGCGGTGTCGCCGCAAAGCCCTGGCGTGCCCGCGCCGCGGAGGACATGCTCAGGAACGTCCCGCCCACGGTGGACGCTTTCCAGGAAGCCGCCTCGCGCGCGCTCGCCGACGCAAAACCGTCCGGCGACAACGCCTTCAAGATCGAGCTCGCGCGCCGCATCGTCGTGCGCGCGCTGAGCCTCGCCGCCGCCGGTACGCCCGTGCGCATCCCCGCGCTGCCGGCCTCTCCCTTTGCCTCGATGTCCGGAGCCATTCATGCCCGAGCTTAATCTCACCAGCGCGCCCGCTCATCTGCGGCACGGCTCGAACATCGGCCAGCCGCTGACCCGCCGCGACGGCGTGCTTAAGGTCAAAGGCCAGGCGACCTACGCCGCCGACAATCATCCGCCCGGTATGCTGTTTGCGGTGATGGCCGTTTCCAGCATCGCGCGCGGTCGCGTGACCTCGCTCGATGTCGCTGCTGCCAAGCGCCACCCCGGCGTCATCGATGTCATGACGCCAGACCACAAGCCCGAGCTCGCGATCGATCCCGAGATCAAGACCAATCCATTCGTATTCCGGATGGAGGTGCTACAGAGCAATGAGGTCCGCTACGCCAACCAGCCGATCGCCGTCGTAATCGCCGAGACGCTGGAGGCGGCGACGGAAGGCGCGGCGCTGCTGGCGCCGCGCTACGAGACGCTGCCTGCGCTGATCGGTCTCGACGCGGGTGAAAGCTTCGTGCCGCCGGTCGTCGGCGTCGGCAACCCCACAGAAAATCACCGCGGCGATGTCGAGGCGGGGCTTGCGTCGGCCGACAAGCGGATCGACGCGGTCTACGAAACGCCGCCGCAATATCACAATGCGATGGAGCCGCATGCGATCGTGGCTGCCTGGAATGGCGACAATCTGCAGATCGACATGCCGACTCAGGGCCTCATGCTGTCGCTGGCGCGCGTTGCCGAATTGTTCGGCATCGCGCACGACAAGATCCATATCCGCAGCCCGTTCCTCGGCGGCGGCTTCGGCTCGAAGGGGCTCATGGCCGGCCCTCCGGTCCTCGGCATCATGGCGGCAAAGCTCGTCGGCAAACCAGTCAAGCTGGTGCTGCGCCGTGAGCAGATGTACGGCCCGGTCGGCCATCGCGCGCCGACGCGGCAGCGGCTTCGCGTCGGCACCGATGGCGAGGGGCGCCTGACCGCGCTCGAGCACCATGCGAGGACCGTGTCGAGCACGTTCGACGATTTCTACGAGCCCGCGGCCGACGCCTCGCACACGCTCTATGCGGCGCCCGCGATCCGCACCTCGCACGACGCCGTGCGTGTCAACACGGGTACGCCTTTGTTCATGCGCGCGCCCGGCGAGGCGACCGGCTCGATCGCGCTGGAGAGCGCGATCGACGAGATGGCCTGGGCCTGCGGCATCGATCCGCTCGCCTTTCGTCTGAAGAACTATGCCGAGGTCGAGCCCATCACCGGCAAGCCGTTCTCGTCCAAGGCGCTGCGCGCCTGCTACCAGCAGGGCGCGGCGCGCTTCGGCTGGGCGAAGCGACCGCTCCAGCCGCGGCAGATGCGCGACGATGCCGGCCTCCTGGTCGGCTGGGGCATGGGCACCGCGACGTTCCCGGCGCTGATGTTCCAGGCAGAGGCACGTGCGGTGCTTCGCCGCGACGGCTCCGGTGCCATGGAGATCGGTGCGCATGATATGGGGCAGGGTGCCTGGACGGCGCTTGCGCAGATTGCGGCCGACGAACTCGGGCTTGATATCGACCGCGTCGAGTTCAAGGCGGGTTCGTCCGACCTGCCCGATGCCGGCATCGCCGGCGGCTCGGCACACACGGCAACCGCGGGTGCTGCGATCCACAGCGCAGGCGCGGCCGTGATTGCAAAACTCGCCGATCTCGCCACCAGCGACGAGCGCTCGCCGCTGTTCGGCGCCGGCAATGCCGGCGTGATCGCGCGCGATGGCCGGTTGATCCGGCGCGACGACGAGAGCCGCGGCGAAAGCTATTCCGAGATTCTCGCGCGCGCCGGCGTCGCCGAAATCGAGGCGCGTGGCACCGGTGCGCCGAATCCGGCGGCCATGGAGGAGTATGCGATGCACGCCCATGGCGCGGTGTTCGCGGAGGTGAAGGTCGATCCCGAGCTCGGCCAGGTCCGCGTCACCCGCATGGTCGGCGCCTTCGCCGCGGGGCGGATCGTCAATCCGCGCATGGTGCAGAGCCAGCTGTTCGGTGGCATGATCTGGGGCCTGTCCTTCGCGTTGCACGAGGAAGCCATCACCGACCGCCGCACCGGCCGGATCATGAACGCCAATCTCGGCGAGTACCATATCCCGGTGAATGCCGACGTGCCGCCGCTCGACGTGATCACGGTCGATGAGCAAGACCCGCACGTGAACGCGCTTGGCATCAAGGGTGTCGGCGAGATCGGCATCACCGGCAGTGCAGGGGCAGTCGCCAACGCCATCTGGCATGCGACTGGCGTGCGTGTTCGCCGTTTCCCGATCCGGATCGAGGAGTTGCTGACCTAGGCTTTAAGCAGCGGCGGGCGAGGCCGTCTCGCTCCGCCGCGTGCTAATGCAGCCTCTTGCGAAGAGCCTTGAGCGCTTCTCGCTGCGACTCGATGTAGTTCGCGATGGTCTTGCGCAGCTCCTCCGAATGGAGCTTGTCGCTGTCGCGCTGCACTTCATCGAGCGCAGCCTCTGCATTTGCGAGCGTGATCTTCATAGCGAGCCCTGTTACGAAGCGGCCCCGGAAAGCGGAGGCTGCTTGGCTATGGCTCGGAACATATAGAGGATCAGGCTGCGGAAATTGAGATGGCTCAAACTCCGTAAGATACCGGTGGCTCCGTAGGATTGCGGACAACTTCAAAACGTCGGGGGCGTGCAGGCCGAGATCACCTCGCACGGCTTGCCACCGACGCAGCGGAAGCGATGCGGGCGACGGCTCTCGAAGTAGTAGGCATCGCCCGGATTGAGGATGCGGCGCTCGTCCTCGACGGTGACTTCGAGCTTGCCCGAGATCACGATGCCGCCTTCCTCGCCGTCATGGACGAGGTGAACGCGCCCGGTGTCGCTGCCGGGCTCGTAGCGCTCCTTCAGGATCTGCAGGCTGCGACCGAACAGATTGTCGCCGATTTGCCGATACGAGATCGGCTTCTTGCCGACCTCGGTCAGCTCTTCACCGCGGTAGAATATCTTGCGCCGGCTCTCCGGCTCCAGCGCGAAGAACTCGGCGAGCCCCATCGGGATGCCGTCGAGGATGCGCTTGAGCGCGCCGACCGAGGGGTTCATCTGGTTGGATTCGATCAGCGAGATCGTCGAATTGGTGACGCCGGCGCGTTTGGCGAGTTCGCGCTGCGACAGCTTCTGGCGCGCCCGGATGAATCGCAGCCGTCCACCGATATCGACGCTCATGTCCCTGTCCCGTGTTGCAGGTGTTGCGGATCGCGCAAATATGGACCGGCAGCCCTAGTCAAATCAATGGCTTGCAGCCGGTCAGAAAAGGACTTGTTGCGCTTTTCAAGCCGTGCCTCTGGTAGCAGGTCAGCAAAGGAGCGTGGCCCGTGACCCTTCATCAGATTCCGAACACCATCAAGACCGACTCGTTCTGGATGCCGTTCACGGCCAACCGGCAGTTCAAGAAGGCGCCCCGCCTGTTCTCCTCGGCCGAGGGCATGCACTACACCACCGTCGACGGCCGCAAGGTGATCGACGCCTCCGCCGGCCTCTGGTGCGTCAATGCCGGCCACGGCCGCAAGCAGATCGCCGCCGCCGTCGAGCGCCAGCTGATGACGCTGGACTTCGCACCGTCGTTCCAGATGGGCCATCCGCTGGCATTCGACTTCGCCGAGCGTCTGGCCGAGATCGCGCCCAAGGGCCTCGATCGCATCTTCTTCACCAATTCCGGCTCCGAGTCGGTCGACACCGCGCTGAAGATCGCGCTCGCCTATCACCGTGCCAACGGCCAAGCGAGCCGCACCCGCCTGATCGGCCGCGAGCGCGGCTATCACGGCGTCGGATTCGGCGGCACCTCGGTCGGCGGCATGGTCGCCAACCGTCGTGCCTTCGCGACCCTGTTGCCGGGCGTCGACCACATTCGCCACACCCACGATCTCACCCGCAACGCCTTCGCCAAGGATCAGCCCGAGCATGGCGCCGAGCTCGCCGATGATCTCGAGCGGCTGGTGGCCTTGCACGGCGCCGAGACCATTGCTGCCGTCATCGTCGAGCCCGTGCCGGGCTCGACCGCGGTGTTGCCGCCGCCGAAGGGCTATCTCCAGCGCCTGCGCGAGATCTGCGACAAGCACGGCATCCTCCTGATCTTCGACGAGGTCATCACCGGCTTCGGCCGCCTCGGCACGCCGTTCGCCGCCAACTTCTTCGGCGTCACGCCCGATATGATGACGACGGCCAAGGGCATCACCAACGGCACCATTCCCTGCGGCGCCGTGTTCGCGAGCCGCAAGGTGCATGACGGCCTGATGGTCGGCCCGGAGAACGCGATGGAGCTGTTCCACGGCTATACCTATTCGGCGCATCCGGTCGCCTGCGCCGCGGGTATCGCCACGCTCGACATCTACAAGGACGAAGGCCTGCTGACGCGCGGTGCGTCTATCTCCGAATACTGGCGCGATGCGCTGCATTCGCTGAAGGGCCTGCCCAACGTCGTCGACATCCGCAATTGCGGCCTGATGGGCGCGGTCGAGCTGTCGCCGCGTGATGGTACGGTCGGTGTGCGTGGCTATGACGTCATGGTCGATTGCTTCAATCGCGGGCTGTACTTCCGCATGAGCGGCGATAGCTTTGCGCTGTCGCCTCCGCTCATCGTCGAGAAGAGCCACATCGACGATATCGTGTCGATCCTCGGCGACGCCATCAAGCGGGTGGCCTGATAATTGCTCTCGCCGTTGCGGAGTTCCCTCTTGCAGCGGCGAGCGTGATGCCGCGGGAGTTTGACCAAGCGTGAAAGTTCTGATCCTCGGCAGCGGTGTCATCGGTGTCACCTCTGCCTACTACCTCGCGCGTGCCGGCCATGAGGTGACGGTTGTCGACCGCCAGCCCGAACCGGCGCTCGAGACCTCCTTTGCCAATGCCGGCGAAGTGTCGCCCGGCTATTCCTCGCCTTGGGCTGGTCCCGGCGTCCCGGTGAAGGCGGTCAAATGGCTGCTGATGAAGCACGGCCCGCTGGTGATCCGGCCGAAGCTTGATCCCGTGATGTGGGTCTGGCTGCTCAAGATGCTGCGCAATTGCACCAGCGAACGCTACGCGGTCAACAAGAGCCGGATGATTCCGATCGCGGAATACAGCCGCGATTGCCTGCGCGACCTGCGCCGCGACATCGGCATCCAGTATGACGAGCGCTCCCAGGGCACGCTGCAGCTGTTCCGCTACCAGGCCCAGCTCGACGGCACCGGTGAGGACATCGCCGTGCTCAAGCAGTACGGCGTGCCCTTCGAGGTGCTGAGCCGTGAGGGCTGCATTGCGGCCGAGCCGGCGCTGGCGGGCGTGAAGGAGAAGTTCGCGGGCGGACTTCGGCTGCCGCAGGACGAGACCGGCGATTGTCACATGTTCACGCAGGCCCTGGCCAAGCATGCCGAAGCGCTCGGCGTGCGCTTTATGTTCAACACCGGCATCGACCGCATCGTCACCGACGGCGCGCGCGTCAGCGGCGTCGTGACCAGCGCCGGAATGTTGCAGGCCGACAGCTACGTGCTCGCGCTGGGAAGCTGGTCGTCGCGTCTGGTCGCGCCGCTCGGCATCTCGCTGCCGGTCTATCCGGTGAAGGGCTATTCGATCACGGTGCCGATCAAGGACGCTTCCGGCGCGCCGGAATCGACCGTGATGGACGAGAGCTACAAGGTGGCCATCACCCGTTTGGGAAATCGCATCCGCGTCGGCGGCACCGCCGAAATCTCCGGCTTCTCGAGCCAGCTCTACGACGCGCGCCGCGCCACCCTCGATCACTCGCTGACCGATCTTTTCCCGCGCGGCGGCGATCTCTCCAAGGCGACGTTCTGGAGCGGCCTGCGCCCGATGACCCCGGACGGCCCGCCCGTGATCGGCCCGACGCAATACGCCAACCTTCACCTCAACACCGGCCACGGCACGCTAGGCTGGACCATGTCGTGCGGCTCCGGCCGCGTACTCGCCGACATGCTGTCGGGCAAGAAGCCGGACATTGATGTGAGTGCTCTGACGGTGAACCGGTATAAGTACCGGTTCGGCTAAGACTCTATCCTCCCGTCATTGCGAGGAGCGAAGCGACGAAGCAATCCAGAGTGTCTCCGCGGTGAGAGTCTGGATTGCTTCGCTTCGCTCGCAATGACGGCTGCGCTACCCCGTCCCCGTCACGCAATTCACCCACAGCACCACGGCCTTCGCGTCATTGGCCGGATTGGAAAACCGGTGCGGCCGCCGGCTTGCAAACCGAAAACTGTCGCCCCTCTTCAGCGACCATGTCTCGCTGTCCACCGTCAGCATCATCTCGCCTTCGAGCACGAGGCCGGCTTCCTCGCCGTCATGGGTGTAGAGCTCGTCACCGGTGGAGCCGCCGGGCTCCAGATGCACCAGGAACAGGTTGAGCCGGTTGTCGGCGCTGGCGGGGCTCAACAATTGCTTCGACACGCCGGTGCGCCAGAGCTTCAGCTCGGGCCGCTGAAGCCCGCGCGTGACGACTTGGTCGGATGTGCCGTCGGCGTTCGGGCTCGCGCCGAACAGCGCGGCGATGCCGACGCCGAGCACGTCGGCGAGCGTGGCCAGCACACGCAGCGACGGCGACGACAGGCCGCGCTCGATCTGGCTGAGGAAGCCGATCGACAGATCCGTGCGCGAAGCGACCGTCTCGAGCGAGAATTGCCTGATGCGCCTGAGATCGCGGATACGGCGGCCGACCGCGACGTCCATCGCGGGCTCGGCGGCTTTGGCGATAGCCTTGGTGTTGGCGTTGGCTTTCGCCTTCGCCTTTATCTGCACCTTCTTCACCGGCTTTGCGGCGGCCGGTCTGCGCATTCTTTTGCCACCGCTCACGTCAAACCGCTTCCTTCATGTTCATGAAAACCGCTTGCATGACCCGCGAAAGTGTGACCAAATTTTCATATTGGTGAAAATAGGCCGAAACGGCTCGGCCCGCAATGTCTGCGATCACGACATCTGCGAGCGCCGCCATCGGCCGAGCCCAAAGGGGAATGCGATGGCGTTGAAGCGTTTTGTCCAGGCCGCGGTCGCGGCACTCGCGATTGCCGCAGCAGCGCCGGCTTCGGCGCAGCAGGTGCTGAAGGTTGGTTCGACGCCGACAGGCATTCCCTTCACCTTCCTCGACACCAAGACCAACACCATCCAGGGCATCATGGTCGATCTCATCACCGAGATCGGCAAGGATGCCGGCCTCAACGTGCAGATCGAGCCGATGGCGTTCTCGGCGCTGATCCCGTCGCTGACCTCCAGCAAGATCGACATCATCGCGGCAGCGATGTTCATTACCGCGCCGCGCAAGGAGGTCGTCGACTTCTCCGATCCGATCTACACTTACGGGGAAGGCCTCGTGGTTCCAAAGGGCGATACCAAGGCCTACGCCACGCAGGACGATCTGAAAGGCGAGACGGTCGGCGCCCAGGTCGGCACCGCCTTCGTCGATGCGCTGAAGAAGTCCGGCCTGTTCGCCGACGTCAAGGCCTACGATACCATTCCCGACATCCTGCGCGACGTGAACACCGGCCGCCTCAAGGCCGGTTATGCCGATTATCCGATCCTCGCCTACAATCTGAAGCAGGGCGGCTTCCCCGAGGTGCGGCTCGTCGACAGCTACAAGCCTGCTACTGTCGGCTCGGTCGGCATCGGCGTCCGCAAGGGCGAGAGCGCGCTGCTCGGCAAGATCAACGCCTCGCTCGCCAAGCTGAAGGCCAACGGCACCATCGAGAAGATCCTCGATAAATGGGGCCTGAAGGCCCAGGGTTGATCGCGAGAGGTCAATCGATGAAGGCTGATCGATGAAAGGCTTCTGGCACGACGCGGCGGAATTCTTCCCGATCCTGATGAGCGGCGTCGTGCTGACGATCGTCGTCACCATCGGCTCGCTGCTGCTGTCGACGGTGCTTGGCCTCGTCTGGGCGATGATGCGGGTCTCCGGCATCGGCGTCCTGTCGCTGCTCAGCGCCAGCCTGATCAATGTGATCCGCGGCATTCCGATCATCGTGCTGTTGTTCTACCTCTACTTCGTGATGCCCGATCTCGGCGTCACGCTCTCCGCGTTGCAGGCTGCGATCCTCGGGCTCGGCATCGCCTACTCGGCCTATCAGGCGGAAAATTTCCGCGCCGGCATCGAGGCCATCGACAAGGGGCAGATCGAGGCGGCGCAATCGATCGGCATGGGCTGGTGGCTGACCATGCGCCGCGTCGTGCTTCCGCAGGCGGTGCGCATCGTGCTGCCGCCCTACGGCAACGTCATGATCATGATGCTGAAGGATTCCTCGCAGGCCTCGACCATCACGGTCGCCGAGCTCGCGCTGCAAGGCAAGCTGATCGCGTCCTCGACCTTCAAGAACACCAACGTGTTCACGCTGGTCGCGCTGATGTACCTGACCATGAGCATTCCGCTGATCCTGCTGGTCCGTCACTTCGAGAAGCGGGCCGGCAAGAAATGATCGAGCTGACCGACGTCCACAAGAGCTTTGGCGAAAACGAGGTGCTCAAGGGCATCACGGCCTCCGTGCAGAAGGGCGAGGTGGTCTGCATCGTCGGGCCCTCCGGCTCCGGCAAGTCCACCATCTTGCGCTGTATCAACGGTCTCGAAAGCTACGACCGCGGCGAGATCAGCGTCGAGGGATTGAAGGTCGACCGCGACGCGCCGTCGATCGTGCAAGTCCGCACCCAGGTCTCGATGGTGTTCCAGCGCTTCAATTTGTTTCCGCACCGAACGGTGCTGGAGAACGTGGTCGAAGGTCCGCTCTATGTGAAGAAGGAGCCGCGCGCTGCCGCATTCGAGCGTGGCCGCGCGCTGCTCGCCCAGGTGGGCCTTGCCGAGAAAGCCAACGAACATCCGCCGCAGCTCTCCGGCGGCCAGCAGCAACGCGTCGCGATCGCGCGGGCGCTGGCGATGCAGCCCAAGGCCATCCTGTTCGACGAACCGACCTCGGCGCTCGATCCTGAACTGGTCGGCGACGTTCTCGGCGTGATGCGCAAGCTTGCTGACGACGGCATGACCATGGTCGTCGTTACGCACGAGATGGGCTTTGCCCGCGACGTCGCCGACCGCGTGCTGTTCATCGACGGCGGTGTCATCGTCGAGCAGGGACCGGCGAAATCGGTGCTCAATCAACCGCAGCATGCGCGGACGCAGGATTTTTTGCGCCGCGTGCTGCATCCGCTCTGACCGGTCCTTGCCATGACCACGCGCCTGCCTCTGCCGCCGTCCCTCTATGCCGACACCGCCGTCGCGCCGGTGGCCACGCCGCCGCTCGAAATCGACAAGACGGTCTCGGTCGCCATCGTCGGCGGCGGCTACACCGGTCTGTCCACGGCGTTGCATCTGGCCGAGCAGGGCGTGGAGGCACTGGTGCTGGAGGCGCAGGAGCCGGGCTGGGGCGCATCCGGCAATAATGGCGGCCACACCAATCCGGGACTGAAGCACGACCCCGATCAGATCCAAGCCGATTTTGGCACTGAGCTCGGCCGCCGCATGATCGACTTCTCCTACGGCACGACGAACTTCACCCACGATTTGATCCGCCGCTACCAGATCCCGTGCGAGGCGCGGCAGAACGGCACGCTGCGCGCGGCCTATAACCAGGCCAGCGCCGCCGCGATCGAGACAACCGCGCGGCAATGCACCGCCCGCGGCATGCCGGTGTCGTACCTGAACCGCGAGCAGCTGCGCGCGATGACCGGCACCGATCGCTACGTCGGCGCCATGCTGGATACCCGCGGCGGCGATCTGCATCCGCTCAGTTATGCCCGCGGTCTCGCGCGCGCCGCGATCTCCGCGGGCGCAAAGGTGCACGGCGAGACACCGGCGCTGTCGCTACGCCGCGAGGGCAGCCGCTGGCGCATCGAGACGCCGCGCGCGGTGGTGCATGCCGACAAAGTGCTGCTCGCGACCAACGGTTTTACGGACGATCTCTGGCCGGCGCTTCGCCGCACCATCGTCCCGGTGTTTTCCTCGATCGCCGCCACGGCCCCGCTTTCTGACGACGTGGCCCGTTCGATCATGCCGACCCGTCCCGTCCTTTACGAGAGCGGCCACATCACCGTCTATTACCGCATCGATCAGCAGAACCGCCTCTTGATGGGGGGGCGCGGTCCGATGCGCTGGATCAATTCGCCGCGCGACGTCGCCTATCTCATGCGATACGCCGAGCGGCTGTGGCCGCAGCTCAAGGGCGTTGCCTGGACCCATGGCTGGAACAGCCGGCTCGCGATCACTGGGGATCATTACCCGCATGTGCACGAGCCCGCGGACAACATCCTGATCTCGCTCGGCTGCAACGGCCGCGGCGTCGCGCTCTCGACCGCAATGGGCGCGCAGCTGGCCCGACGTCTGATCGGAGGCGCCAAGGCCGAGCTCGACATGCCCGTCACCGGCATCAAGCCGATCCCGATGCACGCATTCTGGCCGGTGGGCGTGACGACGGCAGTGATCGCAGGCCGGGTGCGCGACCGGCTCGGGATCTAACGGCGCGATTAGATTTACTGTTGTCGCGGCGCAGATGCGCTCCCTCTCCCGCTTGCGGGAGAGGGCTGGGGAGAGGGTGTTTCCATACAGGGAATCCCCAAGAGGAGAGAGCCCTCACCCGCCGCGCTCGGGACGATGCTTTGCATCGCCCGGCGCGCGTCGACCTCTCCCGCAAGCGGAAGAGGTGCAGCGGTGCTCGCGGCTCAATCGGTTTTCGTTAAGCCTTAGGCTTCCGCCACCGCATCGGCCCAAGGATGAAAAATCTCGACCGCGCCGGAATTCGTGTCGCCCTGGCGCATCACTACGCTCGGGAAGGCGAACTTCATCGGCACGGCCTGTACCTGCGTCTCCTCATAGTCGAAGCGCGCGGCGAGTGCCTTGCGGACTTCCGCTGGCAACCTGGTATCGCCGATCACGATCGCGCCTTCGCTGGCATCGATGCGCGGCTGGTGGATCGCGGCATCGAGATCCATGCCAAAATCCATCGCAAACGACACGATCTGCATCACCGACGGCAGGATGCGGCGACCGCCGGAGGCGCCGACCGCGAGCCGCTTGCCGTCCGCGGTCTCGGCGATGACAGGCGTGTAGTTGGTGAGACAGCGCTTGCCTGGGGCGAGCGAGTTGGTGGTGCCCGGCGTCGGGTCGAACCACATGATGCCGTTGTTCATGGCGATGCCGGTGTGCGGCGTGACGTATTTCGAGCCGAAGGATGACAGCAACGTCTGCGTCACCGCCGCGATGTTGCCGTGGCGGTCGACCACGGAGAAGTGCGTGGTGCAGGCGGGCGCCAGATAGTCCGCGCCGAGCGAGCGCTTGCCGTCGGCATCGCCCATATCCTTGAGCCGCTCGCGATAAGCCGATTGCAGGGCGAGCGCATATTCGGCATAGGCGGCCGCGTCTGGCGCGCTTCCCGGCTTAAGGTTCTGCTGCAACAGGCGCAGCGCATGCGCCATGGTCGGTCCGGCCGTGAGCTCCGGCGTCGCAAACACCTTGCCGCCGCGATAGGGGATCGCCAGCGGCTCGCGCAGATGAGCTCGGAACGCGACGAGGTCCTCCACCGACAGCGCGCCGCCGTCGGCCTTGATATCGGATGCGATGCTTCTGGCGAGATCGCCATGGTAGAAATCGCGCGGACCGGCGTCGGCAAGGTGCGACAGCGTCGCCTTCAGCGTGTCCAGCGGCAGTCGCGTCTCGGACTTGATGCCCCATGGCGCGCTTGGCGGCAGGCCGTCCTTCAGGAACGTTGTCGCGCTCGCGGGATAGCGCCGAAGATCGGCCGCCGATGCCGCGATCGTCAGCGTGGTCCACCAGTCAACCAGCAGGCCTTCGCCGGCGAGGGCCGCTGCCGGCGCGACCAGATCCTTCCAGGGCAACTTCGCGTGACGGCGATGCGCCTCCTCCATGCCGGCGACGACGCCGGGCACGGCGATCGCGCCGGGGCCGTGGATGTTGCGGTCGTCCTTCACCCGCTGCCAGGGGAACAGATCGGAAGCCGCGCCTTCGCCGCTGAGCGGATAGTCGGCGGCGCGCAGGTTTTGCGGCGCGCACATGCCGTAGTCGATCACTTCGTAGCGATTTTCCGCGGCACGGTAGAGCACCATCGCGCCGCCGCCGCCCATGCCGCTGTTCCAGGGCTCCAGCACGTTGAGCGCGAAGGTGGTGGCGACGATCGCATCCACGCAGTCGCCGCCCGCCGCCAGCACTTGCGCCCCCACTTCGGCCGCCCGCCGCGACTGCGCGGCGACGATGCCGCCTTTGGTTGTGATGGCGGGCTTGCGGACGGTTTGGGCGTGGCTGAACTGGTGCGGCATGATGATGTCTGTGCTGTCTTCGGTTTGGCTTCGTTGCGCTGAGCTCCGCAATCGGCGGAGTGCGCGGACAATGGCACATCGTCCCCACCGAGAATATCGAAAGGGAGGCGCGACATGGCTGGTGTGAAGCAGGCGGGGGAGGCGCCAACGCGTCAATGCCCGGGGCATAGGCGAGCGGAAGCGACGCCGTCCTTCGGACGGCTATGCCCGGGCATCATGAGTTGAGAGACCGATTAGTGGGAAGCGGAAGCCGCAGGGCTCAGCGCGCGCGATCCAGCCGGCTGGCCTGATACTTGGCGTGCCATTTCGGGCCAGGCCCGCGCATGTAGTGGAGCTCGGGCCGGTAGGGATTGCCCGCGATCCGGATCAGCGTCTGCCATTTGCCGGCGACGAAGCTCAGGGGCTGGCGGAGCAGGGTCAGTGACGCGAGCAACATGGCATCACCTCAGTGCGGCTTGCCGAGCATGGCAGTGAAGGGGAGGTCGAAGATCTCCTCGCCGTCGGAGCCGCTGACATGGATCACCCAGTCGCGCCAATCCTCAGCGCCGGGCGTCAGGATCATCGCGTTCATGATCTGGGCGGCACGGTCGCGCGCCTCGGTCAGGTTGGTCACGGCTGTGCCGCTGCGATCGATCAGCGTGCCCTCGGTATTGGAGCAGTGAAAATAGACCTGGACCATATGCGTCTCCTATTGGGAGCGATTGGGACGGCAAACCGATACCATTCCAAGCCTTCGCGAAACATTCGGGTCGAGCCCGGTAAGGGAATCTACGGAGATTGGTCGGCGCCAAGCCCCCTGCTGGTTTGATCACAAGGGGGTGTTGATCAACTGGACGGCGTTCCCGCGGCATGGAACAACCCTGGACGGAAAGTCCGGGAGGCGCCGTGAACCACCTCACATTTTGGCGTGAAAGCCGAAGCCTGCGCGCATGCGCGGGCGCCTTGGTGGTGCTCCTGACCCTCCCCTCGGTAGGCTCATCAGAACCGGTCCGCAAGAGCGGCTATGCGATCGGCACGGAGACCTGCGGCAGTGCCGATCTAGCTTTTCCCAAAATCCAGATCGACATGAAGGCGGGATTTTGTGCTGGCCTCGTCGCCAGCGAGGAAGATCGGCTGAAATTCCCGCGCGCGATCATCCAGGTGCCCGGTCGTGACCTGTTCGTGGTCGCTGACATGGCGGGCTGGGGCCATACCGATGGCCGGCTGCTGTTGCTCGACCCGCGTGCGCCCCAGGGACAGCGGTTCAGGGAGCTGCTGACTGCAATCGAATATCCGTTCGGTCTCGTGATCGGTCCGGACAAGAAGCTCTACGCCTCGAGCGCGGAGACGATCTTTCGGTTCGATCCGCTCGCCGACAACCCGCGCGACACGGTCGAGACCATCGTCCGTCACATGCCGGGCCGCCGGATCACATTGCCCGACGGCACCAGGCTCGAGGAGAGCGCGCACCCGCTCAAGCAGTTTGTGTTCGACAGGAACGGCCGGCTGTTCGTCAACATCGGCTCGCACAGCGACGACTGCATCACGCCGGCGCCGATCACGCGACCTTGCGCGGCGGCCGAGGGTGCTTCCGCGATGGCGTCGATCTGGCTGTTCACGCCGCCCCCGGGCGGTATCTTCCCGGCGTTGAAGCCTGGCGAACCCGACCCGCCGCACGGCGTCTATGCGCGCGGCCTGCGCAACTCGATGGCGCTGGCGCTGCACCCGAACTTTCCCGATGCGGGCTATGCCTTCCTGCAAGGCGAGAACGGCCGCGACCTGCCTGACATTTTCAAGCCGAACGAGGAGATCAACGCCATCGAGCAGGGCAGGCATTACGGTTGGCCTTATTGCTACGATTTGTCGACGCCGAGTCCCGAATTCAGGATCGTATTGCAGTCGGGGATCTACAAATCGCTGTGCACCGCCAACGCTCTCTACAAGGCGCCGTTCTCGCTGCTGCCGCCGCACGGCGCGCCGCTCGCGATGCTCTATTATCACGGCGCGAAATTTCCGGAGCTCGAGGGCAAGCTGCTGGTCGGCCTGCATGGCTATCGCCCGACCGGCAGCCGCGTCATCGTCTATGACGTCGACGACCACGGCTTCCCGAAGCCCGCCCCGGCGCCGGTGTCTTATCATGTCAGCTGCGCGGCCGATCCGACCCACAGCTTTCAGACCGAGGGTGGCGACGTCGCGGCCGCGCCGTTCGAGGAGCTGGTCGCAGGCTGGCACCGCGTCAACGGCGCGCGGCCGCAAGGTGCGCCCGTCGGCATGACGGTCGCGGAGGACGGCGCAATCTGGTTGGTCGAGGACAAGAACCAGACCGTGATCCGGATCGACCGCGCCGTGGGCGATGCGCCGCCGCCGTTGCCCTGCGACGTGCGGAGCCAGGCGCTGATCGACCAGCTCGCGGCCTTCGTTGCTCGGGATGCTCAGAACAGCGTCCGGCTCACCAATTTGCGCAAGGGCCTCGTCGAAAAACATTGCTTCGGCTGTCACTCGGATTTCGGCTTGAAGCCGGGCCAATCTGACGCTCAGAAGGACGCGACGGTGCTTCGCTTCATGCTGTCGCAGGATGGCTGGATCTATCCTGGTGATCCCGACTCCGGAAAGTTGCGCACGCGGCTTCGTGGGTTAGGCGCGGAGAAGCTGATGCCGCCGGGTGGCGAAGGCCTGCCGAAGGCCGAGCCTGGTTACACGCGCCTGCTCGACACGGCGGATCTGCTGGTGTCAAAAATGGTTCCAGGCATCCGGATGCGGATCAAGTCCGGCCCGCCGCAGCGCAAGTTCTTTGGCAAAACCAACAAGGAATGCGGCGAAATACCGGCTGCCAAGGTCGTCGTCGTGACACAAAGGAACGCTGTAGACAAACCCGGCTTCAGCCGCTTCTTCCGGCCGGCCGATCCCTATCTGAATGGCGAGTGCAGCGACGACGATGGCTATTACATCCGGCAGGAATTTCTGGTGCCTGTGCAGTAGCGTTGTTCTCGTCCTTGCGACGGCACCGGCACGAGCGGAAACAAAACTGTTCGAAAGCGTGCAGGTGACGCGATCAGGCGAATACACGTTTGGCATCGAAGGGCCGGCCGCCGATCTCGACGGCAATCTCTTCGTCGTCAATTTCGGCAAGCCCGGCACCATCGGCAAGCTGCCTGTCGGCGGCGCGGCGTCCGAGCCCTTCACGGCGCTGCCCGAGGGCAGCGTCGGCAATGCCATCCGCTTCGCGCGCGACGGCACCATGTTCATTGCCGACTACAAGAAGCACAACATCTTCGCGATCCCGAAGGGATCGACCGAGCCCGCCATCTGGTTTCACTCCGACGAGATGAACCAGCCCAACGACATCACCATCGCCCGCGACGGCACGATCTACGCGAGTGATCCGAACTGGAAAGGTCGCGAAGGCCACATCTGGCGCATCGCGAAGGCAGCCGACGGAACGGTGCAGGGACAGCTCATGTCGGCGCCGCGCGCGATGGGCACCACCAACGGTATCGATCTCAGCCCCGATGACAAGACGCTCTATGTCGGGGAATCCAGCAGCGGCCAGATCTGGTCCTACACGATCGGCGGCAACGAGCTCACCAGTCCAAAACTCGTCAAGGCGTTTCAGCCCGACAGCGTCGATGGCCTGCGCACCGACATGGCTGGCCGCCTCTATGTCGCGCGCATCCTCAAGGGCACCATCACGTTGATGAAGGCCAATGGCGCGGTCGAGCGGGAGATCGCGCTGAGGGCCAAGGAGCCGACCAACCTCGCTTTCGGCGGCCACGACGGCAAGACGATCTTCGTCACCCAGCGTCAGGGCGGCTTCGTCGAGTCGTTCCGCACCGACCAGCAGGGCCGCGAGCACTGCCTTCAGCGCGGGCGCTGCTGAGCTTCACGAGCGATCTGCTTCAGGCGCAGGGCGGTGTGACAGGAGCGGCATTCTTCTTGCTTGCATCTCGCCGCCGCGGGGATTTAGACATCTGTGACACCCTCAAAGCGACCACGGAGTGTTCGAGTGAAAGCCGTCCATACCGAGCTGCATCGCAGCCACGATCCGCAATTCTTCCTGGTTCGCGGTGTCATCAAGCGTACCACCGAGCAGCCCGAACGTGCCGACCGCCTGCTCAAAGGGCTCAAGGACGGCAAGCACCAACTGGTCGAGCCAACCACATTCGGGCAGGGGCCGCGTGCGCGCATCCACAGTCCGGAATATCTGTCGTTCCTGAGCGAGGCCTGGGACGCCTGGACCGCGCTCGGCGATTCCGGTCCGGAGATGATCGGCAACATCCATCCGGTGCGCCATGCCGCGACTTATCCCACCCATATCACCGGCAAGCTCGGCTGGCACACCGCCGACACCGCGGCGCCGATCGGCCCGGGCACCTGGGCCGCGGCCTGCGCTGCGACGGATGTTGCGGTCACCGCGGCACAGATGGTGATGGACGGCGAGGATGCGACCTATGCGCTCTGTCGGCCGCCCGGCCATCACGCCTATCGCGACATGGCCGGCGGCTTCTGCTTCCTCAACAACAGCGCGATCGCGGCGGCGCATCTGCGGCAGAAGCACGAGCGTGTCGTGATCCTCGATGTCGATGTCCATCACGGCAACGGCACGCAAGGCATCTTTTACGCGCGGCCGGACGTCTACACGGTCTCGATTCATGCCGATCCCGTCGCGTATTATCCTTACGTGTGGGGCTACGCACATGAGCGCGGCGAAGGTCCCGGCCTCGGCACAAATCTCAACATTCCCCTGGCGATCGGCACCGGAGATGACGGCTACATCCAGGCGATGGACGTCGCACGCAAGGCGATCGAGTCCTTTGCGCCTGGCGCCCTCGTCATCGCGCTCGGCCTCGACGCCTCCGAGCACGATCCGCTGAAGGGTCTCGCCGTCACCACGCGCGGCTTCCGCCGCATCGGCCAGGCCATCGCGAAGTTGGGCCTGCCGACCGTGTTCGTGCAGGAGGGCGGCTATCTCTCGGATATCCTCGGCGCGAACCTGACTTCCGTGCTGGCCGGATTCGAAGAGGCGCGATGAAGTTTACCTCTCCCCGCTTGCGGGGAGAGGTCGGAATTTGCGCGAGCAAATTCCGGGTGAGGGGGTACAGGTCTCAGGCATATCTCGCCCGCAGAGAGAGCCCCTCACCCCGACCCTCTCCCCGTAAGAACGGGGAGAGGGAGAAGAGGCACTTCCTTGATAATTCGATCTCAAAACATCCCGCTTGCCGCGAGCGCCTTGCAGACGTGCTGCATCTCGGTCTCGTCTGCGACCATGTCGAGCATGATCGTGGTCAGCCCCTTCGCGGCAAACTCCTTCAGCTTCGCGCCGATCTCCGCGTAGCTGCCGACGAGGTAGGGGCAGTCGGCCTGGAAGGTCAGGAACGGCAGCAGCCAATAGCCATTGTCCGCGAGCTCGCCGCTCTGGCCTTCGTAGAGGCGCCGTTTCCACACGGAATCGCTGTTCTCCACGGTGAGCACGAGCAGCTCGCGATCGTCGGCATTATCGCGGAAACGCGCCTTTGCCGCTTGCCGTGCCTCGTCGCGTCCCTCGCGGGCGAAAATTCCAAAATTCATGCCGGGCGCATCGAGGCCGCGGTCGAGATCGGGCGGCAGCATCTGCATCTTGATGCAGCCGGTCTCCTTTGCGACGCGCTGTGCCGGCTCGGACTGACCTGCGACGAGAAATTCCGGCATCAGCTCCGGCGGCAGGCGTGGTCGCAGTTGCAGGTTGCTTGCACGGTAGAACCGGCCCTCGAAAGTGGCCGGCCGCGGGCTTGCCAGCAGCTGGCGCATCAGCGCAATGAATTCGCCGAGCCGGACATAGCGGTCGGCATGCGACTGCTCGTCGCCGAGCCCCTGCAAATCGCTGACCGCCGTCCCCGTGATCATGTTGAGATAGACCTTGCGGCGGTGGAGCTGCGCAAAGGACGAGACGAATTTTGCCGCCGTGAACGGGTGCATGTAGACCGGATTGACCGCGATCAGCGGCGAGGACCTCGTCGTCTCGCTGATGATGTGCTGGGCCATCGCCCAAGGCTCGACGAACACGTCGTTGCCTTCGAACAGCAGGATGCCTTCGAAGCCGTTGCGGTCGGCGAACTGCGCCACTCGCATCAACTCACCGACATATTTCTTGGGGTCGCGGTTGCGCGAAATCGCGGGAAAGACACGCAGCCGCGGCGTCATTCAGCTGCCTCCTGCAGCGGCCACGCATTGCGCGTGATGGGAAGGCCGCCGCTGGCGCGGGAGCCGTCGGCGATCGCGAGACGATGCGAGGGCGACGGCGAGATCAGCTGGAATCGCCACCCTTGCGGATCGTCGGCGATATCGGGCTTGAAGCTGATCTCGATGGCCTCGCGCGATACCTGCATGGCGAAGGCGTCGAGCGGCAAATTGAGGCCGAAACCTCTGGCCTTCAGATAGGCTTCTTTCAGCGTCCAGTAGTCGAAGAAGCGCTCGGTCGCGGCGGGCTCCGGCAGCCCGCGCAGCGCTTCGACCTCTTCCGGCGCGAAGAACCGAAGCGCGGTCGACAGCGGCGCCACCCGACGCGACACGGTCTCGACGTCGACGCCGACGGTCTCATGCCCTGACACGACGCAGGCGACGCAGCCGTCGGCGTGCGACAGGCTGAAATGCAGCGTGCTCGAGGTCTTGGGCGATGCGACAAACGGCCGCCCGTAACGCCCGGCCGCAAATGACCAGTCGGTCGGTGCGACCTCAGGTGCGACGTGGGAGAGCGCAAGGCGCAACATCGCGTGCGCGAAAATATACTGTCGCTGGTGCCGCTCGAACACGAAGCGGTCGGCTCGTACCCGTTCGTCGACCGAGAGCAGGCGCCGGCACGTATCAACCGCATCCGGCGCGTCAAAAGTCTCGATCAGTCCGACAAACAGTTCAATTCTGTCGTCTGCCATCAATTGGGCCCATGGCGTCAGGCCGGGGCCAAATCCCCTGCCATGACGGAAGAATCAACTGAGCAAGAATCAACTGAGCGGACCGCTTCTAGCGGTCCACTCCGGCGAATCCTTGTCGATTGCTGGCCGGTTTACGGGCGCAAGCTTGTGCGAGACCCCAACTCGACACGCGAGCGGCCAAATCTGAAAACTGAAGCCCGAAAACTGAAGCCTGAAGATTCGTGCGGCGTCCCGGCCGACGAGTCTTACGTCTTCTTCTTCTTGGACTTCTTGGAGCCGCCCAGCATCGAAATGCTGGCGTCGACGTCCTTCAGCGCGGACTGCAGCTTCTTCTTCTCGGCGCCGAGCAACTTCTGCAGGGCCTTGCGGTCCTTGTCACTCAACGAGGTGCCCTTGGTAAATTTGATGAAACCCATAACGAACTCCCCGGTTGAAAATAATCGTCCAAATCAAAACGCGAGAATAATCTTGCGCGATGGCGCCAAATAATCAAGATGCAACTTGGTCATTCACAGCTTTGACGGGTGACCCCGTATTCGCCCGTGCTGTACGGCCGGTCATGCCGCCCTGCGATTGAGCAATCGGCCGAGTGGCGCATTGGGTTGGGCGAGGGCGGCCCCGAGCAGCGCGACGAGATCCTCCATCCACTGGCCGACCGTCGCGCCGCCGAGCAGCTCGCTCTTGTAATTGCATGAACCGGTGATTCCCGTCGGTCGCTCCTTGAGCATCAGCGACAGCCAGGTCTGGTCGATCGGCAGCACCGGCTGGCCTTCGCGGGCGATGTTGCCGATCGATCCCGTCGTGAGATCAGGCAGATCGAGCGGCTGGCGCAGCGGATTTTGCAGGGTGAAATAGACCTGGAGCAGCGAGGCCGGATTGACCCCCTCCTGCTCCAGATGGTCGGCCAGGATGTTGAACGGCAGCTCCTGGCGCGCATGCGCGTCAAGCACGCTCTGGCGGACCCGGACCACGGCCTGCACGAACGACAGCTCCGGCGTGATTTTGGTGCGAACGATCACCGTGTTCTCGAACGGACCGACGATCCGGTCGGTGTCCGGCTGGGCGCGATTGGCCATGGCGGTGGCGATCGAGATGTCGTGGCGGCCGGCCCGCGCCAGCAGCACGGCTTTCAAGCCGGTCAGCAGGCACATGAACAGCGTGCAATTGTGCTGGCCGGCGAAAGCCGCGAGCCGGCCGATCAGCTCACGATCCAGGCTGACGGGATGGTGCCCCCTGGACGGGCCCGGACTTGATCCGCCCTCGAAGAGGGGAGGCGCCCCGCGCAAATTCTCGGTCCAGTCGGCCGCCTGATGGCGGGCGGCATCGGTGCCGCACCACCAGCGCTGCCAGCGCGCCACGTCCGAAAAGGCCGGCGGCGATTTCGGCAGCGGCACCGAAGGATAGCCAGCCAAGGCCGCATAGCGGCTGGACAATTCCTCGAACAGCACGCCGATCGACCAGCCGTCGACAACGGCGTGGTGCAGCGTCAGCAGCAACACGTGATCGCAATCGTGGAGCCGCAACAGCCGGGCGCGCAGCAGCGGCGCGCGCGTGGTGTCGATCGGGACATAGGTCTCCTGTTCGATCAGGAGATCGATCTTGCGGAGCTCCAGCGCCTTGCGCCGCTTGTTGTTGTGGGGCTGGCCGTCGCCGATCGTCTCGACGGTCAGGACACGGCCGAGGGCGCCGGGCGCGGCGATGCGGCTGACGGGCTCCCCGCCGCTCCAGCCAAAATGGGTCCGCAGCGATTCGTGCCGGCGCACGATGTCATCGATCGCCTGCGCCAGGGCGGCCAGATTGAGCGGCCCCTGAAGACGGAAAGCGAAAGGCAGGTTGAACAGCGGCAGTCCGTGAAGATTCTGCTCGATCCGCAGCATCTGGTCCTGCGCGATCGAGAGCGTGGGAGGGCTGCCTTCGGCCAGGCTCGCTGTAGCCAGCCTTGCGAAACCTGCGGCCGGCTTGCGCGGCTTGGCCGCCACGGCCTCGTCTACCCGCCGGGCAAGCTCGTCGATCGTCGGTGCCTCGAAGATGGTCTTGATCGGCAGCGACACGCCGAGCGCCCGGGCGACGCGCGCCATGATTTGGCCCGCCAGCAGCGAGTGGCCGCCGAGGTCGAAGAAATTGTCGGTGACGCCGAGGCTCTCGATCTTCAGCAGGTCGATCCAGATGTCGGACAGCACCTTTTCGGTGAAGCGCCGCGCCGGCACGGTCGCATCCGGTCCGGACGTTTCCTGCTGCGCCGGCGCCAGCAGCGCGGTCCGGTCGATCTTGCCATGGGCATTGAGCGGCACCTGATCCAGGAACAGGAACGCGGACGGGATGGCATGGCCCGGCAGCCGGCTCTTCAGGAAGTCGCGCAGCTCGCTGGCGCTGCTCCGGCTGCCCGATCTTGCGACGATATGGGCAATCAGCCTGACATCGCCGCTTGCTTCGCGGCGCGGCTCGACGATGCCGGCGCGCACACTGGGATGGTCGGAAAGCGCGTTCTCGATCTCCTTGAGCTCGATACGGTAGCCGCGAACCTTGACCTGATGGTCGGCGCGACCGAGGCATTCGATGGTGCCGTCGGCACGGCGGCGGGCGAGGTCGCCGGTCCGGAACAGCCGGCTGCTTGCTTTGCGCGAGAACGGATCGGGTAGGAAGCGCTGCCGGTTCTGCGCGGGGTCGTTGACATAGCCGCGGCCGACACCGGCGCCGCCGATGCAGAGCTCGCCGGTCACGCCGACCGGCTGCGGCTGCAGGCTTGTGTCGAGCACGTAGAGCTGCATGTTCGGCAGCGGCGCGCCGACCGGGACGTTGCCCGTCGTGATCGCCGGCGCCTTGGTCAGGCGATGCAGCGAGACGTCGTCGGAACATTCCGAGGCACCGTAGGCATTGATCAGCGGCACTTTCGGACAGCGGGCGAACCAGGCCTTGCAGAGATCGACGGGCAGCGGTTCGCCGGTCGAGATCAGAAGGCGCAGCCTCGCAAAGGCGCGTCGGACCTGTGCCTCGTCCATGCGATCGAGGATCACACGCAGCAGCGACGGGACGATCTCGAGCACCGTGATACCCTCGCGCTCGATCTCGCGCGCGAGCAAAATCGGGTCCTGCACGATCGCGGTACCGCACACATGGACCCGCGCACCGACTATGGGCCCCGCGAGGAACTGCCACACCGAGATGACAAAACTCTGCGGCGCGGTCTGCGCGATCACGTCCCGGGACGTGAGTTTCAGCTCGGAGATGAGCGAGGCCAGATGGTTCGAAAGCCCGCGCTGCTCGATCATGACGCCCTTGGGCGCGCCGGACGACCCGGAAGTGTAGATGAGATAGCCAAGGCTCGACGCCGCGCGCCGCGTTGCACGGGCCGGCTTGGTCGACGCCGGCGCGATCGCGTCCTCGAGCTCGGCCACCTGAAGGCGCTCGACCAGCGGTTCGAGCAGCGCCTCCGCCATGGACGACTGCGACCGTCCGGTCAGCAGCATGCGGGCGCCGCTCGATCCGAGGATGGTTGCGAGCCGTGCCGGCGGCTGGTCGGGATCGAGATTGAGGAAGGCGGCGCCCACGCGTTGCACGGCGATCATCGCGGCAAGCAGGTCGGGTCCGCGCTCCGCAAGCAAGGCGACCACGGCCTCGGCGCCGACGCCTTCGAGGGTGAGCCAGCGCGCGGCCGCTTGGCTGCGGCGCGCCAGCTCGCGGTAGCTCAGGGATGTGCGGCCGTCCGACACGGCGATCGCGTTCGGCGTCTTCTTGGCCTGGCGGTCGAAACGTTCGCTCAAATTGCCGCGCGTGGCGAAATCGGCCGGCACGCCCCGGCCCTGCGCCAGCAGCTGCCGGCGTTCGGTCTCGCTCAGGAGCGACAGGTGCGAGATGCGCTGCTCCGGATCGGCGATGACGGATTTGAGCAGGGTTTTGAACTGAGCGGCCATGCCCTCGATCGACGCCGCGTCGAACAGATCGGTGGCGTATTCGAAGAAGCCGGTGAAACGGCCGTCGGCCTCGACCAGTTCGAGCGTGATGTCGAATCGCGCCACTTGTGGATCGATCTCGATCCGCCGCGTCGACAGACCGGAGAATCGTGCCGCCTCAATCGAGGCGTTCTGGAGGATGAACATGATCCGGAACAGCGGATTGCCGTCGCTCCTTCGCGCGATCTGAAGCGAGCGCAGGACCTCTTCGATCGGGAGGTCCTGGTTGCGATAGGCATCGAGCGTGACCTGCCGGACCCGGCGCAACATGTCGCCGAAGCTCGGATCGCCGCCGAAATCATTGCGCAGGATCAGGGTGTTGGCGAACAGTCCGATCAGGCGCTCGCTCTCGATCTGGTTGCGGTTGGCGATCAGCGATCCCGTCGCGACATCCTCGTGTCCGGTGTGGCGGAACAGCAGGCACTGGAACATTGCGAGCAGGGTCATGAAGGGCGTGACGCCCTGGTTCTGGCTCAGCGCACGCAGGTCGGCCGAGAGAGTTTTGGAGAATTCGAGATAGTGACGGGCACCGTGGCCGCTCCAGACCTCCGGCCTTGGCCGGTCGGTCCGCAGCGGCAGCGTGGTGACGCCGTCCAGTTGCGTCCGCCAGTAATCGAGCTGTTCGTTGGCGGCCGGCGTGTGCGCCCAGTTCTGCTGCCAGAGCCCAAAGTCGCGGTACTGGAAGGCGGGCGCAGGCAGTGTTGCCACGCCGTTCTTGCGCGCTGCCGAATAATGGGCGGCGAGTTCTTCCCAGAACAGCCGCTGCGACCAGCCGTCGGTGACGAGGTGATGGACGTTGACCACGAGCGCATGGCTGCTCTTGTCGAACGAGAGCAGCGTGACCTTCAGCGGCGGCTCGTGCGCAAGTTCGAACGGATGTTGCGCGAGCCGGAGCGCTTCGCGCCTGACAACAGCGGCCCGCTTGTCCGCGGGGCAGGGCTTGAGCTTGATCCGCTCGAACCGCGGCAGCGATTGCACGACAAGCTGCACCGGCTCGCCCTCGCGTTCGACGATGACCGACCGCAACGCCTCATGGCGCGCCGACACCGCGGCGAGGCCAGTAGAAAGTGCGGCGACGTCGAGCCCACCCTTGAGGAGCGCGACTTCGACGACGTTATAATTGTAGCGCGTGGGGTCGAGCCGCGAGAGCACGTACATCCGCTGCTGCTGGAACGACAGCGGCGCGTCTGCTTCCCCGGCCTGGCGCCAGGCCGGCAGCATCGTTTCGCGATGGGTTGCAGCGGTCTCGATCCGGGCCGCAAGCGCGGCGGGCGTGGCGCAATCGAAAACGTCCTCGAACGAGAAATCGACATTGAAGCGTTCGCGCAGGCGCGAGCGCATCTGCGTCACCGCGAGCGAGTCGGCGCCGAGCGCGAAGACATCCTGATCGCTCCCGACCTGCGGCAGCTCCAGCAAATTGGCCCAGATCCCGGCGAGCTCAGTCTCCAGCGCGTTGCACGGCAGACGGGCCGCCTCCTCGCCGCCGCCCACTGTTGCGATCAGCTCGGCCAGCGCATTGCGCTTGACCTTGCCGCTAGCGCCTTTCGGCAGCGTCGCGACGCTGCGGATCAGGCTCGGCACCTTGTAGGCCGCGAGCCGTTTCCGCGCGAACTGGCGCAAATGGTCCGAGGTCGCCTCGGAATTCGGCCGCAGCACCACGATTGCGGCGACGTTCTCGCCGAGCTTTTGGTGCGGGACGGCAAACACGCCGGCCTCCAGCACTGCCGGATGGCTGAGCAGAACCTCTTCCACCTCCAGAGGCGAGATCTTCTGCCCGCCGCGGTTGATGACGTCCTTGATACGGCCGACGATGAAGAGATAGCCGTCGGCGTCGAGATAGCCGAGATCGCCGGTCCTGAACCAACCGTTGCGGAAGGCGGCCTGCGTCGCCGCCTCGTCATTATAGTAGCCGCGGCTCATGTTGGGTCCGCGCAGCATGATCTCGCCGAGCTCGCCGCAGGCGAGCGCGCGGCCGGTCTCGTCCATGATGGCGATCTCGGGGCCCGCGGCGCGGCCGACCGATCCGACCTTGCGCAGCTCGAACGGGTTGGCCGCGATCTGCGAGGCCGCCTCCGTCATGCCGTAGGTTTCGAGCACGGGAACGCCGAACGTCGCCTCCAGCCCGTCGAGGATCGCAGGCGCAAGCGAGGCCGAGGCGGAGCGGATCACGCGCAGCGACGACGATCGGGCGAGATCCGGGTTGGCTTCCGCCGCCGTCAGCAGCGCGCGATGGATGGTCGGCACTGCGGTGTACCAGGTCGGTTGCAGCTGCCGCATCCAGCCGAAGAAGGAGGCTGCGTCGAAACCCTCGGTACAGATCACGCTGGAGCCCGCGGCCAGCGCCGTTAGCAGGCCGGAGATCAAACCATGGGCGTGAAACAGTGGCAGGACGTTGAGCAGACGATCGTGGGACGCAAGCGACAGCACGCGGCCGGCATTGTAGGCGGAGAGACACACGTTGCGATGCGTCAGCGGCACCATCTTCGGCCGCGCCGCGGTGCCCGAGGTCAGCAGGATGAACGCGTCATCGTCGCCGCGCGAGGCGCCGCTGCTGCTCGCCGGTCCAACAGCCGGCCCGACGAACGTGCAGCCGCCGAGATCGTCTTGCGCCCCCGGCACGAAATCGATCATGGCAATATCGAGCGCCTTGGCGACATCGCGGGCCGCCGAGTTCGTGTCGGCCCGGGTGACGAGCGCCGTCAGCTTCAATTCGCTGAAATAGCGTTGCAGCTCGTCCACCGTCAGATCGGGATTGACGGGGACGCAAGCGCAGCTCGAGGCGACCGCGATCAGGGCCAGTGCGCTGTCGGCACCGCGCGGCAGCGCAACCGCAATGCGGTCGGCAGGGGCGATGCCAAACCCGCGCAGCGTGCGGACGAGATCCTGCGTCCGCGCGCCAATCCCGCCGTAGTTGAGGACCGGCCGGCCGGGGGCGAGGAGGGCGGGGGCCGCCGGCGTCTTGCGGGCATGGAAATCGAGAAGACCGCCGATATCCGCGAATATCTCCGTTTCGGCCGTCGTGCTGGCCAATTCCTGCGGCGCTGGGCGTGTGGCGTCCGACAATTTCGTTCCCTTTTGATCCGATTGGGCTATTCTTCCAAGAAGTTAGGGAACGCGTCCAGTCTGAGGTGAAGTTTTGGGCCCAAAATCTGTGGTTGCGGGGCCCTAAGCCCTTCGACGGAGTGATTGGTCGGGCGGAATCACCATGCTGGAGAATGAGCCGGGCACGGGAGCGGAAGGCGGGCTGAAGCGCTGGCTCGAGGGTATCGGTCTTAGCCACTATACCGATCTCTTCGCGCAGCACCGTCTCGATCTCGACGTCATGGGAGACCTGACCGAATCCGATCTCGTCGAGCTTGGATTGCCGCTCGGCGATCGCAAGCGGCTCCAGCGAGCCATGACCGCGTTGTTCCGGGCCGAAACCGCTGAAAAGCCCAACGCGACGGCGCGCCCGCAAGTCCGGACGGAGGTCGGCGCCGAGCGGCGTCAGCTCACCACCATGTTCTGCGACATGGTGGATTCCACCTCGCTTTCGGTGCAGTTCGATCCGGAAGACGTGCGCGACATGATCGCGAGCTTCCGCGAAACCTGTGTCCGCGTGGTGAAGCATTACGAAGGTTTTGCCGCCCGCTTCGTCGGGGACGGTATTTTGGTCTATTTCGGCTATCCGACCGCACATGAGGACGACGCCGAGCGCGCCGTGCGAGCGGGGCTGGAAATCGTCCGGGTGCTGTCGACCGCCCGCGCGATCGAGCCACGTGGTGCGCTCAGCCACTCACCCGCCGTCCGCATCGGCATCGCGACCGGTCTCGTCGTGGTTGGGGACCTCGTCGGACAGGGCACCGAAGAGCGCGACTCCGCGGTCGGAGAAACCGTCAATCTCGCCGCGCGGCTGCAAAGTCTGGCGCCGCCCAACGGCGTGGTGATTTCCACGTCGACCCAGTCGCTGCTGAAGGGGAAGTTCGACTACCGCGATCTCGGCGTCCACGCGCTGAAGGGCATCTCGGAGAAGGCCCAGGCTTGGCACGTGATGCGCGCCTCGCGGGTGGAGACCCGCTTCGCCGCCGCGATGGGCACGCGGCTGACCCCGCTCGTCAACCGCGAGGAGGAGATTGCGCTGCTGATGGGGCGCTGGCAGCAGGCCAAGGAGGGCGAGGGCCAGGTCGTGGTCAAGTTCGGCGAGCCCGGCATCGGCAAGTCGCGCATCATCCAGGAAATCTTCGAACGGATCGCCGGTGACCGCCATGGACAGGTCTCGTTCCAGTGCTCGCCCTATTACACCTCCACGGCGTTCTATCCGTTCGCCGAGCAGCTCAAATACTCTCTCGGTCTCGATCGCGAAGATGCGTCCGTGCAGTCGCTGGCGAGCCTGGAGACCGCGATCGCTGCCGCTCATGGCGACATCGAGCAGGTTGCGCCGCTGCTTGCCGCGCTGTTGTCCATTCCGACCGGTGACCGCTATCCGCCGCTGGAGCTGTCGCCGCAGCAGCAAAAGGATGCGACCGTCGCGGCGCTGGTCAATCATTTCCTCGGCCTTGCGCGCGAGCAGCCGCTGGTGATCGCATTCGAGGATCTGCACTGGATCGACCCGACGTCCCGTGAGGTGATCGATCTCCTGGTCGACCGGGCACAGAACCGGGCAATCCTGGTCATCATCACCGCGCGCACCGAATTCCAGCCGAGCTGGAACGCCCATTCGCATATCACGACCCTGGTGCTGAGCCGGTTGAGCCGGCAGTTGCGCGCGACGCTGGTCGAGCGCGTGGCGGGACGCGAGCTTCCCAAGGAAGTCATCGAGGAGATCATCGTCAAGACCGACGGCGTGCCGCTGTTCCTGGAGGAGCTGACCAAGACGGTTCTCGAATCCAACCTCCTGACCGAACGGCACGGGCGCTACGTGCTGTCGGGCCCGTGGCGGCAGCTTGCGATCCCGGCGACGCTGACGGACTCGCTGATGGCGCGGCTGGACCGGATGGGGCCGTTCAAGCGGATCGCGCAGATCGGCGCCACTATCGGCCGCGAATTCTCCTACGAGACCCTGCACGCGGTCGCCAACACGCCCGCCGAACAGATCGAGGCCGCGCTCAATCATCTGGAGGAGGCCGGGCTGATCATGCGCCGCGGCCATCCGCCCGACGCGCTCTACTCCTTCAAGCACGTGATGATCCAGAACGCCGCGCATGCGAGCTTGCTGCACAGCGAGCGGCGCAAGCTGCATTCCCGGATCGCCCAGGTGCTCGCCGAGATGTATCCCGAGAAGACCGAGCGCGAACCGGAACTGCTCGCCCATCATATGACCGAATCCGGCCAGAGCGAGAGCGCCGCCAGCTTCTGGCTCAAGGCCGGCAAGCAGGCGGCCAAGAGTGGCGCCAATCTGGAGGCGATCGGGCATCTGGGCCGCGGCCTCAGCGTCGTGCAGGCCAATGCGCGCATGCAGGGCGCCGACGAGATGGAGCTCGAGCTGCGCATCGCGCTCGGCAACGCGCTGATCGCCGCCAAGGGCTATGCCGTGCAGGAGGTCGAGGAGAACTACGTTCGCGCCCTCGAACTCGGCCAGCAGCTCGACGATGACGAAAAGGCCTTCGCCGCCACGCGCGGGCTCTGGGTCTGTCATTTCATCCGCGCCGATCTGACCCGCGCGCACGATCTCAGCGTCGAGCTGTTGAAGTTCGCCAAGCGCGAGCGGCTGAACGAGGGGACGCAACCGGCGCAGCAGACCGGCTATCTGATCGAGGCGCATCGCTCGATCGCGATGACCATGCTCTATCGCGGGCGCTTTGCCGCGTCCCAGCATCATCTGCACCGCTGCATCGACCTCTACAGCCCCGACCTGCACTCCGATCTGATGGAGCGGCACGGCACCGATCCCGGCGTCGTCTCGCTGTCCTATCTCGGCTATCTGCTGTGGTTCCTCGGCCGGCCCGACGCGGCGCGCCAGCACAGCGAGCAGGCGATCGCGAACGCCGAGAAGATCCGCCACCCCTTCACGCTCGCCTTCGCGCTCGTGTTCGGCGCCTATCTCTGCCAGCATTTGCGCGATGTCGAGGGCACGCGCGACCACGCCAACCGTGCCATGATCATCGCCACCGAGCACAACTTCCTGCACTGGAAGCAGCAGGCGGCGATCCTGCGCGGCTGGGCGCTGGCGCAGCTCGGCGAGGCCGACGAAGGCCTCAGCCAGATGCGGTTCGGCCTCGACGAATACGAAGCGATGGATTCCTGGCTCGCCGGCTGCTGGTTTCGCTGCCTGCTTGCGGAGGCCTACGCCAAGGTCGGGATGCGCGATGCCGCCTTGCGCGCGCTGGACGGTGCGCTCGCGACCGCAAGACGGACCGGCGACCACTCCTACCTCGCCGAAGTCTACCGCCTGCAAGGCGAGATCACCCTGTCGGACGGGAATCCGGCCTCGGTGCAGGAGGCCGAGGACCTGTTCAACCTGTCGCTGGAGATCGCGCGCAAACAGGGCGCGCTGTCCTGGGAGCTTCGCACGGCCGTCAGCCTCGCGCGCCTGTCGCACGAAGGCGGCAAGCGCGAGCACGCTCGTCTCCTGCTCGTACCGATCCTCGGCAAGTTCAGCGAGGGCTTCTCCACGCCGGACCTGAAACAGGCGATGCAACTGATCGACGAGCTCGGCGCGGGCGCGCTTGTTCGTGAACAGGCCGATCCCTGAGATGAGCGATCTTGCCGCCGCGCGTGCGCGTTACGTGGAGCTGATCGCAAGGCGCGAGCGGATCTCTTCAACGCGCCTGCTCGAAGCCCTCGGCACTGTTCCGCGCGAAAAGTTTCTGGCGAAGGGACCGTGGCGCATCAAGAGCGAGGCGGCGCGCAACTATCGGTTGACGCCGGATGCCGATCCCGTTCATCTCCAGGACAATGTGCTGGTCGCGATCGATGCGCGCCGCAAGCTCGACACCGGACTGCCGAGCCTGTGGGCGCACTTCATCGATTTGCTCGACGTCGGCGAAAAAGACCGTGTGGTCCAGATCGGCTGCGGGCTCGGCTATTTCTCGGCCGTGCTGTCGAAGATCGTCGGCCCGAAGGGCAGGGTGCAGGCAATCGAATGCGACGAGCGGCTTGCGGCGCGGGCCGCGACCTATCTCGGCGCCTATCGCAACGTCGCGGTCGTCCATGGCGACGGATGCGAGGACATCCGCGAGCCCGCGGACGTGATCATCGTTCATGCCGGCTTCTCGCAGCCGCATCCGCTGTGGCTTCGGTCGCTTCGTCCGCGCGGCCGGCTTCTTGTACCCCTGACCCAGCGGGACCGCGAAGGCGCCGCGCTCAAGATCACCCGCAAGGGCAAGGGGTTCGAAGCCGAGGCGGTGCAGCAGATCCGGATCTTCCCCGGTCAGGGTCGAGGCGTGACCGCGCTCGACGACCGCGTCGCCGACTGGTGGCAGCGCGCCTCCGCACTGGCCCCGCTGCGCTTTCGCGGCATCGAGCAGGGGCTGCCGTCGGATGGCTAATGCTTCGTTTCATTTTACCTTGATTGCGAATGTAAGTATTCAACGCGTCTCTGCGCCGCTATGACAGCGGCCTGATCGCCATACGAGCGCGCGCCATGCCTTCCGTTGCCCTGCTGACCGCCAGCTACGCCAAGGATATCGAGCGCTTTTCGCTGCTCAGCGAGAGCATCGACACCTGGTTGACGGGCTACACGCGGCATTATGTTCTCGTTAACGATGAGGATCTGCCGCTGTTCGCGCGGTTCGCTTCCGACAAGCGCGTCATCGTTCCGGCCTCGCGCTATTTGCCGAAATGGCTGTGGGCGCTGCCGCCGGCTCTGCAGTTCATCAGCAAACGGCGCGTCTGGCTGTCGCTGCTGTCGTCACCTGTTCATGGCTGGCACATCCAGCAGATCCTCAAGATCGCCGGGGTCCTCAACGCGCCCGAGCAGCGCGTCTGCATCCTGGATTCGGACAATCTGTTCTTCCGCGAATTCGACGTCGGCCAGTATGCCGGCGCCGAGAAGACGCCGCTGTTGGTCACGCGCAACGGGATCGACGCCGCGCACCCCTTGCATGTCCTGTGGCTCCGCACCGTCGATCAGCTCCTTGGCATCAAGGACCGGTCCTTCCCTGCGGACGACTATGTCGGCAACGCGCTGGTCTGGGACAAGGACACCGCGCGTGCGATGACTGAGGCGATCAAGTCGGCGACGGGATTGAACTGGGTTCTGGCACTGTGCCGGAAGAAGAAGTTCTCGGAATATCTCATGTACGGCCATTTCGTCGCGAACGCGCCCGCGCATCTGGCCGCCCATCGGGTCACCGAAGACAGCATCGCGGTCTCGCATTGGGACGACACGCGCCTCGACCGCCCGGCCATCGAAGCGATGATGCGCGCCGCTTCGCCCGACCAGGTGGCGCTGTGCATCCAGTCCTATTCGTCGACCTCGATCGACGACATCCGCGACGTGTTCCGTCTCAGCTCGCGCGACCGTCGCGGTCCGAGCCTGTCTCCGGAGGACATGGGGGACGAGGTTCAATTCGAGGCTCCGAAGACGCGCTGAGACCCGGCGCCTTCACGCGTCTCTCGTGAACTTGCTGATCACGTTCATGAACGGCTTCGGCTTGAACTCGCCGTCGAGCGGCAAAGGACGGTTCGGCTGCTTGTCCGCCCGCGCAAATGTGCCGTTGATCCAGCTATAGCGGTCCGAGAGGCCCCAGGTCAGGATCGAGCGCACCGGTCCACTGGTCGAGATCGCGGTCAAGAGATCATCGACGCGCTTGGCGACGATGGCATCGCGCTCCGCCGGAGTCCCCGTCAGCTTCTGGTCGTCGACATCGAGCTCGGTGACGAGCACCTCGAGCCCCCAGGCGCGCAGCTCGGTGACGAATTCCGCGAGCCCATGGGTGTCGATCTCGAGCTCGGCATGCAGATGCGATTGCAGTCCCACGGCGTGCAACGGCACGCCCTGGTCGAGCAGGTCCATGATGAGATGACGGTAGGCCGCGCGTTTCGCGATGAACGTGTCCTTGGCCGACTCGATGTCGTATTCGTTGATTGCGAGCTTGACGAACGGATCGGCCGCGGCCGCCGTGCGGAACGCCAGCGGAATCCAGCGGTTGCCCAGATGCTGCGTCCAGAACGAGTCGCGGCGGTCTTTTGGACTGCGCGGATTGTCCGGGATCGGCTCGTTGACGACGTCCCACGACGTCAGCTTGTCCTTGTAATAGGAGACGACGGTGCCGATGTGGTCGACATAGGCGCGCTCGACGCCCTTGGTATCCTTGATCTGCTTGGTCCAGTCCGGAATGTCGTGATACCAGGCGAGCGCGTGGCCGCGCATCGTCAGGTCGTTCTGCCGGGCGAAATCCAGGATCGCGTCGGCACGTTCGAACGCAAAGGTGTGCGCGTCGGGCCGCAGCATCGGCCATTTCAGCTCGAGCACCGGAACCACCTGCGTGCAATAGGTGCTGATGGCTTCGCCAAGCCTGGGATCGGCTTGCAGGTCCCAGAGCGTGGCCGCGGCACCAAATCCCCGATAGCGCTGGGCGAGTTTCGACGCCGGCGCTGCGGACGCCGATGCGGCTGCCGTGAGTGCTGCGGCGCTGCCGAGGAGAAATTCGCGTCTGTCGAGCCTGGTCACGGCATTCCTTATCGGAGCCAACGCGCCATCGTACCAAGCGACGCCTTGCAACGCCGGGGTTTTCCCTTCTTGGGTTAACTTTGCCATCTCCGAATTACGGTTCCTTTCAGTGGTCGTGCCCCCCCACCAGGGAAGGGCAAATTTAACGCTAACCCGCGAAAGCGGCCTCAAAGCCGCATTCGCCGCCCGATCTCCAGACTTATGTGACATTCTTGAGAGATGCTGCGGCGCAATTCGTTCGCCCCGCCATGGTCCAATTGATGAACGGCCGTCACACTCGCAATAACGTTGCCGGTCCCGTGCTCGCATGCTGAACCGCCATTTCTCGATTTATCTCGTCGCCTACATCCTGCCTGCGGCGGTGGGCTTCTTCGCCGTCACGGCCTACACCCGGCTGCTGACGCCGGCGGAGTACGGCGTCTATGTCGTCGGCATCAGCCTGGCCGGCATTCTGGGCGCGATCTTCTTCGCCTGGATCAAGCTGTCGGTGTCGCGCTATCAGGCGATGTCGGCCGAGGTGGATTTTCGCGGCACTGCAATGGTTGCCTTCGCGCTGACCGTTGCCGTCCTCTGCGCCACCACGCCGCTGGTCTTCCTGTTCCGCAGCGATCTCAGCGTTGGGCTGTTGCTTGCCAGCATGTTCGTCGCGATCATGGCGAATGCCGTCGATGTCGGCCAGGAGTTCGAGCGCGCAAAACTGCGCCCTTACAGGTTCGCGGCGATCTCGATCGTGCGCAGCGTATCGAGCGTCGGTTTCGGCCTGCTCGGCATCTGGCTCGGCTGGGGTGGACTGGGACTGCTCGCCGCATTCGGCCTGGGTTCGCTCGCCGGGATCATCCTGAACCTCATTGGTGACCGCACCCGGATCGCGCGCTTTCAGCGCAGCCAGTTCATACAGCTCGCGCGCTACGGCCTGCCGCTGACGCTGGCCGGATTGTCGGTTGCGGTCTACTCGGCCTGCGACCGCCTCATCGTGGCTTATTTGCTCGGCAAGGACGCCGCCGGCATCTTTGGCGTCGCTGCCGATCTGCCGCGACAGTTCATGGTCATGATCGCCTCCAGCGTCGCCGCGGCGACCGTGCCACTGGTGTTCCGGTCATTGTCGGACAAAAACATCGAGACGACGCGGGAGCGGCTGACCGAGAGCCTCGAACTTCTGCTCGTCGTGGTCGCGCCCGTCGCCGTCTGGCTTGCGCTTGCGGCCGATCAGGTCGCCGGCACGCTCGTCGGCGTCGACTTCCGCGCCGGGGTCTCGGCATTGCTGCCGACCCTGGTGCTCGCGCGGTTGTTCGGCATCGCCAATCAATTCTACGTGCAGATCAGCTTCCAGCTTGCCGAGCGACCGTTCATGCTGGCGGCGCAGTCGTTCCTGACGCTGGTCGTCAGCGTGGCGTTGATGTTCGTGCTGGTGGCCGGCCATGGCCTCTACGGCGCGGCGCTGGCGACGCTTGCAACCGAAGCGATCGGCTTCCTCGTTGCCGTCGTCCTGATGCATCGCGCCCATCCGGTCCCGTTCGACCTCCACCGCCTCGCCGGCGTTGCCATCTCCGCCGCGGCGATGGCGGCTGCGATCCTCGTGGCACGATCCCAGGTCAACGGCATCGACCTCGTCGCGCTCATGGTCGTGAGCCTTGCGGGCGGCCTCGCTTATGTAGCTGCCGGCTGGCTGCTGAACGTCGCAAACGTCCGGACGCTGTCGCTGCGTTTCCTGCGAACCTTCAACCGCAAGGCGCTGGGCGTTTAAGCCGCGATATCTGACGAGGCTCGGCCTCACCGTCGGAAGCTCTGAGAGCGCCGCTTGGCCTGGCGATGGCTCGGTTCCGACCGGAAGCGCTTCAGGCGGAGGGCGTTTTTGTTGCGTCCATGGCCATAACCGTGCTTCTTGGGCCGCATGTCGGGAGCAGAGCAGATATGAGCCAAGGAATACCGGAAATCCGCGCATCGGCGCAGTTGCTTGCCCGCTATCGCGAGCCCGACAATGCGCGGGGTATCCTCGAACTGGCAATTACGGCGATACCGTTCGTCGTCATCTGGGCTCTGATCTGGGCCGCTCTTGACCAGGGCTATTGGTTTGCTCTCCTGCTGGAGGTGCCCGCGGCGGGTTTGCTGGTCCGCCTCTTCATGATCCAGCACGATTGCGGACACGGCTCTTTCTTCCGCGGCCGCCTTGCGAACGATTGGGTCGGCCGTGCCCTCGGCGTGATGACACTGACGCCATACGGCTACTGGCGGCGCAACCATGCAGGCCATCATGCGAACTCCGGCAATCTCGATCAAAGGGGCTTAGGCGACATCGACACGTTGACCACGCGCGAATTTCTCGGGCGGTCGCGATGGCGTCGGACGCTATATCGTTTGTATCGACATCCCCTGGTGATGTTTGGCGTCGGTCCCTCGTATTTGTTCATCTTGAAGCACCGATTGCCGGTCGGGATGATGCGTCGCGGCTGGAAACCCTGGCTGAGCACGATGGGCACGAACATCGCCCTCGCGGTTCTCGTCGTCACGATGATCCAGCTGGTCGGCTATGGGCCGTTCCTGCTCGTGCATCTGCCGATCATTGTTCTGGCGGCGTCGATCGGCGTCTGGCTGTTCTACGTCCAGCACCAGTTCGAGCACACGCATTGGGCCCACGACGAGACCTGGAATTTTCACGACGCTGCGCTGCACGGCAGCTCTCACTATCAATTGCCGGGCGTCCTGCGATGGTTCACGGCAAATATCGGCGTCCATCACATCCATCATTTGTCCAGTCGAATTCCCTACTATCGCTTGCAGGACGTGTTGCGCGACAATCCGCAGTTCGCTGGTGTCGGGCGGATTACGCTGCTCCAGAGTTTGCGGACCGTGCGGCTGACCTTGTGGGACGAGGAGCGGCAGCGGCTCGTCTCCTTTGGAGAGGCGGCCTTGTTCGGCAAGGCAGCCTTGTTTGAAAAGGCGGCCTTGACTCCAGTGGCTTAGCTTACGCCGCGGCCGCCGAATGGCGTGAATCCGCGCGATCGGAAGGCGATGGGCGTCTAGCGGTCGGTCAACGTGGCTTCGCCGTCCGACGCCGGGCGTTGGCAGCCGTGTCACCGACCCCCGGTCATTCTGCGCAGCGATAGACCGCCAGCTTCGGCTGCGCGCCGCCCTTCCGCCTGCGTCAACCGTCGTATATGAGATTTATCGCCGGAACGTGCCGAATGTCGCCACAGACGGAACGTAAGGCGGCTGCAATTTCTTAATTCAAAGATCGCAATCTGATCAATGACCGGCGGACTGGCATTTCGACCGAGGATGGCATGAGAAACCTGATGACAACGGCGCAATCTACCGTGGCGATGCGGCGTTGGGGGCCTCCCGGAATTGCGACCTTGGCGGCAATGCTCGCCTTTTTTGCGGCTGTGGCCCCGGCCAATGCGGCCAAGCAGGCGCGTCAGCCGGTCGAGGCGGTGGCGCCGCGCGAGGCCGGGGAGCCGATCATGGCGATCGTGTCGATCAAAAGCCAGCAGGTCACCTTCTACGACGCCGAGGGCTGGATTTTCCGCGCGCCGGTGTCCACCGGCACCACGGGACGCGAGACGCCGGCCGGCGTCTTCGCCATCGTCGAGAAGGACAAGGACCACCACTCGACCATGTATGACGACGCCTGGATGCCGAACATGCAGCGCATCACCTGGAACGGCATCGCGCTGCATGGCGGGCCGCTGCCCGGCTACGCCGCTTCGCATGGCTGCGTGCGGATGCCGTTCGGCTTCGCGGAGGGCCTGTTCGACAAGACCAACATCGGGATGCGGGTGATCATCTCGCCGAACGACGCGGCGCCGATCGACATCGTTCATCCCGCATTGTTCATGCCGAAGCGGGACGCCATTGCGGCGGCGCCGGGCCGGATCGGCAGGCTCTCCGGCGAGGCCGAGGAGGCGACAAGGGCGGCCGACGAGGCCAAGAAGGACGCGACTTTGGCCGCGAAAGAGGCGGCATCGCTGCCGGCTTCGCTGCGCAAGCTGGAACAGCAGAAGACCCGCGCTGACGCCGAGCGCGCCTTCGCCGACAAGCAGCTCGCGGCCGCCAGGACCGATCAGGCCCGCGCCAAGGCCGAGGAGCTGAAGCAGAAGGCCGCCACCAAGGCCGCCGACGCGGCGACGCAGCTCGATGCCGCCAAGGCCGCCGCACAGCCGAAGCGCGATGCGGTCGCGGCCACGAAAGAGGCGGCCAAGGCGGCAGCGGCCAGGAAGGCCGACGCCGTGAAGGCTGCGACCGACGCAAAGCTCGCGCTCGAGCCGGTCTCGGTCTACATCAGCCGCGCGACGCAGAAGCTCTATGTGCGGCGGAATACGCACAAGCCGGCACCGGACGGCGGCGGCGAGGTGTTCGACACCAGCATCGAAGTTCCCGTCGCGATCCGCAATCCGGATCAGCCACTCGGCACGCACATCTTCACGGCAATGGCGAAGAACGACACGGGTCTGCGCTGGAGCGTGGTCACGATCGACGACGGCGACAACGCCAGGAACGCGCTCGATCGCATCACCATCCCGCAGGAGGTGCTCGATCGCATTGCGCCGACCGCGTTGCCGCGCTCCTCGATCATCATCTCGGACGAGCCGCTGAGCAGCGAGACCAACTACCGCACCGAGTTCGTCGCGGTGCTGAGCAACCAGCCCCAGGGCGGTTTCATTACGCGCAAGCCGACCGCGCCTCCGATGGCCATGGCGAGCGACGACGGCTGGGACAATGGCGGCAACGGTTTCGGCTTCTTCTTCCAGCGCGATCCGAACCCGCAGCCGGTCAATCCGCGCCGGCGCGGCCAATATCAATATTATCAGCCGGCGCAGCCGATGCAGCGGGGCTTCTGGTAGGGGCGGGTAGATCGAAGCCCGTCACGACCGCCGCGCCTCGATCACGATAGCCTGGATCTTGCCCTCGATCGGTCCGGACCCATGGCGCGTCCGGATCGCCTCGGCAACGATGTCGGTCGCAGCCTGAAGCTTGCTGGCATCGCGTGCCTCGATCTCACTGCGCAGCGGCGTACCCTGGCAGAGCGCGATCGCGACGTGCTCGGGTGATGGCGCGCGGCTTATTTCAGGTCGCGTTTCGATCGATATGTCACGGAAGCCTGCGCGTTCGAGGTCGGTTCTGATGACGGCCGTGTCGTGATAGCCGTGCGGCGTCCGGGCCATGAAACGGGGCGGGTCGTCGGGAAACAGCTTTTCGAGCGCGACCGTGGCTTCATGCGTCAGCACATTGTCTTCGATGCGATCCCAGACGTTGAACACGAACGTGCCATTGCCGTTGAGGACGCGCTTCACTTCCCCGTAGGCCTTGACGCGGTCCGGAAAGAACATGGCGCCGAACTGGCAGCACACCACGTCGAATTCGGCGTCGTCGAAGGGCAGGGCCGATCCGTCGGCCTGACGCCACGAGATGCGATCGTCATCCGCCTGGCGCTGCGCCGCGACGGCGAGCATCGGCTCGTTGAGGTCGGTCGCGACATAACGGACGCCGCGCGGCAGCGCCGCCGCGACCGCGCGCGTCAAAGCACCGGTGCCTGCCGCGATCTCGAGCAGCACGGAGGGAGACCGGGCCGCGACACGTCTTGCGATGTCCTCGGCGTAGACGGCGAAGATCAGCGGGACCAGATATTCGTCGTAGAGTTTCGGGATCGAGCCGGCGAAAACCTTGTCAGTGTTGGACATGCTTGCCTCGCTGAAGGTTCGGACACGAAGCTCACGTTACCATGGATTGCCGTCTCCCGCGCCAGCAGCGCGGTGAACCCGGCCGGTTGTTGCATCGCCTTGCCGGCCGCCGGCGTCATCGGCTCCCGCCGACCTCCCGGATCGGCCGCGTGCCGTCCCAGCTCAAAGCCGCCTGCCGGACCTTCTCAAAGAACGGCCCCTTGGTGCCGCTGATGTCGGAGATCTCGATTACGGTCCCAGGATGGGCCTGGGTGTCGAAATAGGCAAAGCGGCCCTTGTCGCCGCCGATCTGGCCCTCGTGGCCGATCCTGTAGCCGAGCCCGAGCGCCCTGTCGTAGAGCGCCTGGTAGTCGTGGCTCCAGTAGGACATGTGCTGGAGGCCTTCGTGGCCGGACTCGAGGAATTCCCTGTACAGCGAGGGCGCGTCGTTGCGCTGCTGGATCAGCTCGATCTGGAGGTCGCCGGAATTGGCCAGCGCGATGCTCATCTCGACCGCGGAGTTTTCGCCGCGATGGCGAAACCAGTCGGTCTTGACGCGGTCCATGTAGTACCAGGGACCGACGCCCATCACCTCGATCCAGTGCTTCATCGCGGCGTGGATGTCCCGCACCACATATCCGTTCTGGCGCACCGCGCCGAAGATGCGGCTCATGCCAGCGCTCCTCTTGTCAGCTTGATCACTTGACCTCGATGCCCGCGTCCTTGGCAACTTGCTTCCAGGCCGCGATGTCGCGGGCGTTGATGTCACGCTGCTCGTCGCCGGGTACGAATTGCGGCGTGATGCCGAGCCCCAGCAGCTTCTCCTTGACCTCGGCATCGGCGAGCGCGTCCTTCAATGCCGCCGACAGCTTTCTTGCGATCGGTTCGGCAAGGCCCGCAGGCGCATACATCGCCCAGGACAGGCTGCGGTCGAACGGCACGCCCTGTTCCTTGTAGCTTGCGACATCCGGCAGGCTCGGCGAGCGTTCGCCGCAGGCGGCCAGCGCCTTGATCGAGCCGTCCTTCACCAGCGGAGTCGCGGTCGCCATGTCGAGTGTCGCCAGCGAGATGTGGCCGCCGAGCAAATCGCCGGCCAATTTGGCGATGCCGTTGAACGGCACGTGGTCCATCTTGATTCCGGTCTGCTGCATCAGGATTTCCGCGCAGAATTGTCCGGTCGAGCCGACGCCCCAGCTTCCGTACTGGATCGGCTCGCCCTTCCTGGCCAACGCGATCAGGCCCTTGATGTCGTCGGCCGCAAAATCCTTGGTCGCCACCAGCATGATCGAGGACGTGCCGATGCGCCCGATCGTGGTGAAATCCTTGATCGAATCGTAGGGCAGTTTCGGATAGATCGCCGGCGCCAGCACATGCGTGGTCATGCCGCCGACGGTGATAGTGTAGCCGTCATTCGCCGACGCCGCGACCATCTGGGTGCCGAGCGTGCCGGCGGCCCCGGTGTGGTTCTCGATATAGACGCTCTGTCCGAGCGTCTTGCCCATCCTGTCGCCGAGCAGCCGCCCGATCACGTCGCCGCCGCCACCGGCCGCATAGGGCAGCAGCATCCTGATCTTGTGGGTGGGATAGGCGGCCGGATCCTCGGCGCGCGCAGGCAGCATTGCCGAGGACGTTACGACCAATGACAATGTTGCGGCGCGCAGCAGACGAAAATGAACGAAGCGCGCCATGACCTAGTCTCCCCAGATTGCTCTCCGCTTCTTTTGAGAGCGGAGTTGAAGCGGTTGACTAGCGAACGATCGTTCGTTAGTCAAGCCGAATGGCTGTTCACACCACCAGCGCGGCGGAAGCGGCTGCGCCCACGACCCGCGCGCGCATCCTCGCCGAGGCGCTCGATCTGTTCGCGCAGAGCGGCTATGGCGGCGCCTCGATGCGCGAGCTCGCGCGTCGCGTCGGCATTCGCGAGAGCAGCCTCTACAATCACTTCGCCGGCAAGGCCGCGATCCTCGAGGCGATCGTCAGCGAGCACGGTCCGGCCAGCTCGGCGAGCCGGCTGGAAGAACCGCGCTACAAGCAGCTCGCGCGCCAGCCCGCCGCGTTCTGCCGCCAGTTTGCATTGGATCTGGTCGAGCAATGGTCGGATCCGCGCGAGCACCAGTTCCAGAAAGTCATCACCGCCGAGCGCAATCGCGTGCCCGGCATCCGCGCCAAATTCGCCGATCATTTCTATGCGCGCGAGCAGAGCATGATGACGGATTATTTCCGCGGCTTTGCGCTCGCCGGTCTGGTCTCGACGCCGGATCCGCGTGAGACCGCGCGGCTGTTTGCGGCCGGGCTGATCTACATCCGTCTCGAGCATTACGTGATGGGCGCGGCACCGTCGTCGCGGGCGAAGGTGATCGAGGCGATCGACCGCTATCTCGCCTTCTTCCTGTCGCTGATCGCGGCGGATGGCGGGACAAACGACAACAAGAAACGCAAAGCCAAGGGAGAGAATCGTGGCAAGGCTGCCCCTGATTGATCCGGAGACGACCAGCGGCGACATCCGCGCCTCGTTCGACCGCATGCCGGTCAAGCTGAATATTTTCCGCATGATGGCGCACGCCGAAGCCAACATGATCCCGGCGATGCGGCTGGGCAATTCGATCCTGCACAAACAGAAGCTCAGTGCGGTCAATCGCGAGCTCCTGATCCTCCAGGCAGCCCAGCTCGAAGGTGGCGCCTATGAATGGCGCCAGCACGTGCCGATCGCGCTTGGCGTCGGCTGCACGCAAGCACAGATCGACGCGGTCGAGCGCGCCGACTACGATGCCGCCGGCTTGAGCGAGGCCGAGCGCGCGCTGCTGAAATTCGGCCGCGAAGTGGTCGAGAACGTCCGCGTTCCCGAGGCGATCTTCGCCGCCATGCGCGAGCATTTCAGCGACCAGGAGATCGTCGAATCCATCGTTGCGCTCGGCTTCTACATGATGATGGCGCGCGTCACCGAGGCGACCGAAACGGATCTCGATCCCGCGGCCGGCATGGCGGTCTATGACGGCGGCAAGAAGCCGGGCGCCTGAGATGACGGATACCGATAGCAAGCGGGACCGCTACGTCCGCCCGCCGAGTGCGGAATCGCTGGGCGAAGCGCTAGGCAGGGGGCGCCTTAAGGGGCGCCGCATCCTGATCGTCGGCGGTGGCCAGCGCGTGTTCGACGCCGCCACCGATCCGATCGGCAACGGCCGCGCCATGAGCATTCTTTGCGCTCGCGAGGGCGCCAAGGTCGCGGTCGCCGATCGCAACCGCACCTCGGCCGAGCACACCGTCAAGCGCATCACCGACGAAGGCGGCGAAGCCTTTGCGATTGCCGCCGACGTCACCTCGGAGGCCGAAATCGTGCGCATGATCGAGGAGGCGCATCGCGCCATGGGCGGGCTCGACGGCATGGTGCTCAACATCGGCACCTTCGGCAAGGTCGGGCTCGATGCCGTCAGCCCCGAGGAGTGGAATGCGATCTACGACGTCAACGTTCGCGGGCCCATGCTGTGCTGCCGCGCGGGCCTGCCGAAATTCGACGACGGCGGATCGATCGTCTTCATCTCCTCGATCGCCGCGCTGAAGGCCGGCTCGCAGATGGCGGTGTATGATTCCTCGAAAGCCGCGCTCGGCGGCCTGATGCGCAACATCGCCCATCTCGGATCGCGCCGCGGCATTCGCGCCAACCTGGTCTATCCCGGCCTCGTCGACACGCCGAACGGCCGCGAAGCCGGCGCCGGCCGCCCCTCGCGCGGCAAGGGCCAAATCCCGTTCGGCCGCCAGGCCACCGCCTGGGAGGTCGCCTATGCCGTGCTGTTCTTCCTCTCGGACGAGAGCGTCTACGTCACCGCGCAGGCGCTCGCGGTCGATAGCGGGCTGAGCGGGATGTGAGAGGGCGCCTCGCGCCTATGGCTCGGGCGTGCGCGCTCGGCAGATCAGGTGGTCGAGCGAGACCCGGCCCGGCCCGTAAGCCATGATGCCGAGCGCCATCGCCGCCCAGGTGGTGTGGATCGGCCAGCCGTCAGGCACAGTCAGCTCGACAATGACAGTCATGAACAGCAGCCCGAGCGCCGCAAACCGCGTGCCGAGGCCGAGCAGGAGCAGGATCGGGAACATGATTTCCCCACATCCGGAGAGAAAGGCCATGACGGTCGGCGCCGGATAGTGATAGGGCCCGCCCGGCAGATGCAGCATGAACTCGTCGCTGAACAAGGTCACGGCAGTGTCGTTGAGCCTGAGGAAGCCTGCCCATTTGAGCATGCCGGAACGCCAGAACGGCACCGCCAGCGCGACGCGGAGCACGAGCTGAACGATCGACGGCGAGGCGATGGCCTGCACGAGATGATTGGCCTTGTCGACGAGGAGCCCGAGTGCGGGCAGGCCGCCACCGGCCTGCATGCGTTGGTCCGTGATCATCAGACGTCTCCGAAAGCGATTGAGGTGAAGGCGCCCGCCTCGATCAGGCCGGTGATGTTCGAAGCGAGATCGAAGTCGGCCGCGGCGTCCAGTGCGCGTGCAGCGGCCTCGCCGAGCGGCCGACCAGACATCAGGCTGCTCGCGAATGCGGCACCGCCGGGCGGAAGATGCCGGACCTCGACATCGAATTCGGCGCGCGTGACCAACGCGTCCTCCGGTGTCGCAGCGTCGATGCGCCCGACCGGCGACGTATCGCGGTTGGCGGAAAATATCGTCACCGCCGCGAATTGCGACCGCACGATTCCCGCCGCCGGGTGCGGTATGAGAACGAGATCGCCGAGCCGCTCCGGTGCAACCGCGGCAAGCTGCGCCGGCGACAGCGGTGCTGCGTCGGCGGCGTGATAGGCATCGAGCCAGGCCCGCTCGATGCGTGCGACATCTGCGAGCCATGGCATCATCTGCGCATGTTCATATTGCGCGATGAAGACGGGGAAGTCGCGGCCGTAGTCGAACAGCAGCGGTGAGATCGGCGGCGTCTGGCGAACATGGAAGCGCGCCATAGCACGGAAGAAGTCGGTGCCGGTGATGCGCTGCACCGCCGGATAGATCGCGGCGAGCGCGTCGATCAGGCTGACCGTGACATTGTTGCGGTAGACATCGTAGCGCTTGCCGGGGGCCTTGCCGTTCGGACCGGCCACGATCTCAGGCGCAGGGCGCACCGGGTCGAGCAGCGCCGGTGCAAAGGCTGCGGCAAAGCAAAGGTCAGGCTCAGGCGGCATGACGATCTCCCGTCAGCCCGACCGGGCGGTAACGATCGAGGATCGCCTGCGCAGCGGCGGCTTCCGCTTGCAGGACCGGCCAATCCGGGATCTTGCTGTCCCACTCGATCAGCGTCGGCACCGGAGCGCGGCGCTGGATGACGATCTCGTACAGCTTCCACACGGCGTCCGCGACCGGGCCGTCATGGCTGTCGATCAGCAGCAGGTCGCCTTCGTCGTCGGCCTGCTCGGCATGGCCGGCGAGATGAATCTCTCCGACGCGGGACAGCGGAAAGTCCGCGAGGTAGTCGAGCGCCGAGAACCCGTGATTGGTTGCTGATACGAAGACATTGTTGATATCGAGCAGCAGTCCGCAGCCGGTGCGTTCGGCAACAGTGCGGATGAAATCGGTCTCGCTCATGGACGATTCGCGAAAAGCGACATAGGTCGACGGGTTTTCCAGCAGTAGCGGACGACGGATCGCGTCCTGCACCTGATCGATGTGATCGCAGACATTTCGGAGCGTCGCCGCGGTATAGGGCAGTGGCAACAGGTCGTTGAAGAAGCTGGTCTCATGCGTCGACCAGGCGAGATGCTCGGATACCAGCGCGGGCTGGTAACGCGCCACCAGTCCGCGAAAGCGGGCCAGATGCGCCTTGTCGAGCGGCTGCGGTCCGCCGATCGACATGCACACGCCATGCAGCGAGACGGGATGGTCGCGGCGGATCGCTTCCAGTGCGCGATGCGGCGGTCCGCCTGCGCCCATATAGTTCTCGGCGTGGACCTCGAAGAAGCCGCGCTGCGGTTTCGTGCTCAGGATCGCCTGAAGGTGTTCGGGCTTGAAGCTCGTCCCGGCGACGCCGCCGAGGGACGCGGAATAGCGGAGGGGCACCGCAGACATGTCAGGCGCGATTGCCGTCGTCATGGTTTCTCTCCGCTCTTCCCTGTTGTGGTGGTCGCGACGCAGCGCGTCAGACCGGCTTGAGCGAGCCCTTCTTGCCGCCCGGCAGCTCGATGCTGGTGCAGGTGCCGCCCTGGACGAATTTCCAGGCATTGCCCTGGAAGTCGGCGGTCGAGGTGCCCTGGCAGGTCGTGCCTGGTCCGGCCGCGCAATCGTTCTGGCCCTTGAGGGCGACGCCGAAGCATTTTTCCTTCTTGGCGGCGACGGCCGCGTCGCCCTCGGCCTTGGTCAGCGGAGCAGCAGTGGCCAGAGTCGCCAGTGCGGTCGACATGGCGCCGGCGAGAACGAGCGTGGTCACGGCAAGTTTGGCAGACATTGAAGTTTCTCCTGTTCGAGATGGCATCGCCTGGCAGGCGAAGAGCGCCTTGTTCGGTTCGCCTCGCACCCGGCTCGCGTTACCAATCAAGTAGGTCACGAGTTCGTGAGGCGGTTAGACGGGCGCACGGGCTGTGCGCTTGGATCGGATTAGCGGGTGACTGGCCGGTCAATCCAATGCCTAGTCTCTATCGAGACCTTAGCCGGAGAGCATTGGCGGCGGGGCGCGATGGATGCCACAGGTAACGAATGCATACGCGCTGCGTAGAGCGGTAACAGGAGGTGGCCAGTCGCCGCTTTGCCGGAGAACGGAAACAGCGATGAATGTTGATCCCGGACGGCACCTGCGCGCGATCGCGAAGCTGACGGTCAGCATTCGGCTCGCCGTCTCGGCGCTGGTCCTGACCGCGATCCTTTTGACCGCGGCTCTCTCCAGCCTCCTGTGGTGGCGCACGGCGGAGACGGCGAGCCGGCAGCTCGCATCGACCATCAACGAGCAGATCGTGGCCGCCGTCCGCAAGGAGGTGGCCGCGATCGTCGACGAGGCGCGTGCCGCCCACACCGCGATCCGCACCCTGTTCCTGCAGAACGTGCTCGACACCCGCGAGGCCGACAAGCGCGAATTCGTGTTCCTGTCGCAACTGCAATCGCAGGCGACGATCTCCTGGGTCGCCTTTGGCTGGCCCGACGGGACCTTCTTCGCCGCGCACAAGCTCGGCGACCGCCGCCTGGAGATGATGGAGATCTCGCTGACCGATCATGCCGGCCAGCGTCGCATCGACGAATACGACGTGGTGCCCGGCGACATCGAATTCGCCAATCGCCGTTTCGAGCCGACCGATTTTCGGGTCGCCGATCGCACCTGGTTCAAGACCGGGCTGGCGGCCGGGGAGCCGGAGTGGTTCAAGGTCATGGACCATCCGACCGGCGAGCGGCCGTCGATTGCCTTTGCCGGACCTATCGACGTGTACCAGGAGCGGCAAGGCGTGCTCGCGGTCATCATCGAATACACCAGGCTCGCACGCTTCCTGTCGCAGCTCGAGGTCGGGCGCACCGGAACGGCTTTCATCATCGACGGCAGTGGTGAGCTGATCGCGGCGCCCGACAAGGATGCCGACGAGCTGCACGTTGCGAAGGGCGATACGACGCTGCTACCGCTGGCGCGGATGGCGCTCGTGAAGGCGGGCGAGGATGGTCGCAAGGAAGCCTGGCGAAGCCGGCTGACATCGGGTGGCGCGGCTTACGAAGTGGCGCTCACGCCGCTGCCGTTTCCCGGCTGGTCGCTGGCGACCGTGATCCCCGAGGCCGAGTTTCTCGGTCCGGTCGAGACGACATTGCGCCGCCTGATCCTCGGCCTTGCCATCGGCGCCGTGCTCGCAGCGCTGGCCTCGGCGATGCTGGCGCGTTCCGTCATCGCCGCGCCGCTGTCGCGTGTCGTCGGCGAGCTCCGTCATGTCGAAGCCTTCGCGCTGGAGCAGGTCCGCCGCCATCCGTCGCGGCTGAAGGAGATCGCGAGCCTGTCGGGCGCGATCGCCGAGATGGCGGCCGGCCTGTCGGCGTTTCGCAAGTTCATCCCGGCCGATCTGGTCCGCTCGCTGTTGCGCCAGGGCGTCGAGGCAAGACCCGGTGGCAGCATGCAGGAGCTCAGCGTGATGTTCGTCGACATCGCCGGCTTCACCGGGCTGTCCGAGCGGCTCGGCGATCGCGTGGTGCCGTTGCTGTCGCGCTATCTCGACCTCGCCTCCGAGGCCGTTGTCGCGAATGGCGGCACCATCGACAAGTTCATCGGCGACGCCGTCATGGCGTTCTGGGGCGCGCCGCAGCCGCAGGCCGACCACGCGCTGCGCTGCTGCCGCGCGGCGCTCGGCTGTTGCAGGGCAATCTCGGCGTCGGGCCTTGCCGACGATCTCGGCCAGCCGCTCCAGATCCGGATCGGGATCAACTCCGGCCGCATGCTGGTCGGCAATATCGGCTCGGAACTGCGCTTGAACTACACCGTGATCGGGGATGCCGTGAACGTCGCAAGCCGCCTCGAGGGCGCCAACAAATCCTACGGCACGCAAATCCTCGTTGGCGAAGCGACCGAACGTCTCGCACGCGGCGCCATCGTCACGCGCGAGATCGACAGCATCGCCGTGTATGGACGCGAGGAGGGTTTTGCGGTCTACGAATTGGTCGGACTCGTCGGAGAGGACGGCGGCGAGACGCTCGATTGGATCGTCCGCTATGAACAGGGCCTCGCGAACTATCGCGCGCGCCGGTTTGCGGCTGCACTCGCTGATTTTGAAGCCGTGCTGAACATGCGCGGCTCGGATCGTCCGGCTGAATTGATGCGCGATCGCTGCCGGCAGTTGGTTGAGAGCGCGCCTGATGTTGCGTGGCGCCCGGTCGCGGCACTGACGACCAAGTAGTCGCGAAAGATTGGCGTGCTGCGGGAAGCGAGCTGGCTACAAACCTATCTGCATGATACGCAGCTGACACCCGCCCTCCTACGCTCCCGGACCACCTCGAGACATGAAAACCACCCTGCTGAAACCCGAAGACTATACCCGCTCGCCCTGGAAGAACGGCGGCGGCATCTTCACCGATATCGCGGATGCCCATCGCGCCGATTCCAGCGTGAGGGATTGGGACAGCCTGCTGTGGCGCTTTGCTTCCACGCCGATCGTGGCGGCCGGGCCATTCTCCCATATGCCCGGCATCGACCGTTTGCAGATGGTGGTCGGCGGCCGCGGGTTGGTGCTGAAGTCGCCCACGCAGGAATTCGACGAGCGCGAGCCGTTCACCACGGTGCGTTTCACCGGCGAGCTCGAGATCGTCACCGAGCTCCAGGAAGGGCCAGTCGAAGTCGTGAATTTGATGGGCCGGCGCGGTGCGGTCGCGCTTGAGCTCGAAGCGCTCAGGGCGCCCGGTGACCGGCGATTGCCCGCCGGCACGCATCTCATCTACGCGGCGCATGGCGACTGCGACATCCGTCTCGACGGCACGGATTTTGCGATTTCGCACGAAAACACCTTGAAGGTCGAACTGACCGGAGCATCGGCGCTTGCGCTCGTCTCGGGGCTGGCCGTGCTGGGGTCTATCCAGGTCGTCGGCTGAACGGCGTTCCCGCCGATCAGAGCGATGCGTACAATCCATGCAACTGGCTAGGTTGACGCCGTCGCGCCGGAGCACGATATCTGCCTTGATGCAGACCGCCGCCCAAAACACGATGTGGACGGCCAGGATATGAACGGGCAGATATGACCGCGCCAGAGAAGAAATCCGCCACGCTGTCCGACGGCGTCGTCGATTGGCTGATCAACGGCACGCGCGACCAGCGCTTCATCGACAATATCTTTGCCGAGATGTGCATCCGGCTTCAGCAGGCCGGCATTCCGCTGGCGCGGTCGACGCTTCACGTGCTGATCCACCATCCGCAATGGCTGGGCGCCCGCTTCATGTGGTCCGACGGCATGCGCGAGGCGGAGATTGCACGGGTCGACCATGACGTCCGCGAGCGGTCCGAGTTCATCGGCAGTCCCGCCAACGAAATGTTCGACGGCGCGACCGAGTTGCGCGAAAATCTCGAGCAGGACCCAGCGCTCGGCCGCAAGCACGCGCTCTACCGCGAGATGCGCGCGCAGGGCCTCACCGACTATGTGGCCTGGCCGCTCTATCATACGCTCGGCAAGCGCCATCTCGTCACCTTTGCGACCAACCGGCCCGGCGGCTTCGACGACACCCACGTCGCCGCCCTCAAGAACCTGTTGCCTGTGCTGGCGCTGGTCAGCGAAATCCGCGTCAAAAATCGCCTGGCGCGAACGCTGCTCGAGACTTATGTCGGCTCCCACGCCGGCGAGCTCATCCTGGCCGGCGCCACGCGGCGGGGCACCGGCACGACGGTGCGCGCCGCGATCATGATTTGCGATCTGCGCGACTTCACCAAGATTTCCGACAACTGGCCGCGCGACGACGTCATCGATCTGCTCAACGATTATTTCGACGCGATGTCGGAGCCGATCGCGCGGCATGGCGGCGAGATCCTGAAATTCATCGGTGACGGCCTGCTCGCCATCTTTCCGCTGAGCGAGCCCAAGGCCTGCGCAAACCTGCTGCATGCCGTGACCGAAGCCCGTCAGGCGATGATCGCGTTGAACGCGCGCAACGACGGCACCGGCCGAGCGCCGCTGAACTACGGCATCGGCGTCCATGTCGGCGACGTCATGTACGGCAATATCGGATCGTCCACCCGGCTCGACTTCACCGTGATCGGTCCCGCCGTCAACATGGCCTCGCGACTCGAAGCTTTGACCAAGCAATTGGGAAAGAAAGTGCTGCTGTCACGCGATTTCGCCGAGCTGGTCGAGCGAGAGTTCGAGCTGGAGCATGTCGGCAAATATGAGGTGCGCGGCTTCAGCGATCCGATCGAGCTTTTTGCGTTTTGAAGGTGACGGACACCCCGGCTAAGCAGCGGGCGATCTTCGAGTCATGTTGCCAACGCAGGATTGTGTGATTACGCTCGGGGCGAAGCCAGCCAAGCGTTTCATCCACCCAAGCGTTCCATCCAAGCGTGTCATCAATCGGCCGCACGTTCATGCCAAAATTCCTCCGCATCGGAATCCATCAGTCGAACGTATCGGGTTACACGTCGAAAGCGTGGTGTGTCCGGCGCGTTGGCACCGCGATCCTCCTGAAATGGGGCGCCGTGGAAGTCCAGGGCGCCGGTGACGGACGAAAGGTCTACTGGACGCGTCTGCCGCAGCAGAAGACAATTCGCTGCGGCAGCGCGCAGCGGGCCCAGGACTACGCCAAAGCCGCGATCGCGCGGCGCCGCAACCATCGCTATGAACCGCTGGCCGGCACGATAGTGCTCCGGCGCCGACCGGCCGCGGGCAACATCGAGCTCAAGCGGGCCCTCGCCACGATCCTGATCGTCGATATCGTCGGCTCCACCGCAAAAGCCGCAAAGCTCGGCGATGTCCGCTGGACCAAAATCATGGGCCATTATTACGCGGCGGTCCGCAAGGAGCTGAAGAGCTCGCGCGGCAAGGAAGTCACGACGACGGGCGACGGCGTGCTGGCGACGTTCAAGACGCCGGCTGCCGGAATCAATTGCGCGACCGCGATCCAGAAGGCCGTGCGTACGCTCGGCCTCGAGATCAGGGTCGGCCTGCATGCCGGCGAATACACCGTGAGCGGCACCGAGGCGGTCGGCCTCGCCTTCCACATCGGCACCCGCGTCGCCGCAAAGGCGCGCGCCGGTGAAGTCTTGGTCTCTAGCGCGGTCAAGGAGCTACTGGCGCCGCAGTCCGGGATCCGTTTCAGGGATCACGGCGTGCATCAGCTCAAGGGCGTGCCGGAGCGATGGCGGCTGTGGCGGGTGGACGGCTGAGACGATTGCGCGCGGGCCGCATCGGCGCCCTCATCTCATCTGGACGACGATTTTCCCCCTGGCCCGTCCCTTTTCGAGATAGGCCAGCGCCTCTTTCGCCTGTGCGAACGGAAAGATCTTGTCGATCACCGGCCGGATACGCTCGGACTTGAGCAGCTCGCCGATCTCGGCGAGTTGGAGGCCGTCCGGGTGCACGAACACGAACGAATAGTCCGCGCCGATTTTGCCGGCTTGGCGGATGATCTTGCGGCTCAGCAATCCGAACAGCAGCACCATGACGAAGTTCATCCCGCGGGCGCGCGCGAACGCGGCGTCCGGCGGCCCGACTAGCGAAGCAATCCTGCTCCCCCGCTTCAGGATCCGAAGCGATGTCTCGACTGCGTCGCCCCTGAGTGTACCCAGCACCGCGTCATAATCCCGCAGCACCGCCTCGAATTGCTGGGTCTTGTAGTCGACCACCTCGTCAGCCCCGAGGCTGCGCACCAGATCGATATTTCCGGTGCTGGTCGTCGTCCCCACTTTCGCTCCGAGATATTTCGCGAGCTGGATCGCAAACGTGCCGATCCCGCCGGCGCCCGCGGGAATGAACACCTTCTGGCCGGGCTTCAGAAGAACGCGCTCCCTAAGCGCTTGCCACGATGTCAGGCCGACCATCGGGATCGAGGCCGCCTGCACGAAGTCCAGATTCGCAGGCTTGAGCGCGGCGGCATCCTCCGGCACGATCGCGAATTCGGCGAGAGCGCCGGTGCCGAGATCGAAGATGCTGGCAAAGACGGCATCGCCCGGCTTGAAGCGGGTCACGCGGTTTCCGACCTCGACGACGATGCCCGCGAGATCGCTGCCCAGTGTGGCCGGCAGTTGAAACTTGAGGATCGGCTTGAACGTTCCCTTCGGAATCATGTTGTCGATCGGGTTCAACCCCGCGGCGTGAACCTGGACCATGATTTCGTTCGGCTTCGGCGTCGGCCGCGGGATCTCGGCCAACGCGATCTGGTCCGGCTTGCCGTAGCGCTTGAAGACGAGTGCTTTCATTTTTTCTCTCGGTCCGGAGGTTCTTCGCACTGGCAAGCTTGCCGCCGTCAGAAAGCCCGCGCCGTGCGGGCGGGCTGCGGCGCCGCCATCGCATCGAGCCGCAAATCCTTTCGAAGCCCGGCATCCACCAGGGCTGCAGGCGCAAACCGCCGCAGAAACCGCAGGCGCTTCGCAAGGCTGCCGGCCGCGTATTTGAGTTGCGGGCGCGCCGCGCTTGCCGCCTTCAGCACGGTCTCGGCCACTACGCCGGGCTGTTCGGCCGTCGCCATCACCTCGTTCACCCGCTTGGTCACGCCGGCGCGCGCCTCGCGATATTCCTCGAGCGTGGCGTCGGGCTCCATGAAGTTCGCGTCGAACGGCGTCTTGGTGTAGGCGGGCTCGACCACGGAGACGCGGATGCCCCGCGTGCGCAGTTCATGGTCGAGCGATTCCGAATAGCCTGCCACCGCGTGCTTGGTCGCGGCGTAGAGCGCGCCAAAAGGCATCGGCAGAAAGCCGAGCACCGAGCCGATATTGATGATGCGGCCGCTGCCTTGGCGGCGCATGTGCGGCACGACGGCGCGCGTCATCCGGATCATGCCGAAGAAGTTCGTCTCGAAAATCGCACGCGCCTGCTCCATCGAGCTCTCTTCCGCGCCGGCAGGCGCAACGCCGAAGCCGGCATTGTTCACCAGCAGGTCGATGCGGCCCTCGCGCCGGATCACTTCGCCGACGGCGGCTTCCACCGATGCATCGCTGGTGACGTCGAGGGCCAGCATCTCGAACGCCTGCTTGCCAGACTGTGCGCCCCGCCTGCTGGTGCCGAAAACCTTGTAGCCGGCGTTCGCGAGCCGCTCTGCCGTGGCCTGGCCGATGCCTGAGGAGGCGCCGGTCACCAGCGCGATCTTCGGTGTGATCCTGTTCATAATGCCTCTCCGACGCCACTACCGGGCCTGAAATCGTTTGATTACGATCGTAACGATTGATATACATGACGATCGTAATTATAAAAGTCAAGCCCCGTGCCCAAGGATCGGTCCCATGCGCGTCTCAAAGGAACAGGCTGCCAAAAATCGCGAGCATATTCTCGAGACCGCCTCGCGCCTGCTGCGGGAGCGCGGCATCGCTGGCGTCGGTGTCGACGCGCTCGCCGAGGCGGCCGGGATGACGCACGGCAGCCTGTACAGTCAGTTCGGCTCCAAGGAGCGGCTGGTCGAGGAAGCCGTGGCCCATGCGATCAAGGCCAAAGGCCAGGAATTGCCCGAGGCCTTCGCGCTCGAGGACTATGTTTCGCAATATCTCTCGCCGGGGCATCGCGACGATCCCGCCGCCGGCTGCCCCTTCGCTGCGCTCGCCTGTGAGGTGTCACGTCAAAGCGGCGGCCTGAGGCAGCGCTTCACCGCCGGCGTGCGCGGCACGATCGCCCTGCTGAGCAGCCGGATGGCCTCCACGCTGAAGCCGCGCCAGCGCGAGGACAAGGCGCTCGCCGCAGCCGCATCCATGGTCGGCGCCCTCGTGCTCGCCCGCGCCGTGGACGATCCCAAGCTGTCGGACGATATTCTTCGCGCGACGAGGAATTCGCTGGGAGGGTGAGACCGCGTCTCGGCGGGACGCCGAAAGTCCGGAACAAAATTCCGGTGTCGACGTTCGATGTCGCGGATAGCCAATGGCAATGGCTGCCGATCTTCGACATCGATACACGTTTCGAACGCGCATGGATGATGACAGCGATCTGGTGCTCGGCATGTTGGCCCTGGCCGTCGCTGCCCTCCTATTGGTGGCGGGCGAGCTCTATCTCGTGACGCGGCCGGAGCCGCCGCAAACCCACGCGCCGGCCCGACCGGTCGTAACGTCGTCGGCCGAAACCTTTTTTTGTCATGTCGATTTTGCAGCGTAAGCAGACAAACTCGAAGAGGTGGGCAATGGGAAGCACTGCAACTGTTCCGATGCTGTCGCCTGAGGGCGGATTGGCACATTACCTGGCGGAAATTCGCAAGTTTCCGATGCTGCGGCCCGACCAGGAAATCGCCTATGCCAAGCGATGGCGCGAGCACGGCGACCGCGAGGCAGCCTATCATCTCGTCACAAGCCATCTGCGGCTCGTTGCCAGGATTGCGATGGGATATCGCGGCTACGGCCTGCCGGTTGCGGACATCATTTCCGAAGAAAACGTCGGCCTGATGCACGCCGTCAAGCGCTTCGAGCCGGAGCGCGGCTTTCGGCTTGCGACCTACGCGATGTGGTGGATCAAGGCGTCGATCCAGGAATACATCCTGCGGTCCTGGTCGCTGGTCAAGATCGCCAACAGCGGGGCGCAGAAGAAGCTGTTCTTCAAGCTTCGCAGGACCAAGGCGGAAATCTCCGCCCTGGAGGATGGTGATCTCCGCCCCGAGCACGCCAGCCAGATCGCGCGGCGGCTCGGCGTGCAGGAGAACGACGTGATCGAGATGAACCGGCGCCTCGGCGGCGACCTGTCGCTCAACGCTTTGGTGCGCGACGCCGACGGCGGCGAAGTCCAGGACTGGCTCGTCGACCCCGCATCCAGTCCTGAAGCCGAATACGCCGAGCAGGAAGAAACCAGACGGAGGCGTGACGCCCTCGCCGGCGCGCTGGCCGTCCTCAAGCCGCGCGAGCGCGACATTCTCGAGGCGCGCTGGCTCTCCGAGCCGCCGCTGAGACTTGAGCAGCTCGCGGCACGGTATGGCGTTTCACGCGAGCGGGTGCGGCAGATCGAAATGCGCGCGTTCGAAAAGGTTCGCGCTGCCATCGGGGGGCGCTTGGCAGCCGGCTCTTGAAACCAAATCGCCGCCTCCTAATTCTTTTGGCAGCCCCGACCGAAACATCGAGCACAAGCAGATGCCTGACGAGTTGATCGTCCGGGCTTTGTAGCGCGTGCGTGGCTCTCGCCGCGCGCTGAGCTGCGCCAATCGACAACCAAGACAGGAGATAAGGAGAAACGACAATGGCACTACGTGATCTCATTCCGTGGAACAACGGCTCACGCAACATGGCCGCTCAGCGCGGCGAAGCCGGCAATCCGCTGCTTGCGCTTCACCGCGAGATGAACCGGCTGTTCGACGACGCTTTCCGCAGCTTTGATCTCGGCCCGTTCGGTTCCTCGACCGCAATGGGCTGGCCGAACGTCGAACTCGACGAGAGCGACAAGGAGGTCAAGGTCGTCGCCGAGCTTCCCGGTCTCGAACAGAAGGACGTCAACGTCGAGCTTGCAAACGGCGTGCTGACGATCAGTGGCGAGAAGAAGAGCGAAACGGAAGACAAGGAACGTCTCTTCAGCGAGCGCTACTATGGCCGTTTCGAGCGGCGCATTCCGGTCGATGACGTCGACCAGGACAAGGTCGCGGCTTCCTTCAACAACGGTGTCCTCACCGTCACCCTGCCGAAGTCACCGGCGGCACAACAGAAGGTGAAGCGCATCGCGATCAACAGCAAGTAAGCATGGCCGCGGGCGGGAGCCACCGCTCTCGCCCGCGCGCGGCCGGCGTCTGCATTCGCGTCGATCAGTTGCCTGCAAAATTTTCCGGAACGCTCGGAAACTTCAATTCCGGTCTGGCGTTTTGCGGTCGGTTTCCAAGTTCTGGGAGTCGCACATGAAGAAACTTGCTTTAGTCCTCACGTTGATCTCGGCCCTGTTCGTGACGGCGGCTTCGCCGGCGGAAGCCCATGCTTGGCGCGGCGGCTGGCACGGCCATTGGGGAGGCCCGGGTATCGGCTTCGGTCTTGTTGCCGGTGCGCTTGCGGCGGGGCTCGCGGCCGATGCCTATTATGGCCCGCGCTACTATGGCCCGCCCTACGGCTACTATGGACCGCGCGTCGTGCGGCGGGCCTACTATGTGCCTTACGCCTACGCTCCGCCGCCCTATTGGGATCCCTGGTGGTGACGAGACAAGGCCCGGACCATCGTCCGGGCCTTTAGCGTGAGGGCAATCGGTCAATCGCAGCGCGCCTATTTGCGTTCGCTCCGGTGGAGCCGGACCCCGGCATGGCCTGCTGGCCTCCTTGCGTTTGCCTTGTGTCGTTGTCGCCTGGCCGCGTCGTCGACGATTTGGCCGGTGCGTTCGCGCCGCCGCCATTGTTGTCCGATGACGTGTTGAGGCTGGAGGCTCCCGCTCCCGTCGCGCCGCCGGTGCCAGAGGAGTCGATGCTCGACCCGGTCCTGGACGCACCCGCGCCGCCTTGCGCGAATGCGGCAGGGGGGAATGCGAGAGCCGCAACGAGCCCTCCGAGAACAAGCGCTTTCATGTCCGCTCCTTTTGCTTGACGTCTTCACATGCCGTGCCGAGGCAAAGATCTCGTCACGCACCTGTTCCTGCGCGGGCGCGGAAATCCGCACCAGCGACGATTAAGTCATCCCGGACTCATCGCGCGCGAGGCGATTATTTCCTGCGCTTGCGGCGTCAGCTCATAGTGGTCGCCGGCTTTCACCAGCCAGCCCGCCTCGATCATGCGTCGCGTCATGCCTGCGCTGCACAGCGGGTGGCTGCCGCCGGGATGAAACAGCGCGCCCTCGCGTTCGATCAGGTAGCCGTAGAGCCGCGCCTGTCGAAGCGGGTTTTGCATCCCTGGTGTGGGCGCCTCCATGGTCTTTCGCGCAGTGCTCCATGATGGGCTGAGATGACCGGCCGATCCCCGTCAGGCGGCCCCGGCCTGTGGCCCGGGGGCGGGGCTTCGAGCCGAGGCCGCCATTGCCGGAATCGCAAGGACCGGCGCGGCCCAATACGCAACGGGCCCAAGTCGTTCCTACAAAGTCGTTCCTACAAAGTCGTTCCTGCAAACCTGATGTCCCGGTCCTTACGCCTTGCGCGTCGGTTTGGTCATCTGCACCTCCCTGAAAAGACCGCAACGCGCCTTGCCGCAGGAAGTGCCAATCGAGGTTGGAGCGAGGCGGCTGATCGGGGCGAACATCAGGTTGGTGTTCGCGCTGGACTGAAGGTTTGCGCAGTTTGACTGCCTCCACCTCGGCATCGGAGAGGCCGGCAGCCCAACATCACCGCACGCCCGTGCCTTTGCAGCGCTGGCACTTCACCACCTTGTCGCCCTTCTTGAGCAGGCCTTTGCCCTCACAGTTCTTGCATTTCTGCTTCTTCTTGATGTTCGGGCCTTTTTCACTGGCCATGGATGGCTCCTGCCGCGGAAGGGGGGACGGGCGCCTTGTATAGGATATTGAACCCGCGAAAGCGGCAGAAATCATCAAAAGTGCTGTGCCGTAATCCCGGCGTTCGATCAGGGACGTCCGCGAATACTCGCGCTGGACGGGCTGCCGACCGTCTGGATCGGCTCACCGGCCGCGCGGTCCAGCGGTGGGTGCGGCCTGGCGAGGCCGACTGTTCCGGGAGCTGCGTCGTTGCTGACCGCAGGCATGTTGACGCGCTCCATCGTGATCGCAGATGCAACCACGACGACAACGGCGAGGGCGATAGCACTCAAAACCAGGGTCATCCGATTCTGGTCTTCCATCGTGAGACCTCCGCGAAACGGCTCGCGGGGATAATGCCGGATCGGCGATTTAGTTGCTCTCGCCCGGTTCAGGCTGCGCCGCACACCAGGTCTCCAGCTCCTATTTCGCGCTCGCGAAAGCATCCGCTGCGTAGACGACCTTGCCGCCCACGACCGTCAGCAGAGACGCCGTGGCGCCAATTTGCTCGACGGGGACGGACATGAAATCCCGATCGAGAATCGCGAAGTCGGCGAGCTTGCCGGTCTCTAACGTGCCGCGCCGCGTCTCGTCGAAGCAGAACCACGCGCTTCCCACCGTGTAGAGGCGCAAGGCATCTTCGCGGCTGGGTGTTTCGTCCGGGCCGCGCGTCGACAGTCCGCCGACGGTCTTGCCGTCGAGCATCCATTGCAGCGCCACGAACGGATTGTAGGATGCGACCCGATGCGCATCCGTGCCGGCCCCGACATGGACCCCCATGCGCAACGCCGTGACGAGGGGTGGCATGCTGCGCGCGGCTTCGCCGACCTGCGCCACGATACGGTCGCCTCCGAGATACATCGCGTCCTGCATGGTCCAGCCGACCCCAAGGGCTTTCATGCGCGTCAGTGTTTCAGGCGAGGTGTTGTCGAGATGGGCGATGGACCAGCGCAGGGGCGCGAGCGGCGTCTCCTTGTTGACCTCATCATAGAGGTCCAGGAGGTGATGGACGGATTTGTCTTCCTGCCAGTGGATGGTGACGGTCAGCCCTTGTTTGGCCGCCCAGCGAATGATCTCGCGGAACTTGTCCTTGGCGGCCGCGTCGGGCGCATTGTTGTTGTACATGGCGCCGGTGATCCGCTCGCCTAGTCCGTTGAACCGCAGCATGTCGTCGCCGAATCCCATCGGCAGGAACGGCGTGAGGGACTTGTACTCCTCGAATTCCGCGCCGACATTCTGGGCGAACAGACTGTAGGCAACCCGCACCGAGAGTGATTTCTCACGCCAGAGCTTTTGCAAGGCGGCGTAATGGCTGGGATAAATGCTGAAGCCGCCGGGATCCACGATCCCGGTCACGCCGAGACGATTGAGCTCCGTGAAGAACTGCCGGGTCCCGGCGCCATTCTCCTCGAGATTCGGCCTCGGCAGCCGATCGAACAGCGCGGAGATACTGACAATGGAGCCGTTGAGCCAGCCCGTGGCGTCGCCCGATGCGGCTGTGATACCGGTCGGCAACTGATCCGCGGACATCCCGAGGGCTTGTTGCGCCTTTGGCGTCATCAGCACCGCCGAATAGAACAGCTGGATGTAAGCCGGATTGTCGGGAACGGCCGACATCACCTCGGCGAGCGTTGGCCGCCGCTTCTCAGTAAACTGCAATTCGCTCCAGCCGCCGGCCACGATGATCCAGGATGCCGGGCGCGCTGTTGCCGCCTGGCGCAAGCGTTCCATGGCCTCAGGGATAGTCTTTGCGCCGATCCAGTTGACCTCGGTTGCGTAGGTGAGGCCGGCGCGCACGGCGTGAATATGGGAGTCGATCAATCCCGGAATGATCGTGCGTCCCCCTGCGTCGACACGGCGGGTCGCGGGCCCGATCAGGCCTTCCATGGCGTCGTTGCCGCCAATTGCAATGATCTTGCCGTCGCGGACTGCGAGAGCCTGCGCGATCGTCGATGCGGGATCCAGCGTCACGAGCTTTGCGTTCGTGACAACGAGGTCGGCCTTTTGTGCGTAAGCCAAACTGGCCCAGCACGAGATCACCAAAATCGTCAGAAGCTTTCGCATCATCAGTCCCGACATGAGAGAGGCCGAAGCGGCGCCGCACATCCGCCGCTGGATGCGCTCGCGGAGATCGCGTGTCGCAACAGGGAGTGTCGCGATCCTGGCTATGTCTGGCACCAACAAAATGAGCCGGTCCACCGGAAAATTCGGTGACGGCTCAAGCGATTGATTTTACAGCCCCGCCTTCGCCCGGAGTCCTTTGAGCCGTCAGGCCAGGGGCGGGGCGGCTCTTCCGACGATGCCGCATAAACGCAATCCCGTGGCGGCCGCGAGCGCACTGGCGGCGGCCACGATGGCTCCGAACCTGGCTGCGACGATTTTCGCCGCTCAAGTCCAGGAGCACGAACGGAGCGCCGGAGCCTGGCACGCGGAATGGCCAACCCTGCCGCCGCTTCTCGCCGTCACGTCGGGGGCGATTGCCGCCGTAGTCGACATCGCGCTCGCAAATACGCGGCCGCCGCAAAGCTTCATTTGCGCAGCGTGCTGGCGAGCGATCCGAAAGTGACTGCACAGCTCGATCCGGACCGGATCGCGGAGCTTTTCGAGCCTGGCACCTATCAAGGAGTCTCTCAGGCCATGATCGACCGCTTGCTCGCGTCCCTCGAAGGCCGCTGCATCACGTAACGGCGACGGCGCGGAGGTGTTCCGTTGCCCGTCTCATGACTTCATGCAGCCACTCTTGCGATGCGTCGCCTTCATGGCGCTCGTGCCAGAGTGTCCGGACTTCGAGGCGTGTCGTCGGATATGGAAGCTCGTGAATTGAGATCGGGTTGGTAAGGGCAAAGGAGTTGGCCAGAGGCCGCGGGACGATGGCGGAAAGCCCCGAACCATCCAGAAAAGCCGGGAGTGCGAGAAAGTGGGGGAGGGAGACGGCAATCCTCGGCACCCGTTCTGACGCGGTCATCGCCCGTTCGAACGAGGCTCGGTCGTACATTTCGGATCTACGCGCCAGGCCGCGTTCCGAGATAAATCCGTCAATGGCTCCCTCCGGTTCGCCTCCAAACGAGACGACAACGATGGGCAGCTCGGAAAGTGTCTCGGTGGTGAGCTGGCCGAGGTGCTGCGATGAATGCGTGACAAGGACGTCGTCGTATTCGAACAGGAAACCCGACTTGAACCGCGAGGGGACGGCGGAGAAGGTACCGACAGCAGCGTCAATCCTGCCGAGATCAATCTGCTCCGCGAGATCGATCCGTGTGACCGGCTTGATCACGATATCGACGTGTGGCGCGTCGGTTCTCAAGATGTGGAGAAGGCGGGGAGCGACAACCATCGTGGTGAAGTCGTTTGCTGCGATCGTCAATTTCTTGGTCGATGTCTCCGGGTCGAACTTGGGTAGCTCGATCGCCTGTTCGAGGGATTTCAGCGCTTCCCGGACCAGCGGCGCCATAGCCACCGCCCTGGCGGTTGGTTGCATGCCTGTCGCCGTGCGGACGAACAGCTCATCGTCCAACATTTCTCGCAGGCGCGCGAGCGAATGGCTCACGGCGGACTGGCTCAGGCAGACCTTCTGACTGGCCCGCAGAACGCTACGTTCCTCCATCACGGCGTCAAAGACGCGAAGCAGATTCAAGTCCAGTGTATTGAAGGAACCCATCATGTCCGAACCGTGCCAAGGGCAGCGGACGGCACCGCGGGCCCTGAAGATGCTTTCATCGAAAATCGGCCATTTCCGAACCGAAATAGTTGGTTCGATATTCGTTCGCCCGTGACGGCGAGCGTAACCATCCTTGCTAGACCGGAATGTAAAGGTTTCCAAGTGTCATTGAGCGGGGTCCTGAGGGCTTCTATGTTGCGAAGAGGTGGCCGCGATGCGCTTGCCGGTAACATGTAAGCGCATTTCATCTCTTGGCTCGGGAAGACCTAACGGGGCACAGGAAAGGTGCCGCCGCGACCTGCAGGGGGAGACCGAAACCGCCGGCAGATTTCGGAATGGCACCGGTGTCGTTTTGACGCCGCGGGACCGAACAAACGCACTGACCGGGCTTTTTGGCTGCTTTTGCCTGAATCAGCAGGGTATCGGCTGGGTTTCGTCCAACTGAATGAGGCGCATTTTCACCCTGAAGTACTTTCACTTCCGCTGTTCGTCACTCTGCTCAATATCGCAATACTGGCAAACGGAGGGAATCATGGTTGGCGGAAAGCGACTAGGGGCGACGATTTTGTGCCTCGTGGCGGTTGTCGGTTTGAATCGGGCGAACGCTCAGGCGACAGGTCCCTTGAAGCTCGGCGTGTTGACGGACATGTCGTCGCTCTACGCGGATAATGGAGGCCCTGGCTCCGTCGTAGCGGCTCAGATGGCGATCGATGATTTCGGTGGTAGCGTTCTCGGCAGGAAGATCGAACTCATTGCCGCGGACCACCAGAACAAGGCCGACGTCGGCGGCGTGATCGCGCGCCGCTGGATTGAAAATGAAAATATTGAAGCAATATTGGATGTGCCTAATTCGGCCGTTGCGCTCGCGGTCCAGGGTATCACCCGTGAGAAGAAGAAACCGTTTCTCGCTACCGGCGCAGCCACCTCGCGTTTGACCGGGGATGAATGCTCGCAAACCGGGATCCATTGGACCTACGACACCTATGCGCTTTCGCAAGGAACCACCAAGGCGGTCTCCAAGCTAGGTGTGAAGTCGTGGTTTTTTCTGTCGGCCGATTACTCGTTGGGCGCGCAACTTGAGGCCGACAGTCGCAAGGTCATCGATGCGGAGGGGGGCAAGGTCGTCGGCTCTGTGAAGCATCCGATTAATACGCCGGATTTTTCGTCCTTCCTCTTGCAGGCTCAATCGTCGAAGGCTGAAGCGATCGCGCTGGCCGATGCGGGTGGCGACTTCATCAACGTCGTCAAGCAGGCCGGTGAATTCGGTGTGACTAGGACTCAGAAGCTGGTGGGTCTTCTAGTGTTCATCGCAGACATCAACAGTCTCGGGTTGCCGAGTGCCCAGGGGTTGATACTGAGCTCGGCGTTCTATTGGGATCTCAATGACGATACGCGCGCCTGGTCGAAGCGCTTCATCGACAAGACCAACAAAGTTCCGACGATGATTCATGCCGGTACCTACGGCGCCGTTATGCATTACCTCAAGGCAGTGGCGGCCGTTAGTTCGGTTGACGGTCCGACGATTGCTTCGAAAATGCGCGAGACTCCCGTCAACGATTTCATGACCAAGAACGGCAAGATCCGAGAGGATGGCCGCCTGGTCAGAGACATGTATCTCTTCAGGGTTAAGAAGCCCGAGGAATCCAAGTACAGGTTCGACTATTATCAGCTTCTGGCAACAATACCGGGCAATGAAGCTTTCAAACCTCAGGAGCAGGGTGGATGTCCTCTGGTAAGCAAGAAGTAGTCGCCAAGGCCTCCCCGCAGCGCGGCAGCGAAGGGCGGGAGCCTGTCGACAGGATCATAACGGGTCGCTTCGCCAATCGGTCCTTTACGAGCCGAGCGGTCCCAAAGCAGACGATCGAAGACATTCTCAACGTCGCCAGATTCGCGCCGAGCGGAGCCAATATCCAACCTTGGAATGTTTACGTCCTCGGTGGGAACAAGAAGGAAGAGATCTCGCGGGCGCTACTTGAAGCCCACGAGAATGCCAGGGATCAACATAAGTCCGAGTACCAGTACTACGCCACGGAGCTGCCTGAGCCTTATCTGTCGCGGCGCAATCAGTTTGGTCGTCTCTTCTATGGATCGCTCGGAATCGAGCAGGCGGACTTGGTGGCTCGTGCAGGTCAAACCTCGAAGAACTATGGGTTCTTCGGCGCACCGGTTGGGCTGATCGTCACCATCGATAGGCGGCTGCAAGTCGGAAGTTGGCTCGACCTGGGAATGTTCGTCCAAAATGTAATGATCGCAGCGGGCGCACGGGGCCTTCAGTCTTGCCCGCAAGAGACGTTCTCGAAGTATCACATTGTGCTTAGGGAATTTCTTCCGATCCCTGCCGAGCAAATGGTCGTCTGCGGCGTTTCAATCGGCTTTGCGGAAGAGGAGTTGGTGAGTTCAGGCAGATTGATGCCAAGAGCCGCTGTGAGCGAATTCACAAGGTTTATCGGCTTCGAAGACTGACCACGAGCGAAAGGATAGGATCGATGGGACACCGGGAAGACTTAATTCAACGCAGTATTCCATTTCTTCAGGAGGTCAAGGACATGACCCCGGGCGCAGACATGGAGAAGTGGCTGAACAAGAAGTACGGTGAAAACAGCGAGCTCTATAAGGACCTCGCCAGGCTGATAAAGCTCGGCGTGAAGGAAGGGTGGGCTGCCAATCAGGAAGTGGATGGACCCAACTACCGGCGCAGCAGGATACTGGAGCCATCGCCTGAGAGCTTCCATTTCAGCATCACGGCCGTCTACATGGACAGCAAGGACCCTAAACGATTCAAGGACGAGCACGACGACGACGTACTGCGCGGCCAGTATCATGGCCACCCCTATGGAGAGCTGAATGTAGTCATTCCGATCGATGAGGGCGCAGAGCTCAAAGGCTTGCAGGGCTGGCAAGGACCGGGTTGGACCGCGCCGGATCCTGGAAGCCGGCATTATCCCGAGGTAAGAGGGGGAGCCGTGATTGCCCTGTTCTACCTGCCGGCGGGCCGCATCTCGTACGATTTCGAAGCGCCGAAGTAATTGTTGCCGGCCGCTGGTTTGCAGATTGCTTGAGGTGACCTGTAGCCGGGCTACCCTGAAATTTTAATAATGACAACCCAAGTGAGAAACATGACATTCGTCTACCCGCGCGAAAGTACCGAGGAAAGCTTCGCCCCGCACTGACGGAGAACCCAACGCAGGAATTGGCAGACAGTTGTTCAGTCGGCAGCAGTTTTCGTTGCTGGCGATCGGGTGAGCAAACCTGCAAGCGCACCGTCACGCACGGCCCGCTTGTCGTAGGTGCCATTGAGATGACTTGGTTATTTGCGTCGAGATCGTTCCTGATCCCGTTGGAATTTCTGACGGCGTAATCGACAGGTCATCACTTGTGGGGCCACTTTGAAAACGACTCGGCTATCCCTTTGATACTCCACGACCCCACATTTTGAAAACGACTCGGTTTTGACTTTAAGAACGACTCGATCCCCCCGGTTTTCGCTTTGAAAACGACTCGATCGCGTAAGCTATTCAGTACGCTGCGGGAATCGACACCTTTTTTTTGTGCGAGCCGGCCGCTTTGTGGGGACGCAGGCCACGCACCTCGGCACTCGCACCGGCCCCGGCGCGGTAGATGCACTGTCGATCGCGGTGCATACCACCGCTGCAGCGGCCTAGCGGTGCGTCGACTCGCGACGCCCGACCTTGGGCGGCTCGAGCAGCACTTCCTTCAAGCGGTCGCCGGCAGCGACGACGACAACGAAATTGAGCTTGCCGTCCTGCTTCATCAGTCCGCCAGCGAGCGCTTTTCCCTCCGCCGCTTTCTCCGCGACCCGCACCGCATCCGACAGCTCCTGCTTGATCCATTTCAGGGCGACGACGTTGGCGAGGTCTTCTCGATCGAGCTCCTTCAATGACGATGCAACCTCGCGCTGCGACACGCTCCCGGTGCTCGCATCTATCACGTTCTCGTAGATATGCTCGTTCTTGACCGTGCGCACGCGGTAGACGGGTGGACCGGATATCTCGAAGTTGACGTCAGCGGTTCTTGAGCCGTCGTGCAGGCGCTCGGCGATCGTCATCGCCTGATCCAGCGGCACGCGGGTGGCACGGAACTGCTCGAGCACATGGCGCATGGTGGCTTCATCGACATCGTCCAGCGCGGCGGCGCTTTGCCGTGCAGCGTCGGAAGGAGCCGGAGTGATGTCGGCCATCGCTCCCGTCCCGGTCGCGACGGCGGAGCAAAACAGGAGGGCAAGCAACTGTATTTTTGGCATCGGATAAGTCCTATGGTTTTCATTCATGGCTGGGGATTAGTTCGGCGCCCACGCATACCGGCAATGACGGCGCTCGCGGATCGATGAACCGCAAGCACCAGGGCCGTTTGCGAAAGCAGAATGCGGAGCGTGCCGCCGCTTTACGGGATGCGCGCGAGCGAGTTTGCGCTCTCGCGCTCCGATCTCCTCTCGACTGGCGGTTTGGCCTGCGTGGTCGTGAACGTCCGGCTCCGATTGCGCCAGGCTTTGCCGAAGGCGCAGATCAGTCGGCTGCGTCGGAGTTTCGTCGCTACTTTCGAGGTGAGTTTCGGCCAGCCGGGATGGAGCTTCGGCAGCGATGTCATGCTCGGCAGCCCTCGCGTGCAGTTCGAACCCGCTGGTATCGATGACGACCGCCTCCGGTGCCTTGGTGTCGGAGCGGATCCGGATCGGCGGCAGCGCAGAACGCGAGTCCGTGAGTGGACTCGGCGCAGGAGCAGGCAGCGTCCAACCGGCTGCCAGAAGCAGCAAGAGCAGCGCGCCTCCAACCCAGAGAAAATAGCCCCGCAGGGGTAGCTCCGGTTCGACGAGGCCGCTCGCACTTCGTGACAGCATGGATTGCCTGCTCATGGCAGCTCGATCCTGGACATGGCACGAGACCTTCTCATTGTCAGATGCCCCAGGGTCGCGGATGCCGGCGCGCGAGCTGGGCATCGAGATACCCGCGCTCGTCGATCCATTCGACCGGGCAATAGGCCATGGCTTTCGGATCGATCTCGTGCCCGTCCCGCTTGAGGGCTGTGCGCGTGCCCGTGAGGCCGGTCCACACTGGATGGCCGGTGGCCGGATCCGGGTGCATGACGTCGAAGACTTCGATCACGCCGAGCATGTCAGAATTTCCGCCAGGATTGTCGTGGGGTGCAACCGAGCGTCGTCGAAGGCATCCGGAGCCCGGTCGGCTCGCCACATCGCAGCGGCGCGGGCTCCCGGTCGGCAAGCTCGTGAAGCCAGGCGAGTGCCCCGATGGTCACCGTCAGCAGCAGGCTCATGCCCACGAGCGACAAGGCCACCATGAAGTTGAGAGATGCGAGTGCAATTCCGGGCCAGGGATTTTCCCTTGCGAGCGTCAACAGCAGGCTTGACATCGTTCCACCATTAAATAAACTATACCGTATATTTCGCATACCGCATGGGGCGCGAAAGTGTCAAGTGCAGAGACTCACAAGCGCGTGTTCGCGCTGCTCGGCCGCGGGGCTTCGGGTCCTGCGATGCGCGGTCGAATGACTCAACCGGTGAAAGGGATCGGATATGTTTAGGAAGCGAGCGGTGCTCGTCGGTGCGACGTTAATTTCAGTGGCCAGTGCGGCGTTCGCGCAGGAGGACCGCGGCACGGCCGAGCAGAGGGCCGCCTGCGCGCCTGACGCGTTTCGCCTGTGCATCGGCTACATTCCCGACCCCACCGGTGTGGAAGCCTGTCTCCGGCAAAGAAGGTCGGACCTGAGCGAAGCTTGCGGAGCCGTCTTCGACCAGGCAGCCGCCGCCGCAGCCTCGATCAGAACGATGGAAGCGCGCCGGCATCGCGGCGCAAAAGATGAGGAGTGATCGCATGAACACGATCTATTTCCCCGCTTTCGCCGCGTTCGGAGGCTCGGCCTTCGGAGCGATTTCCACGATCGTGACGGGGTGGGCGACCCGCCGTCGGAGGGTACGCGAACGCCATCATGCTCACGCGTTCGTCAAACGTGAAAAGCTGTATCGATGCTTCATCGAGGAGGCGTCCCGGCTCTATGCGGACGCGCTGACCAGCGACAAATCGGAGATTCCGGCACTGGTGAATTTGTATGCGCTGATCGGACGTATGCGGATACTGTCCGACGACGAGGTGGTCCATGCCGCAGAGCGGGCGGGACGGCTGATCATCGAGACCTACCTTGCACCGAATACGTCGTTCGTCGACCTGCCGGGCTTCCTCGAGGAGATGGATCCGCTGCGTGAATTCGGCGAGGCGTGCCGGCGCGAGGTGCAGGCGATTCCGCCGCATTGAGGCCGGAGATGAACCAGACCCAGGCATCCCCGGGCGGATCGCCGTGCCCTCACGAAAGAATCGTGAAGGCCGCCATTCGACTGTACCGGGCCATCGGCTATCGGAAGACGACCGTTGCGGACATCGCCCGCAGCGCCTCGATGTCCCCGGCAAATATCTACCGGTTCTTTCCTTCCCGCCAGGCGGTGGAGGAGGCCGTGGTGGCTGGACTCCTCGGCGAGGTGTGCGCCGGCGCGGGAATCGAGGCCCGCAGTGATGTCTCGGGCGAAGGGCGCCTGGAGGCCGCTTTTTGGACGATCTGCCAGCGGCATGAACATAGGCTGGCGCACGATTCGAGGCTGCACGAACTGGTGGTTGCCGCAGGACAAGCGAATTGGCCGGTCGTCTTATCCTACGGCGAGAGGGTCCGCGGCCTCGTCGGGTCGATCATCGCGGCCGGGCAGGCGAGTGGCGAATTCCGGGCAGGATGCCCGACGGCGCTGGCCCGCTGCACGTGCGAGGCAATGGGTGCATACCTCGATCCGTCGCGCATGAGAACGACGGCTGGTAGGGCGGCCTTCGACGAGATGATGAGCTTCTGCTCGGGCGCGCTCCGCAGCGCCGCGCCGGCGCAGGTCGCCGGCCAGCCGCTGCACTACCGCGCGACGTGCCGGGCCTAGCGGCTGGCGAAGGTGCGGTTCAAGGCGTCCAATCCGCCTCGCACGCCGAGAGGAAAAACCGGACGCGTTCCCGCACGAAAGACGGCAACTCCCGTCGCAGGTCTTTCGGCGTTTCTCCCACCAGTGAACGGAAAAGCATCGGGAGCAGGATCAGATCCAGGAAGATCTGAGCGGTGGCGATGCTGCGCTTGCCCGTGAAGGGTCCTTTTGGCGCGCGCGCGACCTTCTGGGTTGTCTCGTTCAGCAGCTGAGAAATGGCACCCACGGAGCGGTCCCGCGCGGCGTCGTGGACGTTGCGGCTCAGCTCCGGGAAACGCTGCGCTTCCGCGATCGTGGCGCGAACCATCCCCAGCGATTCTTCGATTACCTTCTCCACGATCGCGGTGCCCAGGCTCATGAGCTTGTCCTGCAGGGTGCGGCCCTCGGGCTCGAAGTTTTCGAAATCCGACAGGCCGCTGATGGTCCGGGCCACCACGGCCGCGAACAGCGCCTCCTTGCCCTGGAAATGCGCGTAGATCGTCGGCTTGCTCGCAGGGGCCAGTTCGGAAATGTCGTCGATGCTGGCGCTGCGGTAGCCCTTGTCGAGAAAAAGCTGCTGGGCCGCATCGAGGATCCGGGCCTGGACGTCGCCGGCGAATTCCTTCGCCGGTCGGCCCCGTTTCGGGGTGGTCTTCTTCGTCATCGACGTTCTCCCATTCACGAGTCTGTGCGTACGCAGATGGCACTTGACATAGGCGCCGCCGAAAGGCAAGAAAAAGAAAATATACGGTATAGTTTGATTAACGCTTTGCAGCGCCTACGGGTGATCGGGGCCGCAAAAGCCTGCGCGCCGCGGCCGATCATCCGATCCACTCCAGGAGAACGCAGTGCCGGTTTTGAGCCAAGATTTGCATCGTCTGCCGGAAGGCGTCCTGTTGCGGGAATCGCACCACAGGGTCGCGGACGGCGTCGCCTCGGCGCTCGATCTGGTCTCGGCTGCGATCATCCGGGCCGAAGGGGCCGAAGCGAAGGCCGCCTTGAACGATGTGGCCTCCCTGCTGCACGGACATGCCGAAGTGCATCTGATGCTCGCGCGGCCTCAGGGCGAAGCCCTCATCGATGCCGCAGCGCACGTCCATAAGTTGGGCTGCGCGATGCGCCGGTCCCGACTGGACGGCATGAGGATTCAGCTGATCTTCGACACCGAGTGCGTCCCCCTTCAGTCGGAGCGGTGCTGGCGGCTGGGTCTGATCGTCCATGACCTGATCGCGACGGCGGCCAAACACGCCTGTTTCGATGCGCGTGCCGGTGAGATCAAGGTCAAGCTGACCCGTCGCGGCGCACTGGTGAACTGCGTCGTGCTGGACAACGGCTCGCGTTCCGTGCGGTCGGATGCCGGACGGCGCGTTCGGACCGACAACGACCTGGCGAGGAGTCTGGGCGGTCGGATCGAGCAGGGTTTCGGCAGCGAGTTCACGTCGGTCGTTCTCTCGTTTCCGCTGACCGAGCGAGAGCGGCAGACGAATTGGGGGATGGCGACGCGGCGCATGAGGTTGACGCGGCCCGTCAAGGCCAAGTCGGCCGACACCGCGGCTCTTCCTCCGCCTGCTGCCGTCTCGCACCAGGCCAATCATCCCGTTGCAGCCAAGCCGGATCCGAAACCGTCCGATGCCTTGGGTCAGCTGTTCTCATCCCCCAACCGCATGGTCGCGCTATGAAACCTCCCTGTCCGAAATTCGTCCGTGAGAAGCGCTTGGTGAAGCCCATCGGCGGACTGACGCTCGCGCTCGTCGCCGCCGCGCTCGCAGGCTGCGACGATCACGCGGCCGCTCCCGCTGCCCGCGCCGCCTTCGTGCGCACGGAAATCGTGCAGCCGAAGGATCGGCAAGCCTCCCTCACCTTGACCGGGGAGGTCCAGCCTCGCTTCCGCGCCGATCTGTCGTTCCGTGTCAGCGGACGTGTGATCGCGCGCTTCGTCGAAGTCGGGACCCACGTCGAGGCGGGCGAGGTGCTGGCACTGCTCGACCCGGCCGAGCAGGAGGCCGATGTCGATGCCGCGACGGCCGCAGTGCTGGCGGCCGAAGCCCAGCTACGTGTGGCGAAGACGACTTTCGAGCGCCAGAAGTCGCTGATCGCAAGCGGCTTCACCACGCGCACGGCCTACGACCAGGCGCAGGAAGGATTGCGAACCGCTGAAGGTGCGCTTGAATCGGCGCGAGCGTTGCTGGGGACGTCGAAAGACGCCCTCGGCTACACCGCGCTGCGGGCCGAGGCAGACGGCGTCGTCACCTCCCGCAACCTCGAAACCGGTCAAGTCGTACAGGCGGCGCAGCCGGTCTTTTCGCTGGCGCAAGACGGCGAACGGGACGCGGTCTTCGATGTGTACGAGTCGATGTTTCTTGGAAATGCCGACGGCGGCGACGTTTCGTTGAGGCTGGTGGCCGACTCGGGCGTGACCGCGAACGGCGAGGTTCGAGAGATCTCTCCGGCCGTCGATCCGAGGAGTTCGACCATTCGGGTGAAGGTGGCGATCAAGGCTCCGCCCCCCACGATGACGCTTGGAAGCGCCGTCGCGGGAACGGTGAAAGTGAAGGCCGAGCGGCAGGTCGCCCTGCCATGGAACGCCTTGATGGCGGCGGGCAACAGACCCGCGGTCTGGACCGTCGATCCGGCGACGCGGATCGCCTCCCTGAAGCCGGTGATCGTCGGTGGGTACGAGGCCGGCGAAGTGTTGATCAAGGCGGGTCTCGAGCCGGGCGAGCGAGTGGTGGTGGACGGTGGCAAGCTCCTGAGCGTGGGCCAGCCCGTGACTTACGAAGGAGATCACTCATGACGAGCCCCGTGACTATGGCGGGCGCGCTGGCATGCGCGCTTGCGCTTGCCGGATGTCAGCAGGAAGCGAACGCGCCTGAGCCGACGCGTCCCGTCCAATCGATGCTTCTCGAAGCCGATCATTCCGCCGATATGGTCGCAGTGGGCGTTATCGAGCCGCGCTACAAGACCAATCTCGGGTTCCGCGTGCTGGGACGCCTGACGAGCCGTCCCGTCTACGTCGGTGATCTCGTCAATGAGGGGCAGACGATCGGCACCATCGACGCGACGGCCCTCGAACTCGCCGTTCGCGCCGCCAAAGGACAGCTTGCCAAGGCCGAGGCGCAGTTCGCGACGGTTCGAGCGACGGAGGAACGGCAGCGGACGCTCATCACCACCGACGCCACCACGAAGCAGACCCTGGACAATGCCGAGCAGGCGCGCGCCGGCGGCGAAGCAACGGTAGCGCGCGAACAGGCAAATCTGACCAAGGCGATGGAGCAGCTCGGCTATTCGCAGATCAAGGCCGACTTCGCCGGCGTGGTCACCGCAATCGGGGCGGAAGTCGGCCAGGTGGTGTCTCCTGGTCAAACCGTGGTGACGATCGCAAGGCCGGATGTTCGCGAAGCTGTTGTCGATCTCGGCGAGGACTTTCCGCTGCCGCTCGAGGTCGGTCTGCCATTCACGGTCGGCCTGCAGCTTCTGCCCGCTGTTCAGGTGCGAGGGACCGTCCGGGAGATTGCGCCCCAAGCTGACGCGGTCACCCGACTGAGGCGCGTCCGCATTGCCCTGGACAATCCGCCCGACAGCTTTCGGCTGGGCGCGACGGTGACCGCCAAGCTCGACAGGACTCAACCCCGGGCCCTGCACGTGCCTGCCTCGGCACTGTTCGCCAAGGACGGCGCAAATTTCGTCTGGGTCGTCGATCAGCCCGCCAACACGGCCTCGCTGCAAAAGGTCGACGTCGTTGCCGATCTAACCGGTGCCCGGATCGTCGACGGTGTTGCCCCCGGCGCCCGCGTCGTCACCGCCGGAATCCACAGCCTCAAGCAAGGACAGCAAGTCCGCATCGAACAGGATCAGAAGCCATGAAGTCGTTCAACCTCTCCGACTGGGCGCTCGGTCATCGTTCGCTCGTCTGGTATTTCATGATCGCCTTCATGGCGGCGGGCCTGTTTGCGTACCTTCAGCTGGGCCGGCAGGAAGACCCCGACTTCACCATCAAAACCATGGTGATCCAGGCGCAGTGGCCGGGTGCCTCGCCCGCGGAGATGACCCGGCAGGTCACCGACAGGATCGAGAAGAAGCTCGAGGAGCTGGAATCGCTCGACTACACCAAGAGCGTCACCGTCGCCGGCCAGACCACCGTCTTCGTCTATCTGCGCGACACCACCAAGGCCGCCGACGTGAAGCCGACCTGGATCCGGGTCCGCAACATGATCGCGGACATCAAGGGCGAGTTTCCGCAAGGGGTGATCGGGCCGGGCTTCAACGACCGCTTCGGCGACGTGTTCGGCAACATCTATGCGTTCACCAGCGACGGCTTGAGCCAGCGTCAGCTGCGCGATCACGTCGAAGACATCCGCGCCAAGGTGCTGACCGTGCCGGACGTCGGCAAGGTCGACATTCTCGGTGCGCAGGACGAGGTGATCTATCTCGAATTCTCGACCCGGAAGATCGCGGCCCTTGGCCTCGATGTCCACGCCATCATGGCCTCGCTGCAGGGGCAGAATGCGGTCGCGCCCTCCGGTGTGTTCCAGGAAGGGCCGGAGCGGATCAGCGTGCGGGTGAACGGCCAGTTCACCTCGGAGGCAAGCCTGAAGGCGGTCAACCTCCGCATCAACGACCGCTTCTTTCCCCTGACCGACGTCGCAACCATCACGCGCGGCTATGAGGATCCGGCCAAGACGTTGTTCAGGTACAACGGCGAGCCTGCGATCGCGCTTGCCATCGGCATGAAGTCCGGCGCCAACCTGCTTCACTTCGGCGAGGCGCTGAAGGAGGAAATGACCAGGATCGTCGCCGACCTGCCGATCGGCGTCGGCGTTCACCAGGTCGCCGATCAGCCCGTCATCGTCGAGCATGCCGTCTCCGGCTTCACGGAAGCGCTGTTCGAGGCCGTGATCATCGTGCTCGGCATCAGCTTTCTCAGCCTGGGCTTGCGCGCAGGCCTGGTGGTCGCCGTCGCGATCCCGCTGGTGCTCGCCATCACCTTCGTCGTGATGGCCTATGCCGGGATCTCGCTCCAGCGGATTTCGCTTGGCGCGCTGATCATCGCGCTGGGCCTGCTGGTCGACGACGCCATGATAGCCGTCGAAATGATGGTGGCGCGGCTAGAGATCGGCGAGCCCCTGGAGAAGGCCGCGACCCACGTCTATACGTCCACCGCGTTTCCGATGCTGACGGGCACGCTGGTCACGGTGGCCGGGTTCATCCCGATCGGGCTCAACAGCAGCAATGCCGGCGAGTTCACCTTCACGCTGTTCGTGGTGATCGCAGTCTCCCTAATCGTGTCCTGGATCGTCGCGGTGCTGTTCACGCCGCTGCTCGGGGTCACGATCCTGCCCGCCAAAATGAAGGGCCATCATGGAGAGAAGGGCCGCGTGGCGCAGTTGTTTGCGCGTCTGCTCCTGTTCTGCATGCATCATCGCTGGACCACCATCTCGGTGACGGCCGCAGCCTTCCTTGTCGCCTTGTTCGGTCTTCAATTCGTGCAGCAACAGTTCTTCCCGTCCTCGGACCGCGCCGAGCTCGTGATCGACTGGAATTTGCCGCAGAACGCCTCCATCGCCGACACCAACGTGCAGATGGCGCGATTCGAGCGCGAACAGCTTCAGGACAACCATTCGGTCGATCACTGGTCGACCTATGTCGGGACCGGCTCGCCGCGTTTCGTCCTGTCTTTCGACGTGCAGACGGCCAACACCTGGTTCGGCCAGATGGTGGTCGTGACCAAGGGCGGCATCAAGGCGCGCGACCAGGTCAAGGCGCAGTTCGAGTCCTACCTGAAGAAGACGTTCCCCGGCACCGACACCTACGTCAAGCTGCTCGAGGTCGGCCCTCCGGTCGGGCGTCCCGTGCAGTACCGCTTGAGCGGGCCTGACATCGCCAAGCTGCGGGATCTTTCCCAGAAGCTTGCCGGGATCGTCCGGAGCAGCCCCGGTCTGGGCAACGTCGTGTTCGACTGGATGGAGCCGGCTCGCGTCGTCAAGGTGGACGTTCTCCAGGACAAGGCGCGCCAACTCGGCGTGACCTCGGAGGACATCGCCACTACGCTGAATTCGGTGCTCGAGGGCACGCCGATCACCCAGGTGCGCGACAGCATCTACCTGGTCAATGTCACCGGACGGGCGACCGCGGCGGAACGAGCGTCCATCGACACTCTGCGCGATCTGCAGTTGACGGGCGTCGGTGGTCAGTCCGTGCCCCTCGGGGCCGTGGCCAACCTGCGTTACGAGCTCGAGCAGCCGACGATCTGGCGGCGCGCGCGGATCCCGACCATCACGTTGAAGGCGGGCATCGTCGGCAGCGCGCAGCCCAAGACCGTGGTCGATCAGCTCGCGCCGAAGGTGGCGGAGTTCACGAAGGAGCTGCCGGCGGGGTACTCGGTGAATATCGGCGGCTCGGTGGAGGAGAGCGCCAAGAGCCAGGCGCCGATCGTGGCCATCGTTCCGCTCATGCTGTTCGTCATGGCGACGGTGCTGATGATTCAGCTGCAGAGCTTCCATCGCCTGTTCCTGGTGTTCGCGGTCGCCCCGCTCGCCGTGATCGGCGTCGTCATGGCTCTGTTGCCGAGCGGAGCGCCCCTCGGCTTCGTCGCCATCCTCGGCGTTCTCGCCCTGATCGGCATTCTGGTGCGCAACTCCGTGATCCTGATTGTGCAGATTGAGGACCTCAGGAAGGAGGGGCGCCCAGCCTGGAACGCCGTGGTGGAGGCGACCGAGCATCGCATGCGGCCGATTCTGCTGACGGCCGCCGCCGCAAGTCTCGCTCTGATTCCGATCGCGCGCGAGATCTTCTGGGGCCCGATGGCCTACGCGATGATGGGCGGCATCATCGTCGGCACGCTGCTGACGCTGTTGTTCCTGCCGGCGCTGTATGTGGCCTGGTTCCGCATTCAGCCCGATCTCGACCATGAAACATCCGCGGAGGAGCCCGCCGCGCCTGCGCACGACACCCGGCGTCCGGAGGCGCCGACGCCGGCATCCGTTCCCGCGTCCAAGCCGACGCCGGTCCTCGAAACACAGTCCTGAGAGAGAGAACGCCATGAAACGAATGACACTGATGCTGTCGCTCACCGCGACGCTCGCAACATTGACGCTGTCGACGCACGCCGCGTTCGCGCAGTTCCCTCCGCCGCCGCCCATCGCGGGGCCTCCGCCGATTGCGGCCGGCGGACCGTCTCCGCTGGCAGCCGGAGGACCCCGGGCATTCGCGGGCCGTCCTCCGATCGTGCCAGGCAGCGCACCACGCGCCGCGCTGGGCGGTGCGGCGCATCGTTTTGGTGCCGGACCCGCCTCGCGGGGCGCCGTCGCAGCGACGGGTCGCAGCCCGGCGCTGACAAGTGCGGTTCGCGGCACATCCATCACCTACAACCGTTTCGGCGGCTATGGCCGCTATGGCGGACCCCGATACGGTCGCAGCGCGGCGTATGGCGCCGGCGCTTACGCCGGCTATGCCTATGGCGGCTCGAGCTCGTACTATTCCGATAACGACTGCTATTACGTCTACAGCCGCCACAGCCGCACTCTCGTCTGCAACTAGCTGAAATGAGGAACGGCTCTGGCGCGTTCTTCGCGTCGCAACTTTCGACGTGATTTGTGCTTCCGAGCACCTCTCTTTACCGTGCACGGTTAACCGCGAGGGCCATTGGCGGTCCGGATCGATGCACTCAGGGGCGCTGGACAAGCCTCCCAAGTTCGGTACTTTGCGCGCCAACCATGAGACAAGAGCAAGAAATGTTGAACCTCCTGCGAGAGGGGGCCGAAGAGACTTTCGGCGTTATCGAACGTGAGTTGCGATGCGGGTTCTGGAGCTGGAATCTGCGTAGTACCGAGATGCGGTGGTCCCGGGGGTACTATGATCTTCTGGGCGTGGAGCCAGGGAAGCTCTCTCCGTCTTTCGCAGCGATACTTCAGGTGACGCATCCGGAAGATCGAGCTCAGCAGGCCGAAGTTGAGCGCATCATCAAGAAGGCCTCCACGATCAGACGCAAGTTTCGCGTCATCCGTCCGGGCGGCAATATCGTCTGGATCTATTGCCAGATCATCATTTTTGTCGACTCAGAAGGCCGCTCCGAAAAGGCACTTGGAGTATGCACTGACATCACTGTCAGAGAGGATCAGCTGAACACGCTTCGGGTCGCAGACGAACGCTATCAGGCCCTCGTCAAGGCGACCGGGGCCGTGGTGTGGAGCGCCAAGTCCGATGGCCGGATTTATCAGGTCATCAATTGCGATCAGAGTGGGGGCCTCAACGCGGTTTCGCTGGAGTCCGGGTGGCTCGAAATCGTTCATCCTGATGACAGGCAAAGGGTCATAAGGGCTCAAGAGGAAGCTGGCAGGGAAAAGCGCAGCTATGAGGTGGTGCATCGGATTCGTCGGTCCGACGGCGGCTTCAAATGGAAGCGATCAACAGGTCTCCCTCTCCTGGATGATGGCGGCCAGATCAAAGAATGGCTTGGGATCAGTGTTGATCTGGAGCGGGCGCGAGCGAAAGACGGAAGTCAATGCATCACCGGCGCACAAATCAGAGCAGCACGAGGACTGGTTCGATGGTCTGTGATGGACCTGGCGCACGCTGCGGGAATTACGCGAGCGACTATACGGCGCCTCGAGGAGACGGACGCGACTTTGCCGCAAATCGACCCGGCGCTCGCGTCAATCGAAGCCGCTCTTTCGGAAGCCGGAGTCGAATTCATCTTTCCCGAGGCTGGTAAACCTGGCGTTCGGCCCCGCTAAATTGGTTGCTCGACGCTTGTGTCTCGGCAATTTCGGCCGGGTATCGTTCGATCCGAACCACATGTGAGCCAATCTGGCTGTTGATCACCAAAGCTGCTCAACGCGCGCGGCCAGATGGCGCAGTCTGCCCAAGGTATGCGGCCAAGTTTGCCTAACGGAAGGTTAGCTGGCTCGCACTATTGTTCTGCAATCGCTTCAAGTTGATCTCAATTTTCGCGGTCGAACCGCTGGCGAGCAACTGTTCGCACGCTCTGACTGAATTTCTGCAACTCAGATCATTTCAAGGAGCCCATACGATGTCCTCAGCCGCTGCATTAGCTCCCAATAACGCAGAGCAGGATCGGGAAGCAAGGATGCGCTTCATGGGCATCACCGCCCGAACCGGCGAGCTGCTTCGCGAATTCTGGAAGATTGCCGAACCAGCGCTGCCGGATATCCTTGAGGGCTTCTATCGCCATGTCGGTGGGGAGCGCCAGCTCGCGATCTTGATCGGCGACAACATTCCTCGATTGAAGAAAGCCCAGGGGACGCATTGGGCGCGGCTGTTCAACGGCCGTTTCGACCACGAGTATATGCAAGGTGTTCGTACCATCGGTATGGTCCACAACAGGATTGGCCTTGAGCCGCGCTGGTATATCGGGGCCTACAACTTTGTTCTGAGCAAGCTTGTTGCGCTGGCCGTTCGGCGCTATCGCTGGCAAACGGGCCATCTTTCGGAACTGCTTGCCGCAGTGAATTGTGCGGTCATGCTCGATATGGAAATTGCGATTTCCGTCTACCAGGAAGCCATGCTCGCCGAGCGCGAGAAGAGGCAGGAGAAGGTGTCCACCGCCATCCAGAGCTTTGATGGAAGAATAAGGACGGTACTGGATACGGTCAGCGGATCGGCGAGGAATTTACAAAGCGCCGCAAACGCATTGGCTTCGAGCGCCTCGCAGTCGACCCAGCAGTCGACCGCTGTCGCGGCAGCGTCCGAAGAGGCGTCCGCAAATGTGCAGGCGGTTGCGGCTTCGACGGAGCAGCTCACCTCGTCGATCAAGGAGATCAGTCGGCAAGTGTCGGAGTCTACGCGGATCGCGCAGGCAGCAGTGGACCAGGCTGCTCGCTCCGGCACGACCATTCAGGGGCTCGCCAAAGCGGCCCAGCGGATCGGCGATGTCGTCGAACTGATCAGCTCGATTGCCGGACAAACCAATCTGCTCGCCCTCAATGCGACCATCGAGGCTGCGCGGGCCGGCGAAGCCGGACGCGGCTTCGCAGTCGTTGCATCTGAGGTCAAAGCGCTTGCGGAGCAGACTGCGAAGGCGACGGGCGAAATTGGCGCGCAGATCCAGGCGATCCAGGGCGCAACCAAGGAGTCAGTTGGGGCGATTCAGGACATTGGGGGGACGATTGGCTCGGTGAGCGAAATCGCAACGATGATCGCGGCGGCCGTCGAGGAACAAGGGGTTGCGACGGCTGAGATCGCGCGAAACATCCAACAGGCCGCCCGCGGCACGCAGGAGGTGTCCGGCAACATCTCCGGCGTGAGCCAGGCGGCAACGGACACGCGGATGACGGCGAGCGGGCTGCTGCAGGCATCGGATGAACTGTCGGGCCAAGCCGAAGCAGTTCGCTCTGAAGTGGAGCAGTTTCTCGCGGTCATCCGCGCGGCTTAGCCTTCCGGCCGGCAATCGATGTAAGCGGGAATTGTGAACACTGTCTTGGTGCGAAGCATGTGTAGGTACAAGTAGCATGAAGAGTTCATCTCCAGACCAGCGCACCAACAATACCACCACTGCGTATCGAACAAGCCCGGAAGAACCGATCCAAAATTATGCCGCAGAAATGGATTGGCAGGCCCTGCTGCGCACCGCCATCGAAAGCAGCTCTCATGGCCTCTGCATCTTCGACAATCAGCTTCGACTGGTGATTGCCAACGAGCATCACCGGAACATGTATGGCTTAGCTGAAAGCCAGGCCCGACCTGGACTATCGGTCTACGAGATCTTGAAGAATAGGCTTGCCCGGGTCAGTGGCGAGGTGACGGGGGCCGATCACTTGGCCCAGTGTATTGCCGCGATCAAGGACCGCCTGCCCTTCAACGCGAGCTACCAGCTTCGCAGCGGCACCTTAATCGCCGTTGAGATGCACCCGATGCCCGATGGCGGACTGGTCGAAAGGCACAGGGACATCACCGAACTCCGAATTGCCGAAATGCGTGCCGAGCAGGCGCGACAGGAATTGCTTGAAAAGCAATATGCACTTGACCAGGCCGTCATCGTCGCAGTTACAGATCTGCGCGGCACCATCACTTATGCAAACGACAGGTTTTGCCAAATCAGCGGCTACTCGCGGACGGAATTGCTCGGAAGCAACCACCGCATGCTGAAATCTGGACTGCACTCGCGGCAGGTTTTTCGCGAGATGTACCGGTGCATCGCGCGGGGGGACGTCTGGCGCGGCGAGCTCTGCAACAGGTCGAAGGGTGGCGAGCTCTACTGGGTTGACACGGTCATCACCCCGCAACTCGGCCCGGAAGGGAAGCCGATTGCATACATGGCGATCCGGATCGACGTCACGGCCAGAAAGAAGGCCGAGGCGCAGATATATTATGCTGCGCGGCACGATGCGCTGACCGGCCTGCTCAATCGGGCCGCGCTCATGGAGGAGCTGGCGGAACGCATCGCCCGATCGCAACAGGAAGAAAAAACGTTGACGGTCTACATGCTCGACCTTGACGGTTTCAAGGTCGTGAACGATACGCTTGGCCACGCCGCAGGCGACGTTCTTTTGAAAGAGGTTAGCGAGCGCCTGGGGCGCCTTGCTTCGCCTGGCGATCTCATCGCCCGCTTGGGTGGAGATGAATTTGCGATTGTGCAAATGGGCTCCTCGGATCAACGTGAGAGAGCCATGATGTTGGGTGTCGATCTGCTCGATGCCATGGCGAAGCCTTTCGCCGTTCAGACGCAAGAGATCTCGGTCGGTGCCAGCATCGGAATTTCGCTTGCGCCCGCCGATGGGCTTACACCCTCCGAGCTGCTGCACAAGGCGGACCTTGCGCTCTACGCGGCAAGGCCGAGGGCCGAAACGGCTTCCAGTTCTTCGAGGAAAACATGAGCCGACGGGCGATGTCACGCAACCAACTGGTAAATGATCTCCGTGCGGCGCTGAAGCGTGACGAATTCCAGTTGCATTACCAGCCGATCCTCGATTCCAAGTCGCTTCGCCTCCACGGGATGGAGGCGCTCGTCCGATGGCAACATCCAACGGATGGGTTGCTGTTTCCGGACCTGTTCATCGGAATCGCGGAAGAAACAGGACTAATGCAACCACTCGGCCGCTGGATACTTAAGCGCGCCTGCACTGATGCTTTGTCTTGGCCCGACGATGTCAGGGTCGCCGTGAATCTTTCGGCCGCCCAGTTTCGAGGTGCAACCCTCTTCGAGGTCGTGCTCGGCGTGCTCTTGGAGACCGGTCTGCCCCCGCATCGGCTCGAGCTGGAAATTACCGAATCGATGCTCTTGCAGGAGAAGCATGAAAATCTTCTCCTGTTCCGCCAGCTCAAGAGCATCGGCATTTCGATCGCGCTGGATGACTTCGGGGTGGGGTATGCCTCGCTGGCCTCGTTCGTCTCGTTTCCGTTCGACAAGGTCAAAATCGACAGATCTTTCACGAAAGACATTCTGACCAAGTCAGCGAACAGGGCGGTCGTTGCCTCGATCATGACCTTGGCGCACGGCTTAGGCGTGGAAGTGACGGCTGAAGGCGTGGAGACTCCGGAACAGCTTGAATACCTGAGACACGAAGGTGTCCACCAGCTACAGGGCTACTTGCTGGGGAAGCCTTGCGCGCCCGAAAGCCTGGACCTTGGCAATTTCACCCGCCGGTACGCGAGCGGTTGCGCTCGGAACCGCAAAGAGGTTTCCTGACAAAATCAACTTTGCACACCCGCAATTGAGCTGCCATCTGCTGCTTGCCATAGGGCCGCGCCTGGCGGCAACTGCACAAACGTCATGCAAGCTCCAGCGCGAGGCTCTTGCCAGCGATTCCGTGCTTGGCCGCGACGTGGGCTGACTTGAACGGCGAGGCGACGCGCGAATCGCCGAAGCCGTGCTGATAATCCGGCCCCAGCCGCGCTTCTTCATGCCGGGCACCGCGGCACGGATGGCATGGAACGCGGCGGACAGGTTGATCGCGCCAGGCGCCGATCGTTGCCGGCGTGATCTCGACCATGAAACATCCGCGGTGGCCGACGGCTCCGTAGCCGGGACACATCAACCGCAGCACGCGGATGTGAACGCGATCGTCTTGACTACTTAATAAACTATACCGTATATTTCATTAAACGATTAGCTGTGCGGGTCCGGTCGGCCGGACGAGCCGCTGGCTTGAACAACCGCAAATCAAGGGCAAGAACCATGAACTTTCAGCCTCGACAAAACCTCGCGACCGCCGACCGGCGTCTGCCGTTCGATTGCATCGCCCTGCTGTTGCAGGGCGGCGGCGCCTTGGGGGCCTACCAGGGAGGCGTCTACGAGGCCTTGGCCGAAGCCGACATCCATCCCGACTGGATCGCGGGCATTTCGATCGGGGCGATCAATGCCGCGATCATCGCCGGCAATCCGCCGAACGCCCGGGTCGACCGGCTTCGCGAATTTTGGACGCAGGTGACGCTGGACGCGCCGTTCACCGATCTGATGAACGGCGATCACAACCGCAATTTTCTCAATCAGGTGAATGCGGGCTTTGCGGCGGTGTTCGGGGCGAACGGATTTTTTTCCGCGCGGCCGTTCGCGCCGTGGCTGCAAGCGGGTGGAACGCTTGCAGCCACCAGCATCTACGACACCAGGGCGCTGAAGACGACGCTGGAGCGCCTGGTCGATTTCGATCGCATCAACGCCGGTCTGACGCGGTTCAGCGCAGGGGCCGTGAACGTGAGGACCGGCAATATGGTCTATTTCGACACTGCCACCCATACCATCCGGCCGGAGCACATCCTGGCGAGTGGAGCGCTGCCGCCGGGGTTTCCGGCGGTCGAAATCGATGGCGAACAATATTGGGATGGCGGCCTCGTATCCAACACTCCGTTGCAGTGGGTGATCGAGTGCGGCGCCCGTCAGGACACGCTTGTGTTTCAGGTCGACCTCTGGAGCGCGCGCGGCCAGATCCCGGGCAACATGGCGGAAGTGATCACTCGTCAGAAGGAGATCCAATACTCCAGTCGCACGCGGGCGAGCACGGACCAGTTCAAGAGCCTGCATCGGTTGCAGCGAGACCTGGCGGCTCTCTTGAGCAGGCTGCCGGAAGACCTGCGCGATCAGGAGGACGTCAAGCTGCTCAGGACCGCTGCCTCTAACAACGTGCACAGCCTGGTCCACCTGATCTATCGCGCGCGGGACTACGAAGGCCACTCCAAGGACTACGAGTTTTCCCGTCTGTCGATGCAGGATCATTGGCGCGCCGGCTATCACGACGCCTTGCGCACCCTTCGGCATCCCGAGGTGCTGGCCCGCCCGACGAGTGCGGACGGCGTCTCCACGTTCGATCTTGAGCACGACGGTCGCGAATAGGCCGGCTCTTCCCAGTCACAGGACAATTCAAATGCGCGAGAGTGAAGTCGTGAGGCGTGCGTTCGCCATGCCGCTGACGAATCCGGCATATCCGCCGGGACCGTATCGTTTCGTCGACCGGGAGTACCTGATCATCACCTATCGAACCGATCCGGCGAAGCTGCGATCGGTCGTCCCGGCTCCGCTTGAACTCGACGAGCACGAAGCGCTGGTCAAGTACGAATTCATCCGCATGCCGGATTCCAACGGTTTCGGCGACTATACCGAGAGCGGCCAGGTCATCCCTGTGTCGTTCCGCGGTCGCAAGGGCGGCTACACCCACTGCATGTTCCTGAACGATGAGGGACCGATCGCGGGCGGCCGGGAGCTCTGGGGCTTTCCGAAAAAGCTCGGCCAACCGACGTTGCGGACCGAACTCGATACGCTCATCGGCACGCTCGATTACGGTCCGCTGCGGGTGGCGACCGGCACGATGGGATACAAGCACCGCGAGGCCGACCTGGCGCAGGTCAAGGCCGCTCTGCAGGAGCCGAACTTCCTGCTCAAGATCATTCCGCACGTCGACGGCAGCCCGCGGATCTGCGAGCTCGTCGAATACCACCTCGAGCAGCTTGTCTTGAAAGGCGCGTGGACCGGACCCGCCGCGCTCTCCTTGATGCCTCACGCCCTCGCTCCGGTGTCCGATTTGCCGGTGCTCGAGATCGTGTCCGCGGTCCACATCCGTGCAGACCTTACGCTGGGATTGGGCAAGGTCGTCCACGACTATCTGCAGCAGCCGGGCCGACGTCCCGTCGGGCGCTACGAGAGAGCCCTGGTCACCTGAGTGACAGTCTCGACGGACTGCGTAGGTCCGGAAACACCGCGGCTGCGAGCCGCAACATCCTCACGGATCAAACAAGGAAAGGCCAAATGAGTATTCTGAAAGGTAAAGTCGCAGTCGTGACCGGCTCCACCAGCGGCATCGGTCTCGCGTATGCTCGTGCTTTCGCGGGCGCCGGGGCCAACGTCGTGCTCAATGGAATGGGGGCGCGGGCCGATGTCGAGAACGAGCGCTCTGCGATCGAGAGGGAATTTGGCGTCAAGGCGGCCTATTCGGCTGCGGACATGGACAGCCCGGACCAGATCGCCGAGCTCATCGCGCTGGCGGAAAGCACCTTCGGCAGCGTCGATGTCCTCGTGAACAATGCGGGCGTCCAGCACGTCGCCCCTGTGGAGGATTTTCCGGTCGACAAGTGGAATGCGATCATCGGGATCAACCTGTCGTCCGCCTTCCACGCCATCCGTGCAGCGGTGCCCGGCATGAAGAAGCGCGGTTGGGGCCGGATCATCACCACGGCCTCGGCGCATTCGATCGTCGCTTCGCCCTTCAAGTCGGCCTACGTCGCGGCCAAGCACGGCATCGTGGGACTCACCAAGACGGTGGCGCTGGAGCTCGCCCGGTCCAAGATCACCTGCAACTGCATCAGCCCCGGATACGTCTGGACACCGCTAGTCGAGAAGCAGATCCCGAACACGATGGTGGCGCGCAACATGAGGAGGGACGAGGTGATCAGCGAGGTCCTGCTCGCGGCCCAGCCGACGAAGGAATTCGTCACGGTGGAACAGGTGGCTTCGCTGGCGCTGTTCCTGTGCAGCCAGGACGCCGCCCAGATCACCGGCGCCAACCTTTCCGTCGACGGCGGTTGGACCGCCGCATAGCCCGCAGAAAACGTCAGAGACCGAGAGGCTGATCGCAAAAGAATTTTCGCGAACACCTGCGCTTGATCAAGCGCCGATGCTCCGACCTACGACCTCTTAGTGCCAACATCAACAACTCATGTGGAGAGAAGATCATGAACAAGCGACTAATCGCGAGTGTCGTCGGCTGTGCGTGCCTTACCATGGCGACGGCCGCCGAGGCCCGAACCTCTTACGATGGATCCTGGGATCTCCTTTTCGTCACGCAGCGCGGCAGCTGTGATCCGACCTACAGCTTTACCGTGAACATAAACGACGGCTTCGTCACGCATCCCAATCTGGTGAAGTTTGCCGGGCACGTCGGACGTTCGGGCGCGGTTCACGCCTCGGTTACGGTCCACGACAAATACGCAGCAGGGTCCGGGAGGTTGACGCGAGACGCCGGTCGCGGGAGCTGGAGTGGCCACGCAGCGGGCGGGCGCTGCTCGGGATATTGGACCGCGCAGCGAAACGGGTAGGAAGCAAGGTCCGGGATTTTGCTCCGAAACCGCTCAGACCCTGCATCGGCGCGGCGTTTGCGAACCGGCGCGTCGCGCCAGTGCGCCGGGGATGGATGCCGGAGCGGCGAGGCTAGTTGATCCTGGTCAAAGTGCAGCAGGCGCAGGATGCGTACGCTGATCGCGTCAGTGAAACCGATGGAGACGAGCGATGAGCACGCAAGCGAACTTTCAGTCCTGGGCTAAGGAGCGGCTCGACGAAATGGAAGCCACGCTCACCTTTCTCGATGGCAAAGCGGGGGAGGTGCAGGCGGAGCTTCGAGCCAAGGCCGACGAACTTCGCGCCGACCTTCGGGCCAAGCAAAGTGAGTTCCGAATTACGGTGAAGAAGCACGCCGAGGCGAACGAAGCGGCCTTCGTTGCCGCCAAGGGAAAACTGGAATCGGATTGGAAGGCGTTCGAGGCCGATGTGGCGAAATACGTCGATGGCTTCAGCAAGCGGGTCGAACAGCAGCGGGCCGCTTTCGAGGTTCAGGCCGCAGCCCAACTGAACGCCTGGCGCGAAGCGGCCGACAAGATCGCCAGCGATGGGAAGCAGTTTGCTGCAGAGCGTCGGGCCGATTTAGACGAGGCCGTGAAGCGCATGAAGGCCGAGGCGGCCGAGGCGGAGGGAAAACTCCAGAAGCTAAGCCACGCCGGAGCGCAGTCGTGGTCCGCCCTGATGGTGGCTCTGGCCGAAACGCGGACCAGCTTCGATCGCGCCAACCAGGCCGCCCAGGAGGCGTTCAAACGAGCGGCCTGAGACTGGTACCTTTCGAGGGAGACTGCCGCGAGGCGGCCTCCCTCTGTTCACTCACTCACCGGCCGGCTCGGATGGTCGGCGCTCTCCGCAACGCGTCGAAGCGGCAGGTCGGCGAGGTCGACTTGACGCTGTGTCAATTGGTCGAACGGTCAGATCCACGGATCTAGCTGCTGCTTGATGACGATTGCTTAGGTCGCCCCTGCATGTTGGCTGACAGAAAGCTGAGGCGCATCGGAGGGTACCTTGCTCAACCAACCATCCAGCCACTTCGCCTTCTTGCGAAAGAGCCCGGCGCGGTCTGGATCTTCAGCAACTATCCGCTTCAGCGACCGAGCGGCGGCCGACTCCGCGAAAGTGACGACTTCATGTGAGAGATCGACTTGAAGCCCGAATTCCCGGACCAGACGCGCGATCTCGCGGTCGTTCAGCTCGCCGAGGTGCACCAGGGGCTCTCTAGAGGTATCGTGGCAAAGCGCCCAGCCTCGACCGAGAGCGCGTCCGCTGATGGTCCAGAAATCTGCATGGAACAGCGACGGCAATCCTGACCCCATCAGATAGATGGGTTTGCCGACCGACTGCATCTTCGACGTGAAGAACCGCCCTACCTTGATCGAGAGCCGCCCTGAACGCGATGTCGGCGACATGAACTTCATGGAAGACATGCTTCGTGAGAGCTTTGTTCATGGATGATGCCTCTGAAAGCTGGATTAGACCCCCCTCGGTTTTTTCGCGCTCAAGAATCGGCGAAAAAAATCGAGGTGAAATTCGATAGACGCGTCAGGGGGATGTGAGATCGAGTCGTTTTCAAAACGAAATCGAGTCGTTCTTAAAGTGGAAATCGAGTCGTTTTCAAAGTGTCCGCACATTCAAACACCAACTGGTGGGCCCGGCAGGACTCGAACCTGCAACCAGACCGTTATGAGCGGCCGGCTCTAACCATTGAGCTACAGGCCCCGCCGCGAGACGGCCGCGAAAGCGGCGGCCGGCAACGGTGCGCGGTTCGTTTACAGGGACGGAGCCGGGGGTGCAATGCTGGCTCCGGCGGACAGAAATGCCGGCGCGGCAAGGCTTGTGATTTTTGAATAACCGAAATTGCCGATGATGCCCTTATAGTCCTGTTTTGCCCGGCGGCGCAAGCCCACCTTCGCCGAGCCTTCGCCCCCGCACTCTGGCAATCGCGCCAGGGGGCTCGTTTTTTCGATTCCGTAACCCCTTGTGATCCCTAGATCTTTCTACTGTGCATGGGGTTGTTTTCGCACATTTTGTTGGGAGGGGGTCTTCCGATCCCCTCCGATGTCGCGTTGGGCGCTGTCGGCTCGCGGCAGTTCCACAGGCCTAGTCCACCGACACGCCGGCGAACTCCACCACCTTGCGCCACTTCTCGGTCTCGTCGGTGACGAGCTTGCCGAACTCGGCCGGCGTCATCGGCTTGGGGATGCCGCCGGTCTCGGTGAGGCGCGCGACCAGCTTCGGGTCCTTCAGCGCCTCGTTGACGGCCTTGTTGAGGATCTCGATCACGTCGGCCGGCGTGCCCTTCGGCGCGGAGATGCCGTAGAAGCCGACCGATTCGAAGCCGGGCAATGTCTCGGCGATCGCGGGAACGTCAGGCACGCTCGGCCAGCGCTGCGGCGAGGTCACGCCGAGCGCACGGACATTGCCGCCCTTGGCCTGCTCCATCGCGGAGGGGAGGTTGTCGAAGATCAGCTGCACCTTGTTGGAGATGATGTCGGGGAACGCGATCGCAGATCCCCGATAGGGCACGTGCACCATGTCGCACTTGGTCATCACCTTGAACAGCTCCGCCGACATGTGCACCGAGGTGCCGTTGCCGGACGAGGCAAAGGAGATCTTGCCCGGGTTGGCCTTGCAGTAGTCGATGAACTCCTGAACCGTCTTGGCGGGAAACGCATTGGAGACGACCAGCATGTTGGTGAGCTGCATGATGCTGGCGACCGGCACGGTGTCGCGCAAAAAGTCGAACGGCAGCTTCTTGTAGAGTGAGGTCGAGATCGCGTTGTTGGGCGCGACGAACAGCAGCGTGTAGCCGTCCGGCGGTGAGTTGATCGCGGCACCGGCCGCGATGTTGCCGCCGGAGCCGGCGCGGTTCTCGACGATGAATTGCTGGCCGAAGCGGTCCGACAGCCAGTTCGCCATGATCCGCGCCACGATGTCGACCGGGCCGCCGGCGGAGAAGCCGATGATCCAGTGCACGGGACGGTCGGGATAAGCGGCGGAGGCGGGAGGTGCGGCGCCCAACAGCGTTGAAAGGAAAACCAGCCCGAAAACACTGTTACGCAAAATTCGCAACATGACGCCTCCCATTGTTCTATTGTCGTTGGGCTGCATGCTTTCACAAAATCGGGGCGCTGCCTACATCGCCCCAAGTCGATGTTGACGCGCCCCCGCCGGGACCGACCATGAAATTCGCGATCACCCTTGTTCTCGGCGCGGCGCTGCTTGCAAGCCCCGCGGCCGCTCAAACCGGAGGCAACGCCATTCCGACCAACACACCCAGCCTGACGATCAGCTTGGGCACCGCGACGCCCGGCGGCGGCTTTCCGCTCTATGGCAACGCCTTTGCGCAAGTGATGAACGCGGCCGATCCGCAAGTCATCATCGCCCCGCGCAACACCAAGGGCAGCAACGAGAACATTCCGCTGCTGGAAAAAGGCGAGCTCGATCTCGCTCTGGTCGCGGGCGAGCCGGCCTATGAGGCTTTTGCCGGCATCGGCCGCGCGCCGGTACGGTTGAAAATTCTCACGGCGATCTATTCCAACCCCGGCATGTTCGTGGTGCGCACGGACAGTCCGTACAAGACCATTCGCGATCTGGTCGGTCAGCCCGTCGCATTCGGCGCCAAAGGCTCGGGCCTGCCGATCCTGGCGCGCTATGTGCTCGATGGTCTCGGGTTGAAGCAAGACGAGGATTTCAAGGCCGTCTATCTCGACCGCGCCGGCGACGGCCCCGCGATGGTCGAGGATGGCCGTGTCGCCGCACTTTGGGGCGCCGGCATCGGCTGGCCCGGTTTTGCCGCGGTGGCCTCGAGCGCGTCAGGCGCGCGCTTCATCGCGCCCAGCGCCGAGGAGATCGCGCGCATCCGCGCCAAGCATGCGTTCCTCAAGCCGCTCACCGTGCCGGCCGGCAGCTATCCGAACCAGTCCGAGCCGATCGCCTCGCTGGGGTCCTGGAGTTTTGTGCTGACGCGCGAAGATCTGCCCGACGATGTCGCCTACCGGCTCGCGAAGACGCTGCACGGCGTCGAGCCGACATTCTGCAAGCAGCTCGCCCAAGCCTGCGAGACCACGGCGGCAAACACCGTCGCGGCCGCGCCGAAGCCCGAGCTGATCCATCCCGGCGTGATCAAGTATTTTCGCGAGATCGGGGTGGTGAAGTGATCGCGCAGCGGTCATTCCGGGGCGGTCCGCAGGACCGAACCCGGAATCTCGAGATTCCGGGCTCGGTGCTTTGCACCGCCCCGGAATGAGGATCGCTTTAAGCGATCCTCACTTCTTCACCATCGCACACGCCGGGTCCGGCGGACCGAACGCCTTGTCGCCCGAGATCGTCGTGAGGATCTTGTAATAGTCCCACGGATATTTGCTCTCCTCCGGCGTCTTCACCTGCACCAGCCAGAGGTCGTGCACCATCAGATTGTCATCGCGTAAGCGGCCGTTGCGGGCGAAGAAATCCTCGATCGGCTTTTCCCGCATCTTGGCTGCGACCTTGAGCGGATCGTCGGTGCCGGTGTCCTTGATGGCGTTGAGATAGTGCATCACGCTCGAATAGACGCCGGCCTGCCACATCGACGGCATCTTGTTCATCTTGGCGAAGTAGCGCTTCGACCATTCGCGGGTCTTGTCGTCCATGTCCCAATAGAACGAGGTCGTCAGCAACAGCCCTTGGGCCGCCTGCAGGCCGAGGCCGTGAATGTCGGTGATCAGCGCAAGCAGTGCCGCCATCTGTTGGCCGCCCTTGAACACGCCGAACTCGGAGCCGGTCTTGATCTCGTTCATGTTGTTGGGCGGACCCGCCGCGATGCCGATGATCTTGGCCTTGGAGGCCTGCGCCTGCAGCACGAACGAGGAGAGGTCGGGCGTTGCCAGCGGCGGCTTCACCGAGCCCAGCACCTTGCCGCCATTGGCGGTCACGACCGCCGAGGCGTCGCGCTCCAGCGAATGGCCGAACGCATAATCGTCGGTGATGAAGAACCAGCTGTCGCCGCCGCGCTTGACCACCGCGTCAGCGGTGCCGACCGCGAGCGCGCGGGTGTCGAACACCCACTGGATCGCGTAAGGCGAACAGAACTTGCCGTGGAAATCCGCGGTGCCGGTGGAGTGGGTGATGAACAGCCGCTTCTTCTCGTTGGCCATGTTCTGCACCGCGAGCCCGACCGCGGAGACCGGCACGTCAACGATCAGATCGACCTGGTCGACGTCGTACCAGCGCCGTGCAATCGCGCCGCCGATGTCGGCCTTGAGCTGGTGGTCGCCGACGACGATGCTGATCGGCTTGCCGAGCACGGTGCCGCCGAAATCGTCGATCGCCATCTGCGCCGCCGTCACCGAGCCCTGGCCGGTCGGCGCCGAGGCCGGACCGTTCATGTCGGTGAGCACGCCGATCTTGACAACGTCGTCGGACACCTGCGCCATTGCGGCGCCCGGCAGCAGCGTCGCCGTCATGAACGTTGCTGCAAAGCCGGCAGCGACCGGCAGTCCAAATCTCGTTGGCATCATATTCGTCCTCCCCTGATCCGGCGCGTTGGCCGGTGTTGGCCCGGCTGAATTGGTTTCTTTTGCAACTATTTGGGGGCGGGCGTCAACGTCAGGCGGCGAAGCGGATTTGTCCGGCCGGCGAGGGATCGTAGCCGGTCAGCTCCGCGGCGCGCTGGAGCAACCGCTTTTCGCTGAGGAACCGGATCAGGCCCTGCATCGCGGGCCGGAAATAGCTGCGATGCCGCATCGCGAGGTCGAAGTTTTCCCAGACCAGCGGCACGAAATCGAGGCCGGCCGAGCGCGCGGACGCACGCGTCGCGATTCCGCAATCGGCTTGTCCCGCGCGGACGATCTCGGCGAGATCCGGCCCGGTCAGGGCCGGCGTATCGATCCGACGCAAATCGCGCGTCGACGCGGCGGCGCGCTTGAGCAGCACATCGAGCAGCATCTGCGCGCCCGTGCCCTGTTGCCGCATCGCCATCCTGGCCCCGAGCGCGAGCACGTCGGAAAGGCCGCGCAGCCGCTTGGGATTGCCCGGCGGCAGCACGAGACCTTGCTCGCGGCGCACGAACGCGACCAGCAATGCATCATGCAGGTCCGGAGCGTCTCGCAGGACGGTTGCATTGGCATCGGCGGCAAGATTGCCGTCGGCATCGAGGCTGTGGAAGTGCATCGCCACGGCCATCACCTCGTCGCGCTGCAACCGCTCGAGCCCGCGCGCGCTGCCCTCGCTCATCGAGCCCAGGCCCGAGCCGGATTCGCGCAGCCCCCAATCCAGAAGCTCGTCCTGGCTGCCGCCGACGACCGGCGGCGGCTCCGCGATCAGCATGCCGGCCGGGCGCGCCAGTCCGGACAGCACCCAGAGGTCGAGCTCGTGCCGCGGGAAGAGCCACTTTCCGGTCACCTTGGTGCAGGGGATCGCACCGGTGGTGACGAGTTCGTAAAGCTTGCGTTCGCCAAGCCGAAGATAATCGGCGGCTTCGCTGGTCGTCAGGAATTCCATCCTGCATTCCTATGCAAATTCTTGCTTCTTTTTGACGTTCGACGCAGGTGGAATTCTGCATTTCAAGTTTTGTCCGCCACGACCATGCCTGATCATCTCGCTGCTTTGCAACACATCCTCACGCGCGATCTCTGCTTTGGTGAACGATCCTGAATCGCTCGTGTGGTGCCCATCTTGCGGGCTGTCGCGCGCGCAACTGCGATGGGCATATGCCGCTCCGCGCGTTGCCGAGATTTCCCGAGTCGTCGGCGCGCGGGTAAAGTTCGCCGCCGGTAGTGGTTTTATCCGCCCTCTATCTGTTGTTGTCTGCATCCGGCGCGGCAACGAGCAAACGCGTCACGAGTGCGGCGCAATCGATCATCATCATGATCGCGTCATAGCCAGTGGGAACCCGATCATGGCCGTCCGCCGCCTCTCCGTTGCACTCGTGCTTCTCTGCGGCCTTGCCGCAGGCGTTGCGGCGTCATCCGCGGAGGACCGCGCGATCGTGCTTGCCACGACCACAGCGACGCAGGAGTCCGGCCTGCTCGATTACCTGCTGCCGATCTTCCGTGAGAAGACCGGCATCGACGTGACCGTGATCGCGCGGCGCGCCGACGAGGTGCTCGAGGGGGCACGAAGGGGCGAAGTCGACGTCGTGCTGATGCATGCACGGCCGCAGGAGGAGAAATTCGTTGCCGACGGTTTTGCGGTGAAGCGCTTTGACGTGATGTACAACGACTATGTGCTGATCGGGCCGAAGAGCGATCCCGCCGGCGTGAAGGGCAAGGACATCGCGACCGCGCTGAAGGCGATCGAGGCCAAGGGCGCGCCGTTCGTGACGCGCGGCGACCGTTCGGGCACCCATGCCGCCGAGCTCGCGCTCTGGATCGTCGCCGGCATCGACATCGCGAGCACCAAAGGCGGCTGGTATCGCGAGGCCAAGCAGGGCATGGCCTCCGCCCTCGATGCAGCGCGCACAGCGAACGCCTATGTGCTGTCCGACCGCGGCAGCTGGATCGCTTTTCGGGAGCGCGGCGATCTCGACGTCGTCGTCGAAGGCGACAAGCGTCTGCTCAATCAGTACGGCGTGATGCTGGTGAACCCCGCGAAGTTTCCGAACGTGAAGAAGGAGCTGGGGCAAGACTTCGTCGACTGGCTGATCTCGCCTGACGGGCAGGCGGCGATCGCCGGATACAAGGTCGACGGACAACAACTGTTCTTCCCCAATGCGGACAAGTCGGGCGGCTGACGTTCGTATCGCCAGCGGTTGCCAAACCGGGCGATGCATGGTCCATCATGGCGCATGACCCAGCGCCTGCCGCCCTTGCTGACGCCGCTCGACGCCGCGCTCGCCGCGTTGCTGAAGGGGCTCGATCCGCTCGCGCCGGTGGAGTTGCAGCTGACTGAAGCGGCCGGCTGCATCGCGGCGGGCAATCCGCTGCTCGCGGCCCGACCGTCCCGTGACGTCGCTGCCGCCGACGGCTGGGCGTTTTGGGCCAATGATCTGGTCGGCGCGTCCTCCTATTCACCGCTGCCTCTCGCAACAGCGCCCGCCTGGGTCGATGCCGGCGACGCGATGCCGGCGGGATGCGACTGTGTGCTCGATGCCGACGCAGTCGAGATGTCTGGTCCGCTCGTCCAGGTGTTGGCGGAGAGCGCACCGGGGCAGGGCGTCAGGCGCGCCGGAAGTGACATCGACGGACGCACCCCTGCCGCGGCAGAGGGGTATCCGGTCGGTCCTGGCGCTCTGCTGCTTGCGCGCGCCGCCGGACTGGACCGACTGAGCGTGCGGCGTCCGCGACTGCGCATTGTCAATGTACCAAGTGCAACGCTGACCATGCATCTGATTGCGGACATCGCACGCACCGCAGGGCTGGATGTGCAAACGCACGAGGCCGGCGCGCGCGACGCGGGATCGATCGCGGAGGCGATCGGAGCGCCCACCTGCGATCTCCTGCTGACGATCGGCGGCAGCGGTGTCGGTCGCAACGATGCAGCGGTCACGGCGCTGGCCCAGCGTGGTGACGTGATCGCCCATGGTCTTGCGCTCCAGCCCGGACGCACCGCCGCGATCGGGCGGCTCGGAACCATTCCTGTCGTCGCCTTGCCCGGATCGCCGGAACATGCGCTTGCGGTCTGGCTTGCGCTCGTGCTGCCGCTCCTCGACCGTCTGTCAGCGCGGCTGCCGCGCCGACCGATAGCCTTGTCGCTCGCGCGAAAAATTGCATCCAGCGTCGGCATCGCCGAAATGGTCCTGCTGGCCGAGGAACATCATGCGTGGGTGCCACTTGCGGTAGGAGAATGGCCGCTCCAGGCAATTGCCCGCGCGGATGCATGGCTGCTTGTTCCCGCCAGTCACGAGGGATTTGCAGCGGGCGCGCCGGTCGATGCCTATCTGATGCGGGAATGATATGGGTTTAGCATGACCATGATCCCGCAATCGCAAGTCCGCAGCGCGCTCGAACAGGAACAGTTCCTCAAAATCCTTTCCCGCGAGGAGGCGCTGGCACGCTTCGAGGCCGCGCTGTTCCCGCGCGCTCTTTCGAGCGAAACGCGCAAGCTCGGTGCTGCGCTTGGCGCGTCGCTCGCTGAAGACATCACTGCGCCGATCGACGTGCCGCCGTTCGACCGTTCCAATGTCGATGGCTTTGCGGTGCGCTCTGCGGATCTTGCGACAGCCGGCGAAGGCGCGCCGGTTCGCCTCGGGCTGAATGGCGAGACCATTCACTGCGGCACCGTACCGGCGGTGCAAGTCGCCGCGGGAACGGCAACGCCGATTGCCACCGGCGGTCCGCTGCCGCGCGGTGCCGATGCCGTGATCATGGTCGAGCATACCCAGCCGGCGGGGTCCGGTGCGATCGACGTCCGTCGCGCGGCCTCGCCCGGGCAATTCATATCCTACGCAGGATCCGATATCGCGCGTGGCGAGGCGCTGCTGCGCGCCGGCACCATCATCGGCTCACGCGAGGTCGGCATGCTGGCGGCTTGTGGTATTGCCGAGGTGAGCGTCGTGCGCAAACCTCGTGTTGCCGTGATCTCCACCGGTGACGAACTGGTTCAGCCGGGCGAGGTGCTCGCGCCCGCTGCGATCTACGATACCAACGGCGCGATCGTCACTGCTGCGATCGACGAGAACGGCGGAGAGGCGGTTTTCCTTGGCGCCATTCCGGACGACGAAGCTCAGCTCGAAGCCGCCATGAGGGGTGCGCTGGCGGACGCCGACATGCTGGTGCTCTCCGGCGGCACGTCGAAAGGCGCGGGCGACCTGTCCCATCGCATCATCGGCTGGCTCGGCCAGCCCGGCATCATCGCGCATGGCATTGCGCTCAAGCCCGGCAAGCCGCTGTGCCTTGCGGTGTGTGACGGCAAGCCGGTGGTGATCCTGCCGGGTTTTCCGACTTCGGCGATGTTCACCTTTCACGACATGATCGTACCGGTGCTGCGCAAAATGGCCGGACTGCCGCCGCGTTCCGATGCCAAGGTGAACGCGACCGTGCCGGTGCGCATTGCTTCCGAGCTCGGCCGCACCGAATTCGTCATGGTCTCGCTGGTCGAAGGCAAGGACGGCTTGATCGCCTATCCCTCCGGCAAGGGGTCCGGTGCGATCACGTCATTCGCGCAGGCCGACGGCTTTCTGCGCATCGACGCACTCGCTGACAAGATGCCGGCCGGGACCGAGGCCGAGGTGACGCTGTTTACGCCGCATGTGCGGGTGCCCGATCTCGTTATCGTCGGCAGCCATTGCACCGGCCTCGATCTCGTCACGGCGCAACTCGCGCATGCCGGCCTGACCGTGCGCTCGATCGCCGTCGGCAGCCTCGGCGGACTTGCGGCGGCGCGGCGCGGTGAATGCGATCTGGCGCCGATCCATCTGCTCGACGAAAAGAGCGAGACTTACAATACGCCTTACCTCGCCGAAGGACTCGAGCTCGTGCCGGGCTGGCGGCGGATGCAGGGCATCGTGTTCCGCAAGGGCGACAAGCGTTTTGAAGGCCACAGCGCGAAGGATGCCGTGGCCGCGGCGCTCGCTGATCCCTCCTGCATCATGGTCAACCGCAACCAAGGCGCCGGCACGCGCATCCTGATCGACCGGTTGCTCGGTGGTGCGCGCCCGGAGGGCTATTGGAACCAGCCACGCTCGCACAATGCGGTGGCCGCGGCGGTCGCACAGCACCGCGCCGATTGGGGCATGACCATTGCGCCGGTCGCCAACGCGGTTGGCCTCGGTTTCATTCCGCTCGCGGAGGAACATTATGACTTCGCGCTGGTGACGGCGCGCAAGCAGCGTCCGGCAGTGCGGGCCTTTCTCGATGCGCTCGGCTCGGACGAAGCGCGCGCCGCGCTGGAGCGCGCCGGCTTCCGACCGGCGTAGTCTGGCATCGTTCGGTCAGCGCTCCGCTACGAGGTTTGGATTGTCTCCCCGCCGGTCTGTTCGCGCACGCGCTGCCGCTCCTCGGCTTCGGCAAGTGCGCGCTGCGCGGCGGGCGGCAGCGGGCCCTCAACGATTTCAGGCTTGCTCCGCCACTTCGTGTCGTCGACTGCGACCGAGCAATCGAGTGCGAAATCGATCACTTCGAAGATAACGTTCAAGAGGGGGGCCGTCATGGCTGATCCGGGCAATGTCCCGATCATTGGTCGCTCGCGTTCTCGTCTCGGTTCACGGCCCGCGAACCCAAGCTCACGCGGCCTTAAGCGGCGTCATCCAGTGCGGTCAGCCGTTCCGCTTCCGCGATATCTTCAACGGTGTTGGCATTGAAGAACGGATCGAGCGGCTCCGTCGGCCACGTCACGGTCGCGAGCGGGTAGCGCGCGGTCCAGCGGTCGATCTTGCGGAGGTCTTCGACCACCAGCGCATGACGCAGTTCGTCGCGCAAGCCAACGCGCCACAGGCCGATCACCGGATGCGATTGATCGCCTGATGCCGCAACGGCGAGCTCGGCATTCGCCGCGATGCGTTTTTCATGCAAGCGCGCGACCAGATCGCGCGGCAGGAACGGGCAATCGCAGGCGGCACTGAGCACCCACTTCACCTCGGGCCGGTTCGCCGCGGTCCAGTCGAGCGCGGCAAGGATGCCGGCGAGCGGGCCGGGAAAGCCGGGCACGTCGTCGGCGATGACCTGCAAACCGAACGCGGCGAAGCGGGCGGGATCGCCGTTGGCATTGAGGATCAGCCCGCTGCATTGGGGCGATAGGCGCGCGATCACGCGTTCCAGAATGGTGCGGCCGCCAATGGTGCGCATCGGCTTGTCGCCGCCGCCCATACGCCGCGCGAGGCCGCCGGCGAGCAGCACGCCTTGCGTGGTCGGAAAGCTAGTCGTCACCACCTTCACCCTTGCGCTTGTGCTTGGCCGATTCTTCCTCGACGTAAGCGAGGTTCTGGTCGTAGACGATGCGCTCTGCCCCCGACAACGCGATGAACCGTTTGCCGCGGGCGCGGCCGACCAGCGTCAAGCCCACCTGCCGGGCGAGATCGACACCCCAGGCGGTGAAGCCGGAGCGCGACACCAGGATCGGAATGCCCATGCGGACCGTCTTGATCACCATCTCCGAGGTGAGCCGTCCCGTGGTGTAGAGGATCTTGTCGGATGCATCGACGCCGTGGCGGTACATCCAGCCCGCGATCTTGTCGACGGCGTTGTGACGGCCGACATCCTCGGTGTAGCAGAGCGGCTCGCCCTCCCTGCACAGCACGCAGCCGTGGATCGCACCAGCCTCCAGATAGAGCGAGGGCATGGTGTTGATGGTCTGAGTCATCTGGTAGAGCCAGGAGGTGCGCAGCTCGGCCTTCGGCAGCGCCACGCTCTCGACCGCCTCCAGCAGATCGCCGAAGGCGGTGCCCTGCGCGCAGCCCGAGGTCTGTGTGCGCTTCTTCAACTTGGCTTCGAAATTGGTGTGGTGCTCGGTGCGCACCACCACCACTTGGAGGTCGTCGTCGTATTCGACCTCGGTGACCGCGTCATTATACTTCAGCATATTCTGGTTGAGCAAATAGCCCAGCGCCAGATATTCCGGATAGTCGCCGATCGTCATCATGGTGACGATCTCCTGCGAATTCAGGTAGAGCGTCAGCGGGCGCTCCACCGGCACCTTGATCTCGATCCTGGCGCCGGACTGGTCGGTCCCGGTCACGCTCTCGGTGAGGCGCGGGTCCTCGGTGTCAGGGACGATCAGGGGCACGGGGGCTTTGTCGATCTTCATCATGGCCGCGACGTTAGCATGACATTCGGGTCAAGCCGATATAAGCATGCTAGCGAGAGAACGAAATGCCGCCTATTCGTCATTGCGAGCGAAGCGAAGCAATCCAGGCTGCCGCCGTGGATGCATTCCTGGATTGATTCGCTGCGCTCGCAATGACGGAGAAGAGAGTGGTTCCATCAAGGACCGGGTCGCTCGCGGAGACGGAGCTGGAATGAAAGTCATCGGCCTTGCAGGCTGGAGCGGTGCGGGCAAGACCACGCTGTTGACGCGGCTGATCCCGCATTTCAATGCGCTTGGCTTGCGCGTCTCGGTCATCAAGCATGCGCATCACCAGTTCGACGTCGACGTGCCCGGCAAGGATTCCTGGCGCCATCGCGAGGCCGGCGCGGCCGAGGTGCTGGTTGCTTCGTCAAATCGCTGGGCGCTGATGCACGAATTGCGCGGGGCGGCGGAGCCGCGTCTGCCGGAACTGTTGAGCAAATTGTCGGCGGTCGATCTCGTCGTGGTCGAGGGTTTCAAGCGCGAGCCGCATCGCAAGATCGAGGTGCATCGCGCCGCCAACGACAAGCCGTTGCTGTTTCCCGATGATCCAGGAATTTTCGGGATCGCGGCCGACGTCGCCATTGAAACCCGACTGCCGTCCGTCCATCTCGACGATATCGCTGCCGCCGCGGAATTGCTGCTGCGCGCCGCGATGCCGGTCGAGGAAGCGGTCGCGAAAAGCGCTGCGATGCGCTGACGAGGCACCATGGCGCAACTGTCGGACGATTGTTTTGCCTTCGGCGGACCGATGATGTCGGTCGACGAGGCCGTTGGCCTGATCACGACGCGCGTCAACGCGATTGTCGATCTCGAAACCGTGGCGCTCATTGATGCAGATGGGCGGGTGCTGGCCCGCGATATCGCGGCACCGCTGCCGCTGCCGCCCTTCACCAATTCCGCCGTCGATGGCTACGCCGTGCGCAACGCAGATCTTCCTGATAGCGTTGAGCGGGCATTCCCGCTCGACGGCCGCATCCAGGCCGGCGGTCTGGCACTGGCGCTGATCAAGGCCGGCCACACCGCGCGCATCTTCACCGGCGCGCCGATGCCGCCGGACGCCGAAACCGTCTTCATGCAGGAAGATGTCCGCATCGACGAGGCCGGTCGAATTGTGCTGCCGCCGGGGCTGAAGCCGGGCGCGAATGTCCGCCCTGCGGGAGAGGACATTCCCCAGGGCCACATCGCGCTGCGCGCAGGCCAGCGCTTGCTGCCGCAACATGTCGCGCTCGCGGCGGCGTTCGGCCTGGTCCGGCTCGACGTCGTCAGGCGCATCCGCGTCGCAGTGTTCTCGACTGGTGATGAACTGGCCTCGCCCGGCGAGCCGCGCGCGGCCTCGCAGCTGTTCGACTCCAATCGCTTCATGCTGATGGCGATGCTGCGCCGGCTCGGCTGCGAAGTCAGCGATCTCGGCATCTTGCGCGACGAGCGGACGTTGCTCGCGAATGGCTTGAAGCAAGTCGCAGGTAGTCACGATCTGATCCTCACCACCGGCGGCGTCTCGACCGGAGAGGAGGATCACGTCAAGGCGGCCGTCGAAAGCATCGGCTCGCTGGTGTTGTGGCGGATGGCGATTAAGCCGGGACGGCCCGTGGCGATGGGCATCATCGAGGGAACGCCGCTGATCGGATTGCCGGGCAATCCCGTCGCGAGTTTCGTCACCTTCGTGCATGTGGTGCGGCCGACGGTGCTCGCGCTTGCGGGCAGCCTGCCGGAGCCGCCGTTGCCGATCCCGGTGCGCGCGGCATTCACCTACAAGAAGAAGGCGGGGCGTCGCGAATATGTTCGCGCTTCCTTGCGGCGCACGCCGGACGGTGCACTCGAGGCCATCAAGTTTCCACGCGAGGGCGCTGGGCTGTTGTCCTCACTGGTCGACACCGACGGCCTCATCGAGCTCGATGAGGAGGTCACGCGTGTCGAGCCGGGGCAGAGCGTGGGTTTCTTGTCCTATGCCGATCTGCTCTGAGTCTTGGCGTTGCGTTGGCGCTGTCCTGGCGTTGACGCCATCGGCCCCTCCCGCCATGTTGCGCCGATGACCAGAACGACGCTCGATCTCACCGGACTGAAATGCCCGCTGCCCGCCCTGAAGACGCGCAAAGCGCTGAAGCCCTTGCAGCCGGGCGATCAGCTCGAAGTGCACTGCACGGATCCCCTGTCGGTGATTGACATTCCAAACCTGATCCGGGAGACCGGCGACATGGTGGAGATCACCGAGCGCAACGACGCGCGCATCGTGTTCTTGATTGAGAAGGCCGATCGGTCGATAGAAAACATCAATGGTGCGCCGCCCACTTAGCCGGCGGTCACTCGGTTGATACCTACCTTTTGTCTATCGACATCGATCATCACTTCTGCCCCAATTGACTTCCTCCGCCGAGACGCGGAGGTCGAGTCTTGCCTGCGATATGCGGAGCAAATGGGCCATCGAAAGAAGCCCGACCGTGGCGTCGGGCATAGCCCCCAAGGTTAGGGGTTTAACGTCTCGGATGCGCGTGACGATCCTGGCGCGCGTCGATCATTGTGCGGAGCAGCAGGGACAAAGGCTGCGCTGCAGGCTGAGGAACAGGACCGTCGTGGCAGGCCGTTCAGAAGCGCGGCTTTAGGGGAGGAATGCATGTCTACCATCGAGAGCGCGGGAACACTTTCGGGTGCCGGCGCAGGTTTTCTGGATCGCGAGCGGACCATCGCGACCGCCGGGTTCAATCGCTGGCTGGTGCCGCCGGCTGCGCTGTGCATCCATCTCTGCATCGGCATGGCCTACGGCTTCTCGGTGTTCTGGCTGCCGCTGTCGCGCGCGATCGGAGTGACCGCGCCGAAGGCGTGCGCAGACATGTCGCTGTTTCAAGAGCTGTTCACGACCAGCTGCGACTGGAAGGTCGCCAGCATGGGGTGGATGTACACGCTCTTTTTCGTGCTGCTCGGTATCGCGGCTGCGGTCTGGGGCGGCTGGCTGGAGCGCGTAGGCCCGCGCAAGGCCGGCTTCGTCTCGGCGCTGTGCTGGTGCGGCGGCCTCTTCCTCGGTGCGATCGGGGTTTACACCCATCAGCTCTGGCTGTTGTGGCTGGGTTCGGGCGTGATCGGCGGCATCGGTCTCGGCCTTGGCTATATCTCGCCGGTGTCCACGCTGGTGAAATGGTTTCCGGACCGCCGCGGCATGGCGACCGGCATGGCCATCATGGGCTTCGGCGGCGGCGCCATGATCGGCGCGCCGCTGGCGAACCTCTTGATGAACTACTTCAAGACCCCGACCTCGGTCGGCGTCTGGGAGACCTTCGTCACGATGGGCGTCATCTACTTCGTGTTCATGATGATCGGCGCGTTCCGCTATCGCTTGCCGCCGCCCGGCTGGCAGCCCGAGGGCTGGACCGCGCCGTCGAAGGCCAACGCGATGATCTCAAAGGCCAACGTCCATCTCAACGACGCGCACAAGACGCCGCAGTTCTGGCTGATCTGGTGGGTGCTGTGCCTGAACGTGTCAGCCGGCATCGGCGTGATCGGCATGGCCTCGCCGATGCTCCAGGAGATCTTCGCCGGCAAGCTGATCGGCCTGCCTAACGTCGGCTTCAACGCGCTTGATGCGGGACAGAAGGCGCAGATCGCCGCGATCGCCGCGGGCTTCGCCGGATTGCTGTCGCTGTTCAACATCGGCGGCCGCTTCTTCTGGGCATCGCTGTCGGACAAGATCGGGCGCAAGAACACCTACTATACGTTCTTCATCCTCGGCATCGCGCTTTACGCGCTGGCGCCGACTTTTGCGGCGATGGGTTCGAAGCTCCTGTTCGTGCTTGGCTTCGGCATCATCCTGTCGATGTATGGCGGCGGCTTCGCCACCGTGCCGGCCTATCTCGCCGACATGTTCGGAACCCAGTTCGTCGGCGCCATCCATGGCCGGCTGCTGACGGCGTGGTCCACCGCGGGCATCATCGGCCCCGTCGTGGTGAACTACATCCGCGAGTTCCAGCTCGCGGCGGGCGTGCCGCGCGACCAGCTCTACAACACGACCATGTACATTCTCTGCGCGATGCTGATCGCCGGTCTGATCTGCAACTACCTGATCAAGCCGGTCGATTCGAAATGGCACATGAAGGAGGCCGATGTCGCCAAGTTGCAGGCGGCAAGCGCCAGCGCCGCAGCCGCGGGGCCGCACGGCTCCTACGGCATCGGTTTTGGCGGGCTTGACGCCAAGGCGGCGCTGTTCTGGGCCTTCGTCGGCGTTCCCCTGCTTTGGGGTGTCTGGAAGACATTGGAGAGCGCGGTCAAGATCTTCTGACCGCCGTCGAGACAGAAGCGGGATGCCCATCAGGCGTCCCGCTTCGTTGGCCTTTCAGACATCATCAGGAATGGGACTTAGGGGGATTGAAATGATTCGCACCCGAATTTGTATTCGAACTTGCCTTGCGGCCGTGTTGCTCGTCGCTGGCCTTCATGCCGCATCCGCGCAGACGACGACGCCGCCGGCGGCGCCTGCTGCAGCGACGGAAGCCAAGCCTGGCAAGATGAAGCTCACCATGCAGAAGCTGAAGGACATGAAGGCGAAGTGGGCGGCCAACAAGCCGAAGCTCAAGGCCTGCCGCGCCGACGTGAAAGCCAAGGGCCTCACCGGCGATGACCGCTGGTTCTACATCGAAGAGTGCATGAGCAAGACCTGAGATCGGGTTCCGTTCGACGCTTGCGTAAAGGGGCATGGCGGGCGACCGCCTGCCTCCTAAATCATTCTAGAGACGCTCTAAATTGTCTTGCATCTGGCATGCCAGAGATTAGAGTTGCGTCGAATTTGGCTTGATCGGCGGGACAAGGGAACCGGTGGTTCCGCTGATCGAATCAGGAAACGAAGGCGCATCGCTTGGCGATCCGGCCTAGACTCATCACGCATTGAAGAGAACGCGACGTCTCCATGAGCAGCAACGACGACGTTCACAAGGTTCGCGAGTTCGAGCATCCCGGCCAGGGACGGAAGCGCGCCAAGTCCACGCCCAAGGGGCGGCAGGTTGATCCCACCGCCGCGCATGAGATCGCGCAGCTGCTCGGCGACAGGCCGCGGCGTCGCGACCTGTTGATCGAATATCTGCACCTGATCCAGGACAAGTACCGCCAGATCGCGGCCGCGCATCTCGCCGCGCTCGCCGACGAGATGAAGCTCGCGTTCGCGGAGGTGTTCGAGACCGCAACCTTTTACGCGCATTTCGACGTGGTGAAGGAGGGCGAGCCCGATATCGCGCCGCTGACCATCCGCGTCTGCGATTCGCTGACCTGCGCGATGCTCGGCGGAGAGAAGCTGCTTGCCGATTTGCAGGACGCGTCGGGTCCCGGCATCCGCGTGGTGCGCGCGCCCTGCGTCGGTCGCTGTGATACGGCGCCCGCCGCGGAAGTCGGACACAACTTTGTTGACCACGCCACGGTCGCCAATGTGATGGCGGCGGCGAAGGCAGGCGACACCCACGCGCATCTGCCCGAATATATCGGCTATGACGCCTATGTCGCCGGCGGCGGCTACAAGCTGCTCAATCGCCTGCGCTCGGGCGTGCTGCCGACGGACGACCTGCTGAAGGCGCTCGACGACGCCTCGTTGCGCGGTCTCGGCGGCGCCGGCTTCCCGACGGGACGCAAATGGCGCGCGGTGCTGGGTGAACCCGGCCCGCGGCTGATGGCGATCAACGGCGACGAGGGCGAGCCCGGCACGTTCAAGGATCGCGTCTATCTCGAAAGCGATCCGCACCGCTTCCTCGAGGGCATGCTGATCGGCGCCCATGTGGTGCAGGCCTCGGATATCTACATCTACCTGCGCGATGAATATCCGGCATCGCGCGAAATCCTCGAACGCGAGATTGCAAAGCTGCCGCCGGGCGGTCCGACGCTGCATATGCGCCGCGGCGCCGGCGCCTATATCTGCGGCGAGGAATCCTCGCTGCTGGAAAGCATCGAGGGCAAGCGCGGCCTGCCCAGGCACAAGCCGCCTTATCCATTCCAGGTCGGCCTGTTCGGCCTGCCGACCTTGATCAACAATATCGAGACCTTGTGGTGGGTGCGCGATATCGTCGAGAAGGGCGCCGACTGGTGGAAGGGCCACGGCCGCCATGAGCGGCACGGCCTACGCAGCTTCTCGGTCTCGGGCCGCATCAAGAACCCCGGCATGAAACTCGCGCCTGCTGGCATCACCGTGCGCGAGTTGATCGACGAATATTGCGGTGGCATGGCCGACGGCCATCAATTCTATGCGTACCTCCCGGGTGGTGCGTCCGGCGGCATCCTGCCGGCGGCGATGGACGACATCCCGCTCGATTTCGGCACGCTTGAAAAATACGGCTGCTTCATCGGCTCTGCCGCGATCGTGATCCTGTCGCAAAAGGACAGCGTGCGCGCGGCCGCGTTGAATCTGATGAAGTTCTTCGAGGACGAGAGCTGCGGCCAGTGCACGCCGTGTCGCGTCGGAACCCAGAAGGCCGCACTGCTGATGCAGCAACCGGTCTGGAACCGCGCTCTCCTGGACGAATTGAGCCAGGCGATGCGCGATGCCTCGATCTGCGGGCTTGGACAGGCGGCATCGAATCCGCTTGCCACCGTGATTAAATATTTCCCTGACGAGTTCAAGGAAGCGGCCGAATGACGAAGATTACGTTCGAGCTCGACGGCAAGCAGGTCGAGGCCAATGCAGGCGAGACGATCTGGCAGGTCGCAAAACGCCAGGGTCGCGAGATTCCGCATCTGTGCTATTCGCCCGCGCCGGACTATCGTCCCGACGGCAATTGCCGCGCCTGCATGGTCGAGATCGAGGGCGAGCGCGTGCTCGCGGCGTCCTGCAAGCGCACGCCATCGGTCGGCATGAAGGTGAAGACGGAGAGCGCGCGCGCGGTTTCCGCGCAAAAAATGGTCATGGAGCTGCTGGTTGCCGATCAGCCGGCGCGCGAGACCTCGCACGATCCGGAGTCCAAATTCTGGCATTGGGCCGAAACCACTGGGGTCACCGAGAGCCGCTTCCCCGCCGCCGAGCGTTGGGCGACCGACGCCAGCCATCCGGCGATGCGCGTCAATCTCGATGCCTGCATCCAGTGCGGCCTCTGCGTGCGCGCTTGCCGCGAGGTCCAGGTCAACGACGTCATCGGCATGGCCTATCGCAGCCACGGCTCGAAAATCGTGTTCGATTTCGACGATCCCATGGGCGAGTCCACCTGCGTCGCCTGCGGCGAATGCGTTCAGGCCTGTCCGACCGGGGCCCTGATGCCGGCCGTAATGCTGGACGAGAAGCAGACCCGTGTCGTCTATGCCGACAAGAAGGTGGATTCGCTTTGCCCGTTCTGCGGCGTCGGCTGCCAAGTGACCTATGAGGTCAAGGACGAGAAGGTGATCTATGCCGAGGGCCGCGATGGCCCGGCCAACCGCAACCGTCTTTGCGTCAAGGGCCGCTTCGGCTTCGACTACATCCACCATCCGCATCGACTGACCAAGCCGCTGGTGCGGCTGCCGAATGCGAAGAAGGATTCCAACGACCAGGTTGATCCCGCCAATCCGTTCACGCATTTCCGCGAAGCGAGCTGGGAAGAAGCGCTCGACATCGCGGCCAGGGGCCTCGTCAAGATCCGCGACGAGAAGGGTGTGAAGGCGCTGGCCGGCTTCGGCTCGGCCAAGGGCTCGAACGAGGAGGCCTATCTGTTCCAGAAGCTGGTGCGCACCGGCTTCGGCTCCAACAACGTCGACCATTGCACCCGCCTGTGCCACGCCTCGTCGGTCGCGGCGCTGTTCGAAGGCCTGAGCTCGGGCGCCGTGTCGGCGCCGTTCTCGGCGGCGATGGACGCCGAGGTCATCATCGTAATCGGCGCCAACCCCACCGTGAACCATCCGGTCGCTGCGACTTTCATCAAGAACGCGGTCAAGCAGAACGGCGCGAAACTGTTTGTGATGGATCCGCGCCGTCAGACGCTGTCGCGTCATGCGACCAAGCATCTGCAGTTCAAGCCGGGCTCGGACGTCGCCATGCTGAACGCGATGATCCACACGATCATCACCGAAGGGCTGACCGACGATCAGTACATCGCCGGCTACACCGAGGGGTTCGAGGACCTCAAGGAGAAGATCAAGGAGTTCACGCCGGAGAAGATGGAGCCGATCTGCGGTGTCCCGGCGCAGACCCTGCGTGAGGTCGCGCGAACCTATGCGCGGGCAAAATCGTCGATCATCTTCTGGGGCATGGGCATCAGCCAGCATGTCCACGGCACCGACAATGCGCGCTGCCTGATTGCGCTGGCGCTGATCACCGGCCAGGTCGGCCGGCCCGGCACCGGCCTGCATCCGCTGCGCGGCCAGAACAACGTGCAGGGCGCTTCCGATGCCGGTCTGATCCCGATGTTCCTGCCGGACTATCAGCCGGTCGGCCGCGACGACATGCGCGGTGCCTTCGAGAAGCTGTGGGGCCAGGATCTCGATCCCGTGCGCGGCCTGACCGTGGTCGAGATCATGAACGCGATCCATGCCGGCGAGATCAAGGGCATGTATATCGAGGGCGAGAACCCCGCGATGTCCGATCCCGATCTCCAGCACGCGCGCCAGGCGCTTGCCATGCTCGATCATCTCGTGGTGCAGGACCTCTTCGTCACGGAGACCGCATTCCACGCCGACGTCATCCTGCCGGCCTCGGCGTTTGCCGAAAAGGAAGGCTCCTTCACCAACACCGATCGTCGCGTGCAGCTCGCGCGCCAGGTGATCAAGCCGCCGGGCGATGCGCGGCAGGATCTCTGGATCATCCAGGAGATCGGCAAGCGCATGGGGCTGCCGTGGAATTATGCTGGTCCCGGCGAGGTCTTCACCGAGATGGCGGAGTTGATGCCGTCGCTGAAGAACATCACCTGGGAACGTCTGGTCCGCGAGGGCGCGGTCACCTATCCCGTCGACGGTCCCGACGTGCCCGGCAACGAGATCATCTTCACCACGGGATTTCCGACCGCGAGCGGCCGCGGCAAGATCGTTCCGGCCCACGTCATCCCGCCGGACGAGATTCCCGACGCCGAGTATCCGATGGTGCTCTCGACCGGCCGCGTGCTCGAGCATTGGCACACTGGCTCGATGACCCGCCGCGCGCAGGTGCTCGACCAGATCGAGCCGGAGGCGGTCGCGTTCATGTCGCCGAAGGACATGCACAGGAAGAAGCTCGCGCCGGGCGATTTCATCCGGCTCGAGACCCGCCGCGGCGCGGTCGAGGTCAAGGTCCGCTCCGACCGCGACGTTCCCGAGAACATGGTGTTCATGCCGTTCTGCTACGCGGAGGCGGCGGCCAATCTCCTGACCAACCCGGCGCTCGATCCATTCGGCAAGATCCCGGAGTTCAAGTTCTGCGCGGCCAGGGCCGAGCGCGCCGAGCTGCGGGACGCGGCGGAGTAGGGCGGCAGCGGTCGTTAGGCGGCGCAGGGATCCCACACCCCGGTGTCGTCCTGGCGAAAGCCAGGACCCATACCGCGTGATCCATCGATGTGGATGGTCGCAGTACCGAACTAGGAGTCTTCGCCAACGCCTCCCTGGGGTAATGGGTCCTGGCTTTCGCCAGGACGGCTCGGGGAGAGACTGCGCCGTACTCGTCCCTTCGCTCCTCGCAGCAGCGGTGCTAGACATCGCATATGTCCAAAGCCACCCCCGCCACACGCGCCCTCACAGCCGCCAGTGTAGCCTTCACCGTCCACTCTTACGACTACGATCCCGACGCCGAAAGCATCGGCCTCCAGGCGGCTGCCGCACTCGGCGAGGACCCCGCGCGCGTGTTGAAGACGCTGATGGCGCTGGTCGACGGCAAGCCGGTCTGCGTGATCGTCCCGTCCGATCAGGAAGTCTCGATGAAGAAGCTCGCCGCTGCTGTTAGCGGCAAGTCGGCGCAGATGATGAAGCCGCCGGAGGCCGAGCGACTCACCGGCTACAAGGTTGGCGGCATCAGCCCGTTCGGGCAGCGGAAGCCCATACGCACCGTGATCGAGCAGAGCGCGCTCGCGCATAACTACGTGTACGTGAATGGCGGTCAGCGTGGGCTGCAGGTGCGGCTCAGTCCAGCCGATGTGCCGGACGTGTTGAAGGCGATTGCCGCAGAACTGGTCGCCTGAGTGCGGCGCCCTGCTACTGCTTTTGCAACAGCTTCAGCCGACAGCGCAGCGCTTCGCGGATGTGTGCACGCGCGAGCTGCTCCGCTTGGCCGCCGTCGCGAACCGCGATGGCGTCGATGATGGCCTGGTGCTCGCGGTGGCTGGTCGAAGGGCGGCCGGATACGGTGAACGTAGTCGGACCGAGCAGAGCGATCCAGTCCTGCAATTCCCGCGAAGCGTTGTCGAGATAGCGGTTGCGCGCGGCGCGGCAGATCGCTTCGTGGAAGGCGCGGTTGAGCCTTGCCATTTCTCCTGCCATCTCGCCCGCGTCGGTCTCGGACGCTTCGACGAAAGCCTGCTCGATATCCCTGAGTGCATCGACCTCGGGCGCCGAGGCGTGCTCGGCGGCAAGTCGGGCGGCGGCGCCCTCCATGATCTCACGCATGGCGTAGAGTTCGAGCACCTCGGAGATGTCGAGGTTGCGCACGATCAGACCGCGGCCGCCGGCAGGTTCGACGAACCCGCGGGCCGCAAGCCGCCCCAGAGCCTCCCGCACCGGCGTGCGGCTGACCTTCAGCCGCTGGGCGACCTCTTCCTCGCGCAGGCGGTCGCCGGCGCGGTAGCTGCCGGCCTGCAGCGCCTCGCAGAGCGAGCGGAACACGGCTTCGCCGAGCGCCACGCCGCCGCCGCGCGCGATCGAGCCGCCTGCCTTTGTCGGGCGTCTTGCCATCCATCCTCGTGCTCGCCACGCGCATCCTGCCCATGCAGCGATGGCGCTTGCTGGATTTCTGTATATCTCTGTATACAAAAGTGCGCAATGGCGAACCGGATTGACCGGGGCCGCCTGCGGGGCAGAATGTCTCCGACTTCGTCGCATCGGGCAGACGGCATGAGCAGCAAATACGATGTGCTGGTGATCGGCGGCGGCAACGCGGCACTGTGTGCGGCGATCAGCGCGCGACGCGGTGGTGCGTCGGTGCTGGTGCTCGAAGGCGCGCCAAAATTCTATCGTGGCGGCAACACGCGCCACACCCGCAATATGCGCTGCGCGCATGACGAGGCGACCGAAATCCTCACCGGCCCCTACACCGAGGAGGAGTTCTGGGAGGATCTCCTGCGCGTCACCGGCGGCCAGACCGACGAGATACTCGCCCGGCACATGATCCGCGAGTCCAAGGACATTTTGAACTGGATCGTCGAGCAGGGCGTGCGCTGGCAGCCCTCGCTTGGCGGCACGCTGAGCCTCGGTCGCACCAACTCCTTCTTTCTCGGGGGCGGCCGCGCGATGTTGAACGCACTTTATCTCACCGCCGAGAAGCTCGGCGTCGAAGTCGAATACGACGCCGAGGTCACCGACCTCGTGATCGAGGACGGCATGTTTCTCGCCGCCTGCCTCAAGCGGCCTATCAAGGGCGACACCGAGATACGCGCGACGTCACTGGTCGCCGCCGCCGGCGGGTTCGAGGCCAACATCGAATGGCTGAAGCAATATTGGGGCGAGGCCGCCGACAATTTCCTGATCCGCGGCACGCCCTATAACCGCGGCTCAATCCTGAAGATGCTGCTCGCCAAGGGCGTGCAGGAGGTCGGCGACCCCACCCAGTGCCATGCGGTCGCGATCGACGCGCGCGCGCCGAAATTCGACGGCGGCATCATCACGCGGCACGATTCCGTCGTGTTTGGCATCGTTGTCAACAAGCACGCGCAGCGCTTCTATGATGAAGGTGAGGACATCTGGCCGAAGCGTTACGCGATCTGGGGCCGGCTGGTGGCCGCGCAGCCCGACCAGATCGCCTACATCATCTTCGATTCCACCGTGGTCACGAGCTTCATGCCGACGCTGTTCCCGCCGATCGCAGGGCAGACGATTGCCGAGCTCGCCGGCAAGCTCGAGCTCGATCCGGCCGCGCTGGAAAAGACCATCACCGAATTCAATGCCGCGGTGCGGCCCGGCACCTTCGACCACACCATTCTGGACGATTGCCGCACCGAAGGCATCACACCGCCGAAGACGCATTGGGCGAGGCGGATCGAGACGCCGCCCTACCTTGCCTATCCGGTGCGGCCCGGCATCACCTTCACCTATCTCGGCACGCGCGTGACCAGGGAGGCGCGGATGCTGATGGCTGACGGCAAGCCGTCGGCCAACATGTTCGCGGCCGGCGAGATCATGGCCGGCAACGTGCTCGGCAAGGGCTATGCCGCCGGCATGGGCATGACCATCGGCAGCGTGTTCGGACGGATCGCAGGACGGGAAGCGGCACGCCACGCCAAGAACTAGGACGAAGAAAAGACACGAGGGAGGAACCATGTCACGCATTGCCATTGCCTCGACCGCGGCGCTGCTGATCGTCGGCCACGCCCACGCGGCCGAGCCGATCACGCTGCGAGACATGGGTTCGTTCCATGTCGGTGGGCGTCTTGTCGAAATCTCCGGCAAGCCGGTGAGGGAGGTCGTGTTCGCGCCCGGCGGAGTGCCGGCCAAGGTCGATCCCAACGGCACGTATCAGGTCGAGCAGATGTACGTGCAGTATTTCCTGCCGGCAAACGAGAAGGGTGCCTATCCTTTGCTGATGTGGCACGGCGGCGGATTGACCGGCGTCACCTACGAGACCACGCCTGACGGACGCGAAGGCTGGCTGAATTATTTTCTGCGCAAGGGGTGGGCGGTCTATAACTCCGACGCGGTAGAGCGCGGACGCGCGGGCTGGGCGCAGTACCCCGATATTTTCAAGAGCGAGCCGGTCTTCCTGACCACGGCCAATCCGTTCGAGCGTTTCCGCATCGGCGATGGACCGAACTCCTACGATCCCGATCCCGCCAAGCGAAAATTGTTGCCGGGCAACCAATTCCCCGTCGAGGGTTACGAGAATTTCGTCAAGCAGAACGTGCCCCGCTGGACCACGACCGACGATGCGACCATCGCCGCCTATATCGCCGAGATCGATCGCGTCGGCCCCTCGGTGCTGCTGTTCCACAGCCAAGCCGGCACCTTCGGCTTCAAGGTCGCGCAAGCCCGCCCCGACAAGGTGAAGGCGCTGATTGCGATCGAGCCGGCCGGCATCGGCGATCCCGCCAAAGCGGATGTGCTGAAGAACATTCCGACCCTCATCATCTACGGCGACTATATCGAGCGCGATTCGCGCTGGCCCAAGATCCGCGCCAACGGCATCGCCTTTGCGGACGCCGTCAAGGCGGCCGGGGGCAGCGTCGGCATCGTCGATCTCCCGCAGGCCGGCATCAAGGGCAATTCGCATATGGTGATGATGGACAAGAACAACCTCGAGGTCGCAGCCCTGATCCAGAAATGGCTCGAGAGCAAAGGCCTGACGAAGTAAAGCCATGCACGGAACCAAAATTCTGGACGAAGCCGACCGCCTGATGACGGTCTGCAATTCCTGCCGTTACTGCGAGGGTCTTTGCGCGGTATTTCCCGCCATGGAGATGCGTCGCGCCTTTTCCGACGGCGACCTCAATTATCTCGCCAATCTCTGCCATGGCTGCGGCGCCTGCTACGTCGACTGCCAGTTCTCGCCGCCGCACGAATTCAACGTCAACGTTCCGCAGACGCTGGCGATCGCGCGCGCGGAATCCTACGCGGCCTATGCCTGGCCGCAGGCGCTGTCCGGTGTCTTCGCGCGTAACGGTCTCGTCATCAGCATCGTCGCCGCGCTCAGCATGGCCGCCTTCATCCTCGGCTTCGCGGCCCTGAACGACCGCACCGTGCTGTTCGGCGTGCACACCGGCCCCGGCGCTTTCTACAAGTTGATGCCGCACAACGCGATGGCGGCGTTGTTCAGCGCGGCCTTCCTTTATGCGATCTTCGCGCTGGTGATGAGCGTGCGCGCGTTCTGGCGGGATATCGGTCCACCGATCGGCGGCCGTGCGGACGGTGGCTCGATCTTTCAGGCGATGCGGGACGCTGGTGAGTTGCGCTATCTCCATGGTGGCGGCGTCGGCTGCTACAATGAGGATGACAAGCCGACCGACCGGCGCAAGCTTTTCCATCACCTGACCTTCTACGGCTTCCTGCTCTGCTTCGCCGCGACCTCGGTCGCCACGCTGTATCACTATCTGCTCGGGCGCGAGGCGCCGTATCCGTGGTGGGATCTGCCGGTGGTGCTCGGCACGCTCGGTGGCATCGGTCTGATCATCGGGCCGATCGGCCTGTTCGTCGCCAAGATGCGGCGCGATCCGGCGCTGCTCGACGAGCAGCGCTATGGCATGGATGTCGGCTTTATCGCCATGTTGTTCCTCACCGGCTTCACCGGCATGCTGCTTCTGATTCTGCGCGAGACTGCAGCCATGGGGCCGCTGCTGGCGCTGCATTTGGGTGCAGTGTTCGCGCTGTTCGTCACCATGCCGTACGGCAAGTTCGTGCACGGCATCTATCGCTTCGCGGCACTGGTGCGTTACGCGCAGGAGCGACGCAGCGATGCCGGTTCTTGATTCAGATGGTGCGGAAGCGGCCATCGCGCAGGAAAGCGATGGTCTGTTCGATGGCGGCGGCGTGACGCGGAAGTCCGGTATGGGACGCCTTCACGACGATATGGTCGGCCATGCCGGCGACCATCGCGCTTTGCACTGAGACCCGTCCGTCATTTGGCTTCGGCAGAACCAAGAGGCCGGCGACGGGATCGATGAAGCGGTTTCCCGCGATCACGCCGACGGGATAGTCCACCGCGGGCAGGGCGTCAGACCGGGGCGTGGACGTGGTGGTGAGCTCGAGTCCGGCGGGTCCGTAGAATGCGCTGTAGAGGCGATATCCGCTCAGGAGATCGGCGACCTCGCTGCCGCCGTTTGGCGTGCCCAGCATCACCACGCCGGCAAGCCGGTCCGGACGATATTTCGCGATATAGGCGCGCGTCACCAGACCGCCCATCGAATGCGCGACGAAATGCAGCGGCGCCTCACGCTCGGCGAAGCGGGCGACTTCCAGGTGAATATCGTCCGCGAGCGCCGTGATCGTCTTGCGGCGGCTGGCATAGTCGATGTTGAGCGTTGCAAAGCCGCTGGCCCGGAGCGCCCGTTCCAGTCTGATCAGGGACGCCGAGGTGCGCGCGATGCCGTGAAGCAGAACCACTCCAGGGCATCGCGCCTCGCTTGATTGAGACGCCTCGTGCATCTCTCTTACGCCACCTCGCGCTCCGGCGCGGATGCCTGCTCGCGGGCCATCGTCGTTGCGGTGACGTAGTCGGTCTTGCCGGTGCCGAGCAATGGCACCTTGTCGACCACCATGATCGCTGCGGGAACGGTCAGCTCGGACGCGCCGATCGTCTTTGCGTGGCCCTGCATGGCGCTACGCTCGGCGTTCTTTTCCGTCGTCAGCAGCACGATGCGCTCGCCCTTGCGCGGGTCCGGGATCGACACCGCGACCGATGCGGCCTGCGGCCACAGCGTCGTCGCGATGTTCTCGACCGCCGACAGCGAGACCATTTCGCCGGCGATCTTGGCAAAGCGCTTGGCGCGTCCCTTGATGGTGATGAAGCCGGCCGGGTCGATCGCGACGATGTCGCCGGTGTCGTGCCAACCCTCGGCGAGCGGTTCGAGAACGCCCGGATTTTCGGCCCGCAAGTATCCGAGCATCACGTTCGGTCCGCGCACCGACAGGCGTCCACCTTCCTCGATGCCGGGGACGGGGTCGAGGCGGCTTTCCATCAGCGGCGACAGGCGGCCGACCGTGCCGGGACGATTGGCCATGGGCGTGTTCATCGCCAGCACCGGCGCGGTCTCGGTGACGCCATAGCCTTCGAGGATGCGGATGCCGTAGCGCTCCATGAAGACCTGCCGGGTGCGATCCTTGACCGCCTCGGCGCCGGCGATCACCAGGCGCAGCGTACGGAAGTCGTAGGCATGCGCCGAGCGGGCGTAGCCGGTGAGGAACGTGTCGGTGCCGAACAGGATCGTGGCGCCGGTCTGGTAGATAAGCTCGGGCACGATCCGATAGTGCAGCGGCGAGGGGTACATGTAGATCGGAATGCCCGCGAGCAGCGGCATCATCATTCCGCCTGTAAGCCCAAACGAGTGGAACACCGGCAGCACGTTGAACACCTTGTCATTGGCGTTGGCATCGACCCGCGCCAGTGCCTGTGCAGCGTTCGCAAGGATATTGCGGTGGGACAGCACGACGCCCTTGGGCGTGCCTTCCGAGCCCGACGTGAACAGCACGACGGCCGGATCGCTCGCCTGGCGGACGACGCGCGGCGCAGTGCCGGCGAGCAGGCCCTTGATCTTGTCGGCCGCGCCGATCGAGGCGCGGACATCCTCGAGATAGACGACGCGAACTTCCGCGGAGATTGCCGCCATCAGCTTGTCGAGCTTGCCCTTCTCGATGAAAGCTTTCGACGTCAGCACGGTCTTGACCTGTGCGGCTTTCATGGCGGCGAGCACGTTGACCGGGCCGGCCGAGAAGTTCAGCATCGCCGGCACCCCGCCGATATTTTGCAGCGCCATGAAGACGACGGCAACGCCTGCGGAATTCGGCAGCAGCACGCCGACATTCTCACCGACAGCGGTGCCGTTCTCCAGCTTCCGGCTCAAGACCTGCGCGCCCAGGATCAGCTTGCGATAGGTCAGCTTGGTGCCGAGCGCGTCCTCGATGATGACCTTGCCGGTGTCGCGGTCGCGATAGGCGTGTCCGAGCGCTTCGAAGAGAGTGTGATCGAGCATGGCGTTCTTCACCATGGCGTCGATCATCACGTCCTGAAGTGCTGCGCCCGCGGCATTGCGGCGCGCTTTGCCCTTGAGCGACGGATCGACCGGCAGCTTGACCGGCGGCAGGATGGTGACGGTCACCCGCGGAAACCACGTGCGCTTGATCTGGCTGCCGTTGAGATAGCTGAGATGCGAACGCTGGGCGCCTTCGATGCGGATCGGGACGACGACCGCGTCGGCCTTGTCCGCGATCATCGCTGTGCCGTCATAGACCTTCATCAGCGAGCCGGAGACGGTGATGCGTCCTTCCGGGAAGATCACCACCGGCTCTCCGGCGGCGACGAGCTTGATGAGGTCGCGCGCGGCCAGCGGCTTGCTGGGGTCCATGGTGTAGTGCTTGACCACCCGCAGGAACGGCTTGGCCCACCAGGCCTTGGCGATGCCGGTATCAACCGCGAAGCTCGCGTCGATCGGCAGCACGGCGTGCAGCAGCGGGCCGTCGATCAGGCTGACATGGTTGGGCGCGATCAGCATGCGCGTGCCAGCAGGCGGCAGGTTCTCCAGCCCGCGGACCTCGGTGCGGAACAGCGCGCGGAACAGCAGCCCGCCAAAGTCGCGAACGCCTTCCTTGCCCCACTTCGTCAGCACGAACCAGACTGCGCCGAAGCTGGCGACGCCGAGGCCGAAGAAAATCCAGCCGATGTGCAATCCGCCGGCCTGCAACAGCGCGACGAACAGCGAGCCGGCTACCATGAAGGCGGCCTGCAGCACGTTTCCGGCGGCGATGATGCGGGCGCGCTCGGAGGGGGCGGACCAGGCCTGGACGGCGGCGAAGGAAGGCACGACGAACAGCCCGCCGCCGAATGCGAAGGCGACGAAATCGACCAGCATGCGCAGGCCCGCGAACGAGGTCGCGAAGTCGGCGGCGGTGATGTCCTGGCCCTTGGCGGTCACGCCGATCGCCCAGGCGAGGTCGAGGCCGGCAAACCCCATCATGATGGCGCCGATCGGCACCAGCGCGAGGTTCGGGCGAACATGGCTCAGATTCGCGGCGAACAGCGAGCCGATGGCAATGCCGATTGCGAAGATCGCGAGACACAACGTCACCACGCCCTCGGTGCCACCGATGACCTCCTTGACCAGCGCCGGCAGCAGCGAGAGCACGATGGCGCCCACCAGCCAGAACCAGGAGACGATCACGGTGCCGTCCCACAGCCGATGGTCGGCGTGCAAGGTCTTCAACAGGCCGAGCGTCGAGGTCCAGGGATTGGCGTTGACCGGCAGATCGGGTGCGGACGGCGTCGTCGCGGGAATGCGGGAGGCGAAGGCCCAGGACAGCAGGGCCAGCACGACCACGGCCGATGCGACCCAGCCCATATGCGCGGAGCCGGCCACGAACTGGCCGCCGGCAACGGTGCCGAGCAGGATGGCCATGAAGGTCGCGCCTTCGACCAGCGCGTTGCCGGTCGCGAGCTCGCCGAGCTCGAGCTGGTCCGGCAGCATCGAATATTTCACGGGACCGAACAGCGCGGCGATGACGCCGAACAGTGCGAGCGCTGCGAACAGCAGCGGCACCGAGTGCAGGAAGAAACCGGCCGCGGCAAAGCCCGCGGCAAAGATCTCGGCGAATTTGAGCCGCCTTGCGACGACGGATTTGACATATTTGTCGGCGAGCTGGCCGCCGAGCCCGGACAGGATGAAGTAGGGGAAGATGAAGACGGCGCCCGCGACCGTCACCAGCGCATCTCCGTGGCCGGTCGCGGCACTGTAAAGCAGGATGATGACGAGTGCGTTCTTGAGCACGTTGTCGTTCAGCGCCGAGAAGAATTGCGCCCAGAACAGCGGCGCGAAGCGGCGTGACGACATCAAATCCCTGATCATGACTAGTCCTGTTTTGGAAACGCTGTCTGAGGTTGTTTCATTGTCCGATGGGCGTCGGGACCGGAGGAGATGCGACGGGCATTTGCGGGTTGACGACGATCGTCCCCGGCCTGCTCTACGCCTTTGCCTTCCGATCCTGTTGGTCTCCGCGTGGCGACATTTGGTTCGCAAATGGTTGGTCGCGGCTCTATCACGCTCCGGCAAGGAGGCGTGCGCGCCTCAGGTGAGATGGGCGAGGCGGCGAAAGGGCGAGAGGCGGCCGAGCAGGTTAAAGCGGCGGCCCTCACGACGAACGCGGCGGTTGGCCCGCCACATCCGGAAGGTCGCGCGGCGCTCGGTCAGGACGCCGGCAATGTCGCAGGCATTTGCGATGCGATCGATCGGCCCCATTGCGAGCCGCAGGAGGGCGCGGCCAAATCCGGTCACGAGAGCTGTGGCGTCATCGACGAAGGTGGAGGCGATATCAACAGCGAGGGTTTGCATTTTGAAGGTCTCCGGGCTAACTTGAACATTGTTCAGATGAGTAGCCTGAAAATGAACAATGTTCAAGACGAATCGTTGCGAGACCGAAAAAAATCTCGACGGCGGCAGCAGATCGTGGAGATCGCTCGCAGCATTATTGCCACTAAAGGGCTGAAATCGTTGAAAGTCCGGGACGTCGCTGACGCCGCCGGCTGCTCGGTTGGAAGTGTCTATAACGAGTTCGGCGACTTCGACGGCGTAATCCTGACCGTGAATCGGGAGACCGTTAATGCCCTAACGGTGCGGCTGGGCCAAGTTCCAGCCGAGGATCCGGTTCGCCAGCTCCATGGGCTGGCTGCGACCTACCTCGAATTCTTCGCGGAGCACGCCAATCTGCTGCGCTCGCTGTTCGAACATCGGATGGAGGACGACCGCCCTTACCCCGATGACATCCTTCAGATGGTGATGGAGGCCTTCGCGCTGATGCATGCGCCCCTGGTGCGGCTGCTTCCGAAGGCAGACGACGTGCAGATCGCGCTGCTGTCACGCACACTGTTTTCCGCCGTGCACGGGATCATCTCGCTCGGCCTCGAAGAGCGCATGGTGGCCGTACCGCCGCAGATGCTGCGCCAGCAGGTCGAACAATTTCTGGATGCGCATCTCGCGGGGCTCGGGATTCTGCCAATGCGATAACGTGCTGAGCGCTGCTATGCGCTGGCGGCCTTGCGCTGCCGCGAGGTGACGACGACGACGTCCGTCGTCCCGTTGTCGACCTGAACACGGTTGCGTCCGTTCTCCTTGGCGCGATAGCAGGCGGCATCCGCGCGCCGCATCGCGTCCTCGAGCGTGGCGTTGCCGTCGGTGATGCAGGCAACGCCGATACTGGCCGTCACTGCAAAGCAACGATCGTCCCAGGCGAAGACGGATAGCTCGAGCGACCGGCGCAGCCATTCGGCGATATCCACGGCGTCGTACGGCGTGCATCGGGGAAGGATTAAGCCGAATTCGTCACCGCCGAGCCGGGCCACCAAATCATGCGGCCGCCGCTCCTGTAGCAGGAGGCGCGAAATCTGGCGGAGCAGACGGTCGCCGGCGAGGTGACCGCAACTGTCGTTGACGTCCTTGAACTGGTCGAGATCGAGCAGGATCAGGCCCAGCGAACCCGCCGCGGTGTCGTCCAGCTCGCTTTGCAGGCGCGCCTCGAAGGCGCGACGGTTGGACAAGCCGGTCAGCCAGTCGTGCGACGCCTGCCAGGCCAGGCGCTCCTTCTCGGCATGCAGGGCATCCTCGAAAGCCTGTCGTTGCAGCACCAATCGCCGCGTGTGCCAGATCAGGAGCAGGATCAGCGTCACGGCTGTGACGATATTGACGCCAGTCAGCGTCATCTTGATGGCGCGCGAGCCTTCGCCGAGGACGGTGGAGAACCGGTTGGCGTGCACCGTGAACTGAGTGTTGAGCTCCGACAGCCGCGACGACAACAATTGCAGGCGGTTGCCGTCCTGAACCGGCCCGTTCTTCGACTCTGACCGGATGACCTCGCCGAACACGCTCAGCTCCAGCAGCATGGGGTCGGTGGCGGCCCACTCGCGGATCGCTTCCTTGAGAAAGCTGACCTGTTTGAAGTAGCGAAACAGCCAAATCAGTCCCGGCACGTCATCGGGATGGTTGCCGCCTTGCAGGAAGCCGATGCGGGCGGCCTCGACGTCGACCGGATCGCGCTCGAGCGCCCAGCGCGCGAACTCGTCGCCGATGGGAACGGCCAGCGAGGTCTGATATTGCGCAAACTGGCTGGCGTCGCCCGAATGCAGATAGAGATTGAGGAAATAGACGGCGTTCTTCTGCGAGCGCGACCATAGCGCTTCGCCCGCGACATAGGCGCGGACCGAGGACATAACCTCCAGGCTGAATCCGGCGATCGCCGCCTGCAGCAGAACGACCGTGACGAAAGGCGAGACGAGTTTGACGACGTGAAGGAAGTTGCGTCCCTTCGTTGACGGCGCTGTTCTGCGAAACACGTTGCGTTTCCCCAAGTCGCTCAACGACCCCAGCGGAGCGATCCGCTCATAACGCGGATTACGCGCGAAAGGTGCTTAACTCGACTTGAAAATGCCAGGAGACCGCGTCGCAGGGTGAAGGCGTTGTGAAGCGGATGCTTGCAGATCGCCGCAAATGCGGTCGAACCGGAACCGACGTGGCATCGGCGAGCCGATGTCGCGCATTTGCCCTGAGTGGTTTACCGGATGGAGAGAGATTGCTCTGGCGCTAGACCAGCACCGGCTTGCGCACGCGACCGGCGTCGCCGAAGACGCGCAAATAGCGCTCGATCTCCGAAGGCAGGCCGGTCGCCTTCTCGGGATTGTCAGAAAGCTTGACGGCCGGATGTCCGTCGACCGACGACACCTTGCAGACCAGCGAGATCGGATCGAGGTTGAACGAGCCGTCCGGCGTGCAGCCGACGAAATCATTGGTGAGATTGGTGCCCCAGCCGAAGGAGAGCCGCACCCGGCCGTTGAAGTGGTGGTAGGTCTCCTCGATCGAGCCAACGTCCATCGCGTCGGAGAACACCAGCAGCTTGTCCCTGGGATTGCGGCCCTTCTGCTCCCACCATTTGATGATCTCCTCACCGGCCTGGATCGGCGGTGCGCTGTCAGGGCGGAAGCCGGTCCAGTCTGCGACCCATTCCGGCGCATCGCGCAGGAAAGCCTTGGTACCGAAAGCGTCGGGCAGCGCGATCAGGAGGTTGCCGCCATAGGTCTGGCGCCACTGGTCGAGGATGCGATAGGGCGCCCAGCGCAATTCCTCGTCGTCCTTGGCGAGCGCCGCGGCGACCATCGGCAGTTCATGGGCGTTGGTACCGATGGCTTCGAGATCGTTGTCCATCGCGAGCAGCACGTTGGAGGTGCCGATGAAGGACGGGCCCAGGCCTTCCTTCACGGCCTCCACGCACCAGCGCTGCCAAAGGAAGCCATGGCGGCGACGGGTGCCGAAATCGGAGAGCCGCAAGCCATCCAGTTTGCGCAGCCGCTCCACCTTGGTCCAAAGCTTGGCCTTGGCGCGGGCATAGAGCACGTCGAGCTCGAAGCGGCCGCGGCCCTTCATCGCTGCGCGCGAGCGCAATTCGTTGAGAATGGCGAGCGCAGGAATCTCCCACATCGTGGTATGGCTCCACGGCCCGTGGAAGTGCAGCTCGTACTGGCCTTCGACCTTGCGCAGCTCGTATTCGGGCAGCCGGAATTCGGCGAGCCAGCGGATGAAGTCCGCCGAGAACATGTGGGTCTTGCCGTAGAAAGTGTTACCGGCAAGCCAGATCAGCTCTTTCTTGGTGAAGCGGATGGTGCGGGCGTGGTCGAGCTGGGCGCGCAGCTCGCCCTCGTCGATGATTTCGGCGAGCCGCACATGGCGCGATCGGTTGATGACCGAGAATGTCACCTGCTGATGCGGGTAAGATTCCCGAATCATTTGCAACATCAATAGTTTGTAGAAGTCGGTATCAAGCAGGCTGCGGATGATGGGATCCAGCCGCCAGCTGTGATTATAGGTTCGGCTCGCAATGTCGGTCACTGTCATGGGGGAATTCTAGCGTGGCTCCCGGTGCGCAACCAGTGGATTTGGCGAAGGGCAGGTCACCGCCGAGCATCCGGTTGCGCGAGGGCGGCTCGAAATCGCCCAGAGATCCCGTTCGCGTACCGGTCTGCGGATGGCCGGGTGGCCTACCTGGCCTCGGACCTCCCGCGAGCGTGACGCGGGGGCCGTGCCGATCGTTGCCCGTGTTGAGCGTATTCGCGATTGGAACGAGGAGAGAAAGGACCGACGGCGTTACCGAGAACAGGTTCGACGAACTGGTCGCCGACCGTTGCCGGCCGAGGAGCAGGGCGGCGTCGCCGGCATATCGAACGACCATTTGCCGGCAAATGGGAACGGGCCTTCGACACCGATGAGTGGTCCGGCGCCAAGGAAGCTCGCGCGCGTATCGCGCAATGTCGAGAGCGTTGTGGAAAAGCTGGTGATCGCCGGAAAGCCAGGCAACGCAACACCAGTGCTCGTCGCAGCCCGGACGTCCGAGCTTGAGCTCCGGGTGACGAATTCGGCAACGCGAAGGCTTGCGGCATATGCCCGCGACGGATTTCTGGCCCGTTGCGAAACAGCAGCGATCGCCAGGACTACGGAATTGTCCTGCTGTGATCGGGCCCCCGGTCCAGGCAGATTCGCTCGTCGCGCGTTCGCCTTGCGATTGCGAGCGTGCAGAGCCGTTGTCTACACTTCCCGTCGGCTCAGAAACGCCAGCCGCTCGAACAGATGCACGTCCTGCTCGTTCTTGAGCAGCGCACCGTGCAGCGGCGGGATCAGCTTGCGCGGATCGCGTTCGCGCAACTGCTCGACGCTCATGTCTTCGTTGAGCAGCAGCTTGAGCCAGTCGAGCAGCTCCGAGGTCGACGGCTTCTTCTTCAACCCGGGCACTTCGCGGACCTCGAAGAAGATGCGCAGGGCTTCCTCGACCAGCCGCTTCTTGATGCCGGGGAAGTGGACATCGACGATCCGGGTCATGGTATCGGCATCGGGGAACTTGATGTAGTGGAAGAAGCAGCGGCGCAGGAACGCGTCCGGCAGCTCCTTCTCGTTGTTGGAGGTGATCATCATGATCGGGCGCTGCTTGGCCTTGATCGTCTCGCCGGTCTCGTAGACATGGAATTCCATGCGGTCGAGCTCGAGCAAGAGATCGTTCGGGAATTCGATATCGGCCTTGTCGATCTCGTCGATCAGCAGCACCGGGCGCTGCTCGGCGGTGAAGGCATCCCACAGCTTGCCGCGCTTGATGTAGTTCTTGATGTCGGACACGCGCGCATCGCCGAGTTGGCTGTCGCGCAGGCGCGACACCGCGTCGTATTCGTAGAGGCCTTGCTGTGCCTTGGTGGTGGACTTGATGTGCCAGGTCAGAAGCGGGGCGTTCAGCGCCTTCGCCACTTCCTCCGCCAGCACCGTCTTGCCGGTGCCGGGCTCGCCCTTGATGAGCAGCGGGCGCTCCAGCACGATCGAGGCATTGACCGCGACCTTGAGATCGTCGGTCGCAACATAGTCCTTGGTGCCGGTAAATTTCATCGCGCGTCCTTGTTGGTCGTCGTCCCGGCATTGCCCCGGTCGCGACATGGGAACGGCCGCGCGTGGCGGCCGTTCCTGGTTCGGTCAGGCTTTCAGACCCGTTTTATCAGCGAAAGGATGACGAGCACAATCACCGCGCCGATCGTGGCATCCACGATGGCTCCGACCGTGCCCGTTGCGAGCTGGATGTGCAGCTGAGGCAGAATCCAGCCGGCCACGAGTGCACCGATGATGCCGACGACGATGTTGCCGATCAGCCCAAATCCCGCCCCGTGGACAATCTTGCCGGCAAGCCAGCCTGCGATCGCGCCAATGATGAGCGCTGCGAGAATTCCCATTGCAAACGTCCCCAAAACAACCCCGTGAGACCGCCAATTCTAGAGCAAAAAGCCTCCCGGTCCAGCGCAGAGCAGTGGCCTCCGCCCCTTGACGTTCGCCCCCCGACGGGCAATCTGTCACCCATGTTCCTGCAATTCTTCACTTCTCTGCGCGATGCGCAGGTCCCCGTGACGCTGCGCGAATACCTCACGCTGATGGAGGCGCTCGATGCTGATCTGTCGGACTATTCGGTCGAGAATTTCTATTATCTGTCGCGCACCTCGCTGGTGAAGGACGAGCGCAACCTCGACAAGTTCGATCGCGTCTTCGGCACCGTGTTCAAGGGACTGGAAAGCCTGCTCGACGCCATGGAGGGGGCCGAGATCCCCGAGGAATGGCTGAAGAAGCTCGCCGAGAAATACCTGACCGACGACGAGAAGAAGCAGATCGAGGCCATGGGCTGGGACAAGCTCATGGAGACCCTGAAGAAGCGCCTCGAGGAGCAGAAGGGCCGCCATCAGGGCGGCTCGAAATGGATCGGCACGGCGGGCACCTCGCCGTTCGGCGCCCATGGCTACAATCCCGAAGGCATACGCATCGGCCAGCACAAGAACCGCAACAACCGCGCCGTGAAGGTGTGGGACAAGCGCGAGTTCAAAGACCTCGACGGCAATGTCGAGCTCGGCATCCGCAACATCAAGGTGGCGCTGCGGCGCCTGCGCAAATTCGCGCGCACCGGCGCGCCTGATGAACTCGACCTCGACACCACCATCCGCGAAACCGCCAATCACGGCTATCTCGACGTGCACATGCGGCCCGAGCGCCGCAACGCGGTGAAGCTGCTGGTGTTCTTCGACATCGGCGGCTCGATGGACGCGCATATCGAGCAGGTGGAGGAGTTGTTCTCGGCGGCGAAGAGCGAGTTCAAGCACATGGAATATTTCTACTTCCACAACTGCCTCTATGAAGGCGTGTGGAAGCAGAACAAGCGCCGCTTCACCGACCGCACCCCGACCTGGGACGTGCTGCACAAATACCCGCACGACTACAAGATCGTGTTCGTCGGTGACGCCTCGATGTCGCCTTACGAGATCATGGTACCCGGCGGCTCGGTCGAGCACGTCAACGAGGAGCCCGGCTCGGTCTGGCTCGACCGCATCATCCGCACCTATCCGCATGCGGTGTGGCTCAACCCTGTGCAGCAGAAGCATTGGGACTATTCGGAATCCACCACCATCATCAAACGCATCTTCGCCAACCGCATGTATCCGATCACGATCGAGGGGCTCGAGGGTGCGATGAAGGAATTGACGCACTAGCTGATGACGAGGCGCTCCATCGGCGATGGGATCGCGCTCCCTCCCCCGCTTGCGGGGGAGGGTCGGGAAGAGGGTCTCTCCACGGGCGACGCTCCCCTAGAGGAGAGAGCCCTCACCCGCGTCGCTTCGCTCCGCGACCTCTCCCGCAAGCGGGAGAGGTGACCACCGCCTCCGGCAGATCGCCTGGGATCGGCGACAGAACAAGAGGGAGAGCCACATGCCCCAGACCATCACCCGCGGCATCAAGGCGCTGATCGACGAGGCCAATGCCGAGATCGAGACGCTCACCGCCAAGGACGCCATCGAGATCTCGAAGAACGGCGACGTCGTTATCGTCGATATCCGCGATCCCCGCGAGATCGAACGCGACGGCCGCATCCCCGGCGCGTTCGCCTGCACCCGTGGCATGCTCGAATTCTGGATCGATCCGCAGAGCCCTTATGCCAAGCCGGTGTTCCAGGAGGACAAGAAGTTCGTCTTCCATTGCGCCGGCGGCCTGCGCTCCGCGCTCGCCGCCAAGACCGCGCAGGACATGGGCCTCAAGCCCGTCGCCCACATCGCCGGCGGCTACGCCGCCTGGCGCGACGCCGGCGGGCCGGTGGAGCAATGGGAGCCGAAGAAGAAGGGGTGAGGGTCCTGCGCTGCCGCTCCAATTTTCGGCGTCATTCCCCGAAGGCGGGGAATCCAGCACGCCGCGGCCTATCGATTGAAGCACAATCGTCTCGGCGTACTGGATCGCCCGTTCCTAGTGCGCAATTGCGCACTGGCCGGGCGATGACAGCGGAATTTGCCGCGCGCCGTATCAAACTCTCTCGCGCTGCGCGCGCACCGTAATGACTGCAAGGAAAAGCCAATGACCACCCCCACCGATCCCCTCGTCTCCACCGAATGGCTCGCCGCCCACATCAACGATGCCAACGTCAAGGTGCTCGACGCCAGCTTCAAGCTGCCGGGCGTTCTGCCGCTGCCGAAGGACGATTACCTCGCCGCGCATCTGCCGGGCGCGGTGTTCTTCGACGTCGATGCGGTCTCGGACCATTCCAACCCGCTGCCGCACATGTATCCGAGCGCCGAGCAGTTCGGCCGCGACGTCGGCCAACTCGGCATCTCCAATGCCGATACTGTCGTGCTCTACGATGCCGGCGGCTGGGTCGCTGCTCCCCGCGCGTGGTGGATGTTCCTGGCCTTCGGCCACGGCAATGTGCGCATTCTCAATGGCGGCCTGAAGAAGTGGCGCGCCGAGGGGCGTCCGGTCGAAAGTGGCGAGGCGAAGCCGAAGCCCGCGACGTTCAAGGCGAGCTACGATTCCAAGCGCGTGCGTAGCATGCAGCAATTGATCGCCAACGTCGAAAGCCGTGTCGAGCAGGTGATCGACGCGCGCGCCGCCGACCGGTTCGAGGGCCGGGCGCCCGAGCCGCGCGCGGGCATTCGTTCCGGCCATATCCCGGGCGCTCGCAACGTGCCCTATAACCTGCTGTTCGACGCCGCGACCGGCACGATGAAGCCGCTCGATGATCTCCGCGCCGCCTTCACGAACGCCGGCGTCAAGCTCGATGCGCCGATTGTGACGAGCTGCGGCTCCGGGGTCTCTGCCGGCGTGCTGACGCTGGCGCTTTATCGCCTCGGCATCACCGACACCGCGCTCTACGACGGCTCATGGTCAGAATGGGGCCAGGAAAAGGGACCGCCAATCGCAACGGGGCCGGCGTAACCCTACTGACGTGCGCGCGCGGTCGTCGTTGCGGCGAGGGTGGGTTGCGGCTGCCCGAACGCGTCGAGTTGCTGAACCGGCGGCGGCGGACGCCGGACAATGCGGCGGCGCTTCTTCACCCGGTGCGCCCGCGGCTTGGTCGCCTTGCTCTCCGGCGAACTGCTGTCGGCCTTAGCGTCGGCTTTGGCCTTCGCCGGCGGATCCTTCCAGGCCGTGGTCGCCAGGTCATTCAATGCGGCGAACTTCGCGCTCGCCATGTCGAACGTGGACGAAGCCGAGGCTCCGCTGGGGGCGGCAGGTGTTGGCTTGCTCGTGAGAGCGATCGAAACCGGCTTGGCCTCGGCGATGGGTGCGCTGGCGTCGGCCGGAGTAAGCGTGTTGCTTGAAGCCGGCGCCGTGGCGTCCGTCGTCGTCTCGGCCTTGGTCTCGGCATTGGCCGGTTCGGCCGGGACGTCAGCCGGAGGTGCAACGACCTGCGGCTGAAATTCGGTCTCGGTTGTCACCACGACGACCGGCTCGGGCTCGCTCATCGGCAGCGCGATGGTCGGGACTTGATCGCGCAGCGACGGCGTCGGATCGGTGGCTGCTTCCGGCTCGGCGCGCAGGACCGCGAGCACCGGCTGGGCCGGCTCGGGAGCTTGTGCAAACACCTGCTCCTGCGGACCATTCCGCCAGGAGGGGTTGCTGACATACTGCTCATGGCTCGCCCGCAGCAGCGCGGCGGCGCCCAGGCCGAATACCAGGATGGAGGCTGACAGCAGGATCGCGGCAAACAGAAAGCGAAAGCCGGGAAGCATCGAGGGATTGCGAATTTCCGCCCCGGCGGCGAAGTGGCCAGGGCCCATGAGCCATCTGAACGCGGTGACGGTACTGCTTGCCGCGTTCGCCACGCGGGGGATCGAAGCTCAAAGCGGCGGCGAATCAGGCTGATTCGAACATACCGCAACGATTCCGCGCCGTTCCGTAAAAAACAGAGCCGGCTAGTCCAGCAATCTCGGGCGTGGGCTGATTTTCGTCCCGTGATGCAAGGAGGCAACGGTAGTCTTGCGGATCACAAATCGGCAAATCGGGCACAAATCCGCCTGTAATGTCTTGAATGTGCCGCTATCTTCCGTCATCTGGCCGTTAACGGTCCGGACGGGGCCCGGGGACTATACAAGAGCGATGATGATCAAACATTTTCTGACGATATGCGCTGCCGCAACAGTCGCTGCGGCGGGAACCTCGCTCGCGCAGGCCCAGAGCTATCCGGTCCAGCAGGCGCCGAGCTATGGCGCGCCGGCCGAATATCGGCCCGGCGACCGCGCGCCGAATTTCGACGCTATGGACGATGAAGACGATTCGATGCCGCAGGCAGCGCTGCCGCCGCCCGGCCCGGATCCGCGCTACGGCCGTCCGCCCGGCGCTCCCCCGGTGTATTCCGCCGCGCCGCCCCAGGGTCCGGTGATGTCGCCGGATGATCCCCGTTATGGCCGTCCCGCAGGTGCCCCCGTCTACTCGGCTGCGCCGCCGCAGGGTCCCGTGACGTCGCCCGACGATCCGCGCTATGGCCGCCCTGCCGGCCCGCCCGCGGTGATCTACGCCGATCGTCCGGCACAGGCGCCCGGCAGTGACGGCCCGCGTCCGCCCGAGGCGGTCGGTGGTCCCGGCGCGACCGGAACGGTCCAGGCCGGTCAGCCGCCCGTGGGTGCCGACGGTCGGCCGATGGCGATCGCCTCGCTGCCGCCCGAGGAGCAGCCTGACGCCGCTCCGGCGCAGCTGCCGCAGAACCTGCGCCGCCAGGAGGTCTCGCTGGCGACCAAGGAGCCGGCCGGAACGCTCATCGTCGATACCCCGAATACCTACCTCTATTACGTGCTCGGCAACGGTCGTGCGATCCGCTACGGCGTCCGCGTCGGCCGCGACGGCTTCACCTGGACGGGCGTGCAGAAGATCACCCGCAAAGCCGAGTGGCCGGATTGGCATCCGCCGACCGAGATGATCGAGCGACAGCCCTATCTGCCGCGCTTCATGGCCGGCGGTCCCGGCAATCCGCTCGGCGCCCGCGCGATGTATCTCGGCTCGACCGTCTACCGCATCCACGGCACCAACCAGCCCTCGACCATCGGCAAGTTCGTGTCCTCCGGCTGCATCGGCATGCTGAACGAGGACGTCTCCGACCTGTTCGATCGCGTCAAGGTCGGCACCCGCGTGGTCGTGATGCCGGGTGGTCCGCCGCCGGGAACTGCGACCGCATCCGCCGCGCCCGTGCCCGGCGCTGCCGGCCCCGCTCCGATGGCCGCGCAGGCCGGCCCGGTCGGAGGCACCCAGCCGACAGTGGTGCCGCCGCTGCCCGCACCGGTCACCGTGCGCTGAATCGGCCTCGCAAGAATTGATCTGATGACGGGGGGGGGGGGGGGGGGGGGGCCCCGCCGGGCAAGTTGGGGGAAGCCCGGCACGAGATGAGGCGGCGCATAAAGAGGCGCCCCCACCACAACAAAGGGGGGGGGGTTTAGGCGGTT
>NZ_JBEPQF010000019.1:0-156062 GCF_040547695.1 Bradyrhizobium sp. JR4.3 | reverse complement strand
CCACCTGCCGATATGCCATCCCCAGATCCTCTTCAGATGTCTCTTAGAGAATCGCAGATTCGCGATTTACGCAAAGCCCTCGCTTGCGGGAGAGGTCGGCGCGTCCGGGCGATGCGAAGCATCGTCCCGCGCGCCGGGTGAGGGCTTTCTCCTCTTGGGGGTTCTCGGTTGCGGATGCACCCTCTCCCCAACCCTCCCCCGCAAGCGGGGGAGGGAGCGCACCTCTCCCTTCGGTGCGATAAACGCCGACGCTCCCTCAAGCGGGCAACTGCCCTGCCCGAGTCACCTCACCGCGCCGCGCCTTCCGTAAACGCCGTCTCGATCACCTCGCCGAACGGTTGCCAGGAGCGGCCGTCGAACTGAACCAGCCGCATCTGCCTGATCGGCAGGTAGCTGTTCGGCGAGGTGTTCATCCTGATGTTGGGCAGGGCGACCGAGGGCTGATAATTCTTCAGCGATGCCGCCTGACGCATGATGTTCTGGCGCGACAGGTCGTCGCCACACTGCTTCAGCACCTGCGTCAGCGCCTCGGCTGCGGCATAGCCATAAAGCGCCGCGCTGCTGTTGGTGCTTTCGTCGTGATGGTATTTGTCCATGAAGGCGAACCAGTCCTTCATGGCGGGATCGTCTTTCCACGCGGGATCGCTCGGGTCCTTCAGGAAAGCCGCCGAGATCACGCCGGAGGAATTTTCCAGGCCCGCGGGCGCCATCGCGTTGGCGATCGATGCCGAGGCGTCGTTGACGATAAAGACCGGGCGCCATTTCAGTGACGCCGCCAGCTTGATCACCTTCGACGCCGTCGACGGCACGCCGAGAAAGACGAAAATATCGGCGCCGGCCCGCTTGAGGATCGAGACGTGTCCGTCGAGATGCTCGTCATTGATGTCGAAGGCGATGTCGACGAGAACGAGACGGTTCAGATCGCCGAGACCTTCCTCCATGCCCTTGAGAAGCGCACGCCCGAACTGGTCGTTCTGCCAGAGCACCACGATCTTCTTCCTGGGATAATAGGCCTGGAGATAGTTGGCGTAGATGCGTCCCTCCGACCGGAACGACGGCTGCCAGCCCATGGTCCAGGGAAACGCCTGGGCCCGGCTCAGCTCCTCGTCGCCGGAGGCGACGAACAGCTGCGGAATCTTCTTCTCGTTCAGATACCAGCGCGCGGCGATATTGCCCGGCGTGCCGAACGAGCCGAACATCAAATGCACGTCGTCTTTCTCGACGAGATTGCGCGTCAGCTCCAGCGCGCTGTTCGGATCAGAATTGTCATCGCGGGTGATAAAGCGGATCTTGCGGCCGTTGATGCCGCCGCGCGCGTTGACCATGTCGAAATAGGCAGCTTCCGCCTGGCCGATAGCGCCGAACTCCGAGAGCGGTCCCGAATACGGCATGACATTGCCGATGCGGATTTCGTTGTCGGCGGTGGGTTGATCAGCGCGCTCCTGCGACATCGCCCCGAGCGAGGCCAAGGCGATCATCGAGATGAACAGCATCCTGCCGGTGACGCGCATGCTCGACACCTTGTCGTTGGCCCCCAACGAGGTCGGCTCACTCCGCAGCAAGACGAGTTGATCTACGTCAAGCGTTTGTCAAAGCTGTGGCTGGTTGGCGGGCTTCAGAGCCGCGCCTGCTAATTCCGAACGAAAGCGGCAGGCGTGCTGACGCGCCGACAATCGAGAGAGTCCCCGTGTGGCACCCCTCTCCCTAACCCTCCCCCACAAGGGGGGAGGGAACGCACCTTACTTGTGGCGAGGGCACTCTGACTCATTGGCTTCATAACGACGAGCGCACAAAGAAGCCACGCGCTCCACTGCGCTCCCTCCCCCCTTGTGGGGGAGGGCGGGGGAGAGGGGTAGCCCAGCAAATGGTGTGTGTCGTTAGCGTATCGCTGGCAAACCCCTACGGCAGCCCCCGCGCCTCGAGCTGATGCACCAGCAGCAGGGTCGGCTCGGCGAGGCTGTCGCCGGAGCCGTCGAGGCCGAAGGCGCTCGCGATGCCGTCGCGGCTGCGCAGCAGTGCGCTACGCGGACAATGGCCGGCGCCGCAGAGCGTCTTCTTCAGGGTCTCGCCCTGAGCCGTGATGCCGGCGGAATCATCCCCGGCCCAGGCCAGCACGATCGGGACATCGACATTGAGGATGCCAGGGAAGACCGAGCGCTTGTTGTATTGACTGGCGTCGCTGCCGAGATAGGCCTTCTCGCTGTCGCTCGCGTCCTTGCCGGCGCGGTAGACCCCGGACACCAGCACGACCGCCGCGACATCGGCGCGGTCGGTCTGGAGTTCGGGATGGGCCAGCAGGGTGGCGACATGGAAGGCGCCGGCGCCGTAGCCGACCGCGACGATCTCGCGGGCATCGCCGTTGAACAGGTCGATATTGCCGTGGACCCAGGACAGCGCCGCCGCCACGTCGGTCGCACCCGCCGGCCACGTCGCCGAGGGCGCCAGCCGATAGTTGACGCGCACGCCGATCATGTCGTTGCGGGCGGCAAAGCACATGGCCTGGTCCTGGATCTGACGCGACAACTCCGGCGCGGCGCGGTCGCCGGTGAAGGTGTCGCCGGTCACGAACAGCAGCACCGGCCGCGGCGTATCCGCCTTGGTCGTGGCGGTGGCGACATCGAGCACATTGGCTTCGCTCTCGCCGTAGCGCAGGCCGCGCGAGAAGGTGACCTGCTCGCACAGCCGCGCGGTGCCGCCCGCGGTGGTGTCGTTGTCGGTGAGGCCCACCCGGACGAGATCGGACGGCGCGGCCGGCCGCATCGGTAGGGGACCTTGTGCGGAGGCTGCCGTCACGCCCAGGATCAGAAAAAATGCGAGAAAATTCTTCATGTCGGTGTTGGCCCTGCGTGCCCGATATGGGCTCGCGCGTTTGGCCCGTCTTTTCAATTCGCCTTATTAGTTAGCTGGTCATGAGGCGATTTCACGGCACCCACGGTTCTCTCGGCTCGTCCTCCGCGCGTGGTTCAATTCCCCGGCTGAAACGTGCACTCCGCCCCGCTGCCGTCCTTCCGGCGGATTGCGTTGGGGTCGATCGTGCAGCTCAGCTTGGTCAGGCTCTCGAAATTCGATCCCGCGGCGCCGTCGGACGGAATGCCGGCCAGTGCTTCGGTGGCGAAGATCTCGCTGGCCGTGGAGCCGTTCACCGTCCTGGTCTTCTTGCCGAAGGTGACCTCGCAGTTCCGCACGGTGATGTCGACATTGCCGGCGCGACAGACGATTCGATCGGCGGTCACCACGATCGGCTTCTTGTAGGGAATGTCGCTGTTGGCGGCGAACAGCATCGCCATTGCCTTCTTCTCGGCGCCGGACAGGACCGACGACAGCGGCGCGATCACCCCCGCGAGCGCCAGCGCCGTCGAGCCCGAGACTTTTACGGGCGTCGCGTCGGAGGCATCGGCGACGCCGGAGGCGGTAGCGACAACGAGGGTGCAGGCGAGGATCAATCGACCGGGCTTCATCTTGCCTCCCTGGACCTGCTATCGCGGCTTCCCTCCCGGGCGGCGCGTGGAACCAGTTTAGCATGTAAACGCGAATTGGAAGGCAAGTTCGCCGGGCCTTGCGCCTTTGCGCGGTGCGGCTGTTTTGCCCGAGGTGTCAAACGGTTACGCCGCTGGGCCGAGCCTCGCGCCGACACGGCCGTTCTACTGTGCATGGGGTTGTTTTCGCGTTTTTTGTTTTGGTCGGCCGGTCAGGCCTGCTTCATCGTCCGGAAGGTGATGGAATAGCGGCGCGCTTCGACCGGCGGGATGCTGTGCTCCCATTGCGACCGCGCCTCGCCGTCCATCATGTAAAGCGAGCGCGGCAGGGCTTCGAGCGTGTGGCGCTCCCATTTGTCGCCGCTGCGGCGGCGGAAGCGGAATTTGCAGGACGAGCCCAGCGACAGGCCGAGGATTTTGTCGAAGTGCGGCTTGTCGCGGTGCCAGCCGATGCCGACGCCGGCGTCGTATTCGGTGCAGAGTACTTGCCGGACGCTGCCGCCGGCGAGGCCCGCCCATGCCTCGACCCGCCGCGCGATGGGGAGGACCCAATCCGGGATCGGCTCGGCCTCGGCCAGCCGCTGCAGCGAATAGTCATAGCGATAGCCGAAGGATGCCACCCGGCGGTTGCCCTCGAAGGCGCCGAACTGGAAGCGCTGGAGCGGCAATGCTGCGATGCGGCCGATGAGCGCCTGCTCGGCGGCGGCCTCGACGAAGTCATCGGTGTAGCGAAGGCCGGCAGGCCCTGCTTGCGGATCGGCGAACAAACCAAGCTGCGTCATTCCTCGCATTTCCGTGATGGAACCTAATGGTGGCTGATGCGACTTACATATGACGCGGAAAGTAACGTGCGAGGCTGTCATGGCAGAGAAGCATACCGCCGATCCGGCAGAGATCATGCGGGCGACCGGTCATCCTGAGCTGGAATACGCCGCCGGCTGGACCATCGCCGGTCTGGTCACCATCGGCACCATCGTCGCCGCCTGGGTGTTCGCGATCTAGCCCATTGGAAACTGGAGCTCGAATGCCGCGCCGTCCTCGGTCGGCTTGAGCCTGATCGAGCCGCCATGGCTCGCCATCACCGCGCGCGCGATCGCGAGCCCCATCCCGGTGCCGCCCTGGTCGCGGCGGGTGGTGAAGAACGCGTCGAAGATCCTGTCGCGGTTCGGCGCCGAGATCGGATCGCCGTCATTGCTCACGGTCAGACGCAGGGTCGTGCGCTCGTCGATCGCCTCCAGCCTGATTGTCCCGGCGTTGTGCCGCATCGCATTGTCCGCGAGGTGCGACAGCACGATCAGCGCCTTCTCAGCCGACATGCCGATCATCAGGTCAAGGCTGCCGCTGGCCTCGATTGAGCTCGCTGGAAACCGGCTCCTGAGGTCGGCAATCACGGGCGCCAATTCGGTGCGCTCGTTTTGCGGCAGGCTTTCGGCACGCGCGAGTTCGCGCAGCCGCTGCGCCATCGCTTCCAGCCGCTTTGTGTCGGACAGGATATTGGCGATGAACGTCTCCTGCTCGGTGGGCGTCAGGCTACCCGCTTTGCCCTGAACCGAATCCTGCAACAGCTCGGCGGCGCCCTTGATCGAGGTCAGCGGCGATTTTAGTTCGTGGGTGAGGTGGGCCGAGAAGGTCGCGATATAGTCCGAGCGCCTTGCGAGCTGCTCGGCCATGCCGAGAAAGCTGTGCGAGAGTTGCGCGAACTCGCGTGTGCCGTAATGTCGGAGCGGCCTGAACGCCTCGCGGTCGCCGCGGCCTATTCTGGTGGCGCGATCGATCAGCTCGCGCATCGGCAGCGTGATGGTGCGCGAGAATACGAGGCCGATCGCGATGGTGCCGAGAATCACGGCAAGCCCCGCCAGCACGAACTTGGCCCGCTCCTGGTAGAGATGGTCGAAGATGTTGCTTGGGGTCCGCGTCGTGTAGATCACCCCCGCGACGCGGTTGTTGACGATGACAGGCATCGCCGAAAACACGTGGACGCCGAGGCCGCGGCTGAAGGAATAGATCGACGGCGGCGGCTTGTCCGGCACGCGGTTGCGCAAGGTGGCGCGGTATTGGCCGTGCAGCGCGTCGGCGACCTCCTCGATATGGGCGAGCGATTGCCCGACCTCCTGCCGCCCGGCGATCACCACGCCTTGGGGATCGAGGATGCGAAAGCCCGCCAGCGTCACCTTCTGGGTCTCGCGGATGATCGGCGTCAGTTTTGCGCCGATCTCGACATAGGCGGGTTGCGCCGGCTGGGCCGCCGCCAGCGCCTCGGGTCGCCGCCGCAGCAGGTCGTTGCCGGTGAGATCGAGCGCGGGGCGGATCGGGGTGACCTGGTCGCCGGGGTCGGGCAGCACGTTCGGTGGCACCTCGGCGCCGAGCGTGAGGCCGCTGTCGAGCCGCGCCGTGACCTCCTGCGCATAGATCGTCGCGAGCACGCGGCTCTGCGCGATCAGCTCGGCCTGGGTCTGGCGGATCAGCTGGTTGTCGTAGAGACGGAAGAAGAACAGGCCGACCAGCGGCAGCACGCCGACGGTCGCCAGCACCGTGAAGATCACGAGGGTAAGCGACGGCCGCCATTTGTCTGGCGCCGCGCTCATGCGTCCTTCTCGCAGCGGCCGAGCTTGAAGCCGACGCCGTGGATGGTCTCGATGACATTGTCGCAGGCTAGCGCCGCGAGCTTGGCGCGGATGTTGCGAATGTGGCTGTCGATGGTGCGGTCGGAGACCTGGATGTTGAGCTGGTAGGCGGCCCGCATCAGCTGCTCGCGATTGAAGACCGAGGTCGGCCGGGTCAGGAACGCGCGCAAGATGCCGAATTCGATCGCGGTCAGCTTCAGCGGCGTGCCGGCGAAGGACGCGACATGCTGCTCGGGATCGACCAGGAGGCCGCCTTGCGCAAGTGCTGACGGCCCGGCCTTGGCCTCGCCATTGCGGGGGCTGAGGCGGCGCAGGATGACGTTGACCCGCGCCACCAGCTCGGGCGGACTGAAAGGCTTCGTCACGTAGTCGTCGCCGCCGATCTCGAGGCCGAGGATGCGGTCGATCTCCTCGTCGCGCGCCGACAGGAACAGGATCGGCACGTCGGAGCCTTTGCGCACCTCGCGGCAGACGTCGAGGCCGTCGAACTCGGGCATGCCGATGTCGAGTACGATCAGGTCGGGCTTGTCGGCGGCAAAGCGGCTCAGCGCCTCCTTGCCGTCGCGCGCCTCGATCACGTCCATGCCGGCTTTCTTCAAGGCAACGCGGATGACCTCGCGGATGTGACCCTCGTCGTCGACGATGAGAATGCGGTGCGCCAAGAATCTCTCCGCTGCCTCGTTAGCCCGTCGGCCGAGCTTTCGCCAGCGCGTCCAGCCTGCGCTGGAGTCGCCAATTCCGGAAGCCCCAGCTCCGCCAGGCCAGATCCTGAAGCTGGACTTCTACAAGCCGATCGCGCCGCGACACAAGGCAGTTGTCGTCCGACCGATGAGCGATGACCTTGTCGAGGGCAGGCAGCGCCTGCGGTCCAAGTGTGAAGAGGTAGTTGGCATCGATGTTCAAGCCCTTACCCGACATTTCGTTGCTGTGGCTCAGATTATAGTCGGCGATGAACGCATCGAAGTTCACCAGCGAGCAGCCATACAGCGTGATCGTTAACGCGATCAGATTGGCGCCGACGAGCCATTGGTTTGACCTGTCGAGCACGATGCGGGCGACGATCAGGATCAGTCCGAGCGCCACCAGCCCCATCCAGATGAAGGCCGCGATGCGCCAATAGGTCAGCATGTAGATGTCGACGTACAGATCGAGGCGAAGGATGGAGGAGGCGACGAGAAGAACGTTCTGCCCCACCCAGAGATAAACCAGCGGCCGCATGATCTTCGATTTCTCCGCCGGCCCGCCCGGACGCATCGCGACCAGCACAAAGGCGGCGGCAAGCAGCGCGGTGGCGATCAGCGGGTAGGCGCCGCGATGGGCGTAGGCCGCATAAGTCATGTTGGCCGGCAGCGCGACATGGCCCCAGAGGTAGATGCCGTCGAGAATGGACTGTGCCGCGAACAGCAGATTGAACAGGATCAGCGAGCGCAGAATGGTGGAGGGGCCCAGGAACTCAGCCGAGGCTTGGGACGGCAGCGGCGGCGGCACGGGGCCATCGCCAACGATCGTGGTGGCAATCGTCCTGCGCCGCCAGCGCACATGGATGAACGGCCAGACCAGCGCCAGCATCATGGTCCAGAACAGCACGCGCGGGATGCTGACATAGTCGAGGATGAGCTTTGGATTGAGCAGAGACACCCACTGCTCGATCAGCGGATTGGCTGCGGCGAACAATGCGGTGAAGACCGCGCCCAGCGCTGCAGGCAGAAGCCAGAGTGCGATGCTCCGAGTGAGTGCCGACATGTTGAAGATTTGAAGTGCATCGGGGAAGACCCTGAAGGGATTGATCAGGACAAAGTTTCGCAGCGCGCGGGTGCGGTCGGCGAGCCCGGTCGTCTCCGGATTGGTCGCGAGCAGGAGGGCGATGACCAGCGCTGCTACGAGGATTGGAAACGAGAGCGTGTTGAGCTCTTCCGCGGCCGGAACGAGACCAAGCGCAACGATCGCGCCGCCAATCGCAGCACGCCGATGATCCAGCGTCGCGTGGTTGGCGAGCAGCGAGGCGCAGGCGATCGCGATGGCCATGATCACCAGTGACAGCCCCAATCGCTGCCCGTAGAGCAGAAAGTCGGCGAGCGCGGCGAGCACCAATGCCAACGCGAGCTTTGCCGACAGCGCCGAAGGCCTGATCGGTTTGATTTCCGTCGTCGACGTCGAAGCCAGGCTCGTCATGTCCAGATGACCTTTCGTGAATGGTGGCATCACGAAGTCTGAACGTCGTTTGTGCAGAAGGCGGGATCGTCGTCTCATGGCTTCAGGAGTCTTTTGCAGATTTCGTGCAGGCGCGGTTTTGGTCCTCGCGCGGCGCAAATCGCTTTGATAGGTGCGATGCGTTCATCACTTTGGGCGTGACGCAATCATGCAGCTCCTCAATCGCATCGGTCTCATCCTGCTCTGGCTCGCCGCGCCTCTCGTCGCATTCATGGCCGCGAACAAGAATGATCCTTATCTGCTCGTGCTGCGGGGCGCCGGAAACATCGCGCTTGTCCTCACAAGCATCGTGATTGTGCTCATCCTGCTGCGTAGCGGGCGTTGGCGCACGATCGCCGGCCGGCTCCTTGTCATAGTCTGGTGCGTTCCGCCGCTCCTGATGTCGGCGGCGCACCTGAAATTCGAACTGCGCAAGCACGATGTTCTTGCCGCCAGTGCGGCCGAGGCGCGTCAGTTCGGACCTCACTTCGTGGTCGGTTATTCCTCCTTCCCGGAGATCGCGCGCCTTGCCGAGCAAGGATTGATCGGCGGCATCTACGTCACCCGGCACAACATCCGGGGTCGGACCGTGGAGGCGCTGCGTGCCGAGATCGCGGCGCTCCAGGACAAGCGGCGAGCCGCCGGCCTGCCGGCGCTGGTCGTCGCCGCGGACCAGGAGGGCGGCATCGTCGGGCATCTTGCGCCGCCGTTGACGAAGCTGCCGGCGCTGGCGACGCTTGCCGGGCTTGCCCCCGATGACCAGCAGGCCAAAGCGGCAGGGTTCGGCCGCATCCACGGACGTGAACTCGCCGGGTTCGGCGTCAACCTCAATCTTGCACCAGTGCTCGATCTCAAACCGCCGGTCCGGCGCAATCGCCTCGACTTTCACACACTCATCGGTCAGCGCGCGATTGCGACCGATCCGTCCGTCGTCGGCGCGATCGCGAGCGCTTATGTGCGTGGGCTGGAAGAATCCGGCGTCGGTGCCACGCTCAAGCATTTTCCCGGCATCGGCCGCGTTCGCACCGACACGCATCATTTCAGCGCCAATCTCGACACGCCGGTGAAGGAGTTGGAAGCAACCGACTGGCTTCCGTTCCGCGAGGTGCTGTCGCATTCGCGCAGCGCGCTCATGGTCGGGCACGTCACGCTCACGGCCGTCGATCCCGATCGCGCCGCCTCGCATTCGAAGCGCGTCGTCGAGGGGATCATTCGCGACAAATGGGGCTATCAGGGCGTCGTCATGACCGACGATCTCGTGATGGGGGCGATCTACCAGCACGACGTCTGCCGGGCCGTTGTCGAGGCTATCAACGCGGGCGTCGATCTGCTGCTGGTCGCCTATGACGGCGCGCAATTCTACCGGATTTTCGCTTGCGCCCTGGATGGATCACGGCAAGGCAAGCTCGATATGGCGATGCTGCGCGCGAGCCAAGCGCGGCTCGCGCGGGGTTTCCCGTCCGAGCAGGCGCGAGCCGCCTCACGCCCCGTGAGCGTCGCCCGCCAAAACTAGCCCTTCGCGAACTGACGGTAGTCCGGCTCGCGATGAAACCAGAACTCGTAACCGGTGATGGCCTTCTGCATGGCGACATCGTGGATCGGCTGGTTGAGCGGGACGACGGGAACATCGCGCATGCAGAGCGCGATGAAATCCTTCACGGCCTTGTCGTACTCGGCAGCATCCGTGGTGAACCGTGCCTTGTCGATCAGCGCGTCCATTTCCTTGTTCTGGTAGGAGGAGATGTTGAAGATCGAATTGTTGCCGTGGAAATTCCAGTAGAAGTAGTATTCGGGATAATCGAGCCAGCCGCTGAAGCGGTTGAGCGCCAGAGGCAGCTCTTTCTTGTTCAGCGTCGTGCGCCAGTTCGCGCCGGGGATCTTCTCGATCGCCGCCTTGATGCCGATCTTGGCGAGACTTTCCTGGATCAGGATCGCGGTCGGCTCGCCGACCGTGGCGGTGCCGGTGTCGAGCGACAACGTTGTCTCCAAGCCGCTTTCGAATCCCGCCTCCTTCATCAACGCTTTGGCCTTGTCGAGATCGGTGACGTAGGGAAACGCCTGCGGCCAGACCGGCTTTGAGACGTCTGCCGCTCCGCCATACATGGGAACGGCACGCCCGAAGAACGCGCTGTTCTGGATCTGCTCATACGGCATCGCCCAGGCGACGGCTTGGCGCAGCTTCACATTGTCGAACGGCGGCTTTGCCGTGTTGAGCGCGACGGACCAGAGCGCGTTCGGGATCGGCACGCCCGAAACCTTGACCTTACCCTCCTTGATGATCTGCTCGAAGTCACGCGGTGCAAAGCCGCTGGAAATGTCCGCATCACCCCGCTCCAGCATGGCGCGGCGGGTGCCGGCGGAAGGGACGTCGCGCGCGATCACGCGCCGGAGCTTCGGGAGAGGTCCGCTCTTCCAATCGTCGAAGCGCGCCAGCACGGTCTCGCTACCCGGCTTCCAGCTTTCGATCCTGTAAGCGCCGCTGCCGGCCTCGTTATTCCTGAGCCACGCCAGCGCCCAGGGGTCTTCCGCCGTCGCGTTCTTTTTCGCAAGCTCCGAGTTGATGATGAAGGGCACGACCACCGCGACGTTGAACAGCAGCATCTTGTCCTTGCGCACATAGTCGATGCGGAAGGTGTGATCGTCGACCACGACAAACTGCTCGGGTTTTTCCAGCGATCCCGCCGACATCTGGAAGGTCGGAAAGCCGCCGACCTTCACCGCGCGGTCGAACGACCATTTGACGTCTTTCGCGGTGACCGCCGTGCCGTCGTGGAATTTCGCGTCCTTTCGCAATTTGAAAGTGCAGGACATGCCGTCGGCCGCAACCTCGAAGCTCTCGGCGAGTTCAGGCGCGAGCGTTTCGCGGTCATAGGACAGCGTGCCGTCGGGGAGCGTCTTGGAGGCGTAGCTCAGCAGGCGATCGTAGCAATTCCAGGACAGCCCGTTCACGGTTTGGTTGGAGCCGACGCCCTGCATGTCGAGCGAGTTCGGCCCGAGTTCCTGCACCACCAGCAGCGTCTCGCTGCGCCCTTGCGCCGTGGCAAAGCGCGGAGCGAGGGCGGTCATTCCGGCGAGGCCGAGGCCGCCGAGCACGCCGCGACGGTTTAGTTCGAATGATGATGCGCTCATGGGTGCCCCACTCTTGAGAAATTTGCACCATAAAGAGGCAAGGCGCATGCCATCGGCCGCGCTTCACGGCGTCGCATCCCGTGCGGATCTCAGTCCTACGGCGTCACCGCTCCGCGGCGCACGGCGCGCGGGGCGGTCAGCTCTTTCCAAGTGGAATTGGCGACATGCACCGGCGAGAACGCCGGGCGCTCGACATAATGGCCGTCACCGGCCTCGGCGCGCAGATCGCCATCCTTCCAGACGATTCGGCCGCGCGACAGCGTCGCCGCCGGTCCGCCGGTGCAGGAAAAGCCCTCGAACACGTTGTAGTCGATCCGGCTCATCTGCCGCTTCGCGCTGATGGTCCTGCTCGCCTTGGGGTCCCAAACCACGACATCCGCGTCCGATCCGACGGCGACCGCGCCTTTGCGCGGATAGATGTTGAGGATGCGGGCGATGTTCGCCGAGGTCACCGCGACGAACTCTTCCTTGGTCAGCCGTCCTGTTGCAACGCCCGCTGTCCACAGCAGCGCAAGACGATCTTCGAGGCCGCCGGTGCCGTTCGGGATCTTTCTGAAATCGCCGAGCCCGAATCGTTTCTGCTCGGTAGTGAAGGCGCAGTGGTCGGTCGCGACCACTTGCAGCGAGCCGGCTTGGAGACCGGCCCAAAGACTATCCTGATGCGACCTGTCGCGGAACGGCGGCGACATCACGCGCTGCGCGGAATGATCCCAATCCTTGTTCTGATATTCACCGGCGTCCAGCAGCAAGTGCTGGATCAGCGGCTCGCCATAGACGCGCTTGCCAGCTGCGCGTGCCCGCGCGATCGCCTCATGCGCTTCGCGGCAGCTCGTGTGTACGATGTAGACTGGCGTCCCCGTCATGTCGGCGATCATGATGGCGCGGTTGGTGGCTTCGCCCTCGACCTCCGGTGGCCGTGAATACGCGTGTCCCTCGGGCCCGGTGACACCGCGCGCGATCAGCGCCTCCTGCATCAGGGCGACGACGTCGCCGTTCTCCGCATGCACCACCGGCATGGCGCCGAGATGGGCGCAGCGGGCGAACGAGTTGTAGAGCTCGTCGTCGTTCACCATCAGCGCGCCTTTGTAGGCCATGAAGTGCTTGAAGGTGTTGATGCCGTAGGTTTTGACCACGGTCTCCATCTCGTCATGGATCTGCTTCGACCAGGATGTTACGGCCATGTGGAAGCCGTAGTCGGAGGCCGCCTTCTCGGATTTGTGCCGCCACTCCTGATAGGCCGCGAGCATCGACTGGCCTGGATCGGGCAGGCAGAAATCCACCACCATGGTGGTGCCACCGGCCAGCGCCGCCTTGGTGCCCGATTCGAAATCGTCCGCAGTGACGGTGCCCATGAACGGCATTTCGAGATGGGTGTGCGGATCGATGCCGCCCGGGATGACGTAGGCGCCGCCGGCATCGATGATCTCGCTGCCGGTGGGCGCGTCGAGCGATTGCCCGACCGCGACGATGGTCTCGCCGTCGATCAGCACGTCCGCGCGGCGCGAATGATCATGATTAACGACGGTGCCGCCGCGGATGAGGAGGGGCATGGGAGGCTCCGGATAGAGAAGATGAACCTCGCGAAGCTAAGCGCGCTGCATGGGATGTGACAGGTGAAATTTTAGCCAGTCGCCGCCGACAGTTGAGCTGTGCGCTCTCGGCCTCTACGCCGCCCGCGCGATCAGCCCGTCGATCATCGCGCGCACCAAGCCCGCGATTTCCTTCCGGAGCGCCGGTAGCGGTACCGCGACCAGCTTCTGCTCCAGCCCCAGCGCCACCATGCCATGCACCGCCGAGAACAGGCTGCGCGCAGTGATGCCGAGTTCCTCCCGACCGCGTTTTGGAAACAGCGCGGCCAGCGGCTCGTGGACGTGGCGGAACAGCTGCATCTGGTCGTCGATGGACCAATCAGGGAGGGGCTTGTCGGCGTCCATGCGGTGCTCGAACAGAGCGCGCCACAGTTCGAGATTTTCCGCGGCGAAATCGCAATAGGCGAGGGCGATGCGGACCAGCCTCTCCTGCGGCGACGGCTCGCCCACGCTTTCCGCCGCGCTCAGGGCCTCGTCGAGCCGGTGCAACGTGCGCGAGCCGACTCGCAGGATCAGCTCGTCCACATCGGCGACGAGATTGTAGACCGCGCCGTTGGCGCAGCCGATCTCGCGGGCGAGATCGCGGGTTTTCAAGCCCGCCAATCCCCTCTCGGCGATCATTCGTTCCGCGGCCAGGATCAGATCGGATCGAAGTTTCTCTCTGCGTTTCAATGCCTTAGCCATTTGCAATCAAATTTCTGAGCGCTGCTCAAACACTTCTTGAACGAAGTTCAAGTTTCTTGCTACAAACCAACCGTGAGCAACGCTCATAACAGGGAGCCAACAATGTTCAAGACCTTAGTGACACTTTTCCGCGGCAGCGTGGCCGCCGCCGGCGAGGAGCTGGAAGACCGGACGGCCCTTCTGATCCTCGATCAACAGATGCGCGACGCGGCAGCCGCCCTCGAGCGTGGCAAACGGACCCTGGCGCTGGCGATCGCGCAGGACCAGCAAGAAGGTCGCAAGCTCGAGGCGACCGTCGCCCGCATCGCCGATCTCGAGACGCGGGCGGTCGCGGCGCTCGATGGCGGCCGTGAAGATCTCGCCAACGATGCCGCTGAAGCCATCGCGGGCCTGGAGGCCGATCGCGATGCCGCGCTGACGGCACGCGCCTTGTTCGCAACCGAGATCGCCCGGTTGAAGCGGCACGTCGCAAGCGCGCAAGCCCGCATCACCGAGCTCGATCGCGGCCGCCGCGTCGCCCGTGCCTCGGAAGCGGTGCGCTCGCTTCGCCGCAGCGGCATCGAGGCGGCACGCCCCTACGAATCCACGCTGCCGGAGGCGGAGAGCACTTTGAGGCGTCTTCGTGAGCGGCAGATGGAAGCCCAGGCCGCTGACGACGCGTTGGTCGAGCTCGACGCGGCCACCGGCCCGCGCGCCACTGCCGAAAAACTCGCCGAGCAGGGTTTTGGCCCCCGGCTCAAGACGACCGCGGACGATGTGCTGGCGCGGTTGAAGTCCAAGCGCACGCCGACTGTCTGATCCCGAACCCATCGTCATTCGAACCAACAGGAGACCATCATGAACCAGAATGGCCAGCCCCACAGCGGCGCCTGGGTGACCTTCACTTACGTGTCCTTCGCAGCCTCCGCCTTTCTCGTCGCCATCGGCATCTTCTTCCTGCCGATCGATTTCTGGATGAAGGGCTATCTCACCATGGGTGTTGTGATGCTGATCCAGACCTGCGTCACCCTGACCAAGACCATCCGCGACAATCACGAAAGCAGCCGGATGGTAAACCGCATCGAGGATGCCAAGGCGGAACGTCTGCTGATGGAAGTCTCCAAGGCTGCTTGACGGGCATAGACAATCCGCAAGGAAGCAGCGGAGCAATGCGCTCCGCTGCTTCGCGCCGGAACGCAGTTCGCGACACCTCATATCGCGCCTGCGAAATGCAACAGAGCCATGACGATCGCGCGGGCGTGCGCTCTTGCGCAACCGCACGGGCAGGGGCAGTCTTCACAGGCGGCGCACAAGAACGCCGCCAATAAGATGTGCTTACAAGATCTCGGCGAGGAACCTCATGGCAGCGACGCGGATCGACTGCGACATCCACCCGGCGGTTGGTGGCACGCGCACGACGCTACTGCCCTATCTCAGCGATCACTGGAAAGAGCAGGTCGTGAGCCGCGCCATCGACGGGCTCGATCTCACCTCCTATCCGCCCAGCATGCCGCTAAGCGGCCGCGCCGACTGGCGTCCGGCGAACGGCACAAAGCCCGGTTCCGATCTCGCGATGGTGCAGAAGGGCGCGTTCGAGCAGTTGGGTGCCAGTCACGCGATCATCAACGTGCTCTATGGCGCGCAGGCCGTGTTCGACCCCTACATGGCGGCCGACTTCTGCAAGGCGATCAACGACTGGATCGCCACTGAGTGGCTGTCGCGCGATCCGCGCTTGCGTGCGTCGATCGTGGTGCCGATGCAGGACCCGGATCTGGCGGTCGAGGAGATCGAGCGCCGCGCCGGCGATCACCGCTTCGTCTCTATCCTCGTGCTGGCGCAGGGTGAGACGCTCTTGGGACGGCGGCATTTCTGGCCGGTCTATCGGCTCGCGGAAAAGTACAAGCTGCCGCTCGCGATCCACGCCGGCACGCAATATCGGCAGGCGCCGAGCTCGGCCGGATGGCCGTCGCACCGCTACGAATATTACTTCGTCGAGGCGCAGGCGTTTCAGGCGCAGATCTTGAGCCTGATCTATGAGGGCGTGTTCGGCAAGTTTCCGAATCTCAAAGTCGTGCTGATGGAATCCGGCGTGAGCTGGCTGCCGGCCTTTATGTGGCGCGCCAATAAGACTTGGCGCGGGGTGCGCGTCGAAGTGCCATGGGTCGAGCGCGAGCCGGCCGCGATCATCCGCGACAATTTTCGCGTCACCATACAGCCGTTCGACGCGCCGGGCGACGCGAAAAGTGTGGAGGACATCATCGACCAGATCGGATCCGAAAAGATGTTCCTGTTCGCATCCGACTATCCGCATTGGCAGTTCGACGGTGACGATCCGATCCCGCCGAACCTGCCGAACAGCATCATCTCGAAGATGTGCGTGGACAACCCGCTGGAGACGTTTCCGCGGCTGTCGCTCGCTAACTGACCTTGGAGGTTTGCATGAGTGAGGTCATCGACCGCCCGCTGCGGGAAGACGAGAAGCCCGCCGCTTCGCGGCTGCGCATCGTCGATTGCGACGTCCATCCGAGCCTGCATTCGTTCGACGATCTCAACGAGTTCCTGCCAAAGCGCTGGCAGCAGCATCTGAAGGAATATGGCAGCCATTTGCGCACGCCCTATCTGTTCACCACGCCCTATCCGCGCTCTTCGCCGCTGATCGCGCGCCGCGATGCGTGGCCGCCGACGGGCGGGCCGCCCGGTTCGGATCTCGCCTTCATGCAGAAGCAGCATCTCGATCCGCTCGACGTCGAGTTCGGGATTTTGCAGGTGCTCGATCTCTTCATCTTCTCGCAGCAGAACCTCGAATTCGGCGCCGCAATCCAGCGTGCCATCAACGATTGGCAGCTGGCGTTCTGGTCGCATCGCGACCCGCGCCTGAAGGCTTCGATCCTGGTCGGGCAGGACGGTGTTGATCTCGCCATCGCCGAGATCGAACGCTGCGCGAAAATCGGCGAATACGTCCAGATCAACGTCTCGCCGCGCGCCAACGAGCCGCTGGGCCGCCGCCGCTACTGGCCGATCTACGAGCGTGCCCAAGAACTGGACCTGCCGCTCGGCATCCATGTCGGCGGCTATGGCGGGCACGCGCCGACCGGTGGCGGCTGGCCGTCCTATTATGTCGAGGAGCACCAGTCCAACGCGCACACGATTGCGGCGCAGCTTGCCAGCCTCGTGATCGAGGGCGTGCCGGAGCGCTTTCCAAAATTGAAGTTCGTCTTCATCGAGGGCGGCTTTGGCTGGATCCCATCCGCGGTGTGGCGGATGGACCAGCATTTCGAGCGCTTCCGCAGCGAGGTGCCGCATCTCAAGCGCAAGCCGTCGGAATATGTCCGCGAGCATTTCTGGTTCACGACGCAACCGATCGACGAACCTGACGAAGCCCGGCACCTGCGCTCGCTGATCGAATGGGTCGGCATCGATCGTCTCTTGTTCTCGGCGGACTATCCGCACTGGGATTTCGACGATCCGCGCTTCGCCTTCAAGACGCCGCTGACAGAAGCCGAGCGGACCAAGATCTTCAGCACCAATGCCCGCGCGGTCTACAAATTCTGAGAAGGTCTGCACGGTATGGCCCGTCACATCGTCGCGTCCACCTCGGAGATCCCACCCGGTGGCAACAAGGTGGTCGATGTCGCCGGCCGCGACATCGTCGTGTTCCACGTCAATGGCGAGTTCTTCGCGCTGCTGAACCGCTGCCCGCACGAAGGCGCGCCGCTGGAGAAAGCGGCGTGCGTGGCGCGGCTGACCTCGCCCGAGCCCGGCATCTATCAGCGCTCGCGCGTCGGCGAGATGCTGCGTTGTCCCTGGCATGGCTGGGAGTTCGACATGCGCAACGGCCAATCCTGGTTCGACCCGAAGCGCGTCAAGATAAGGTCATATCCGGTCGCTGTGGAGCGCGGCGAGGAACTCCAGAAAGGCCCGTATGTTGCCGAGACCTTTCCGGTGCATGTCGAGGACAGCTACGTGATTGTGGAGGTCTGAGCAGCCGGTTGGGATTGTGATTTTGCCGCAGGTGGGATAAGCCTCGCCCGCATTTATGGCGGAGACGAGCTTTGTCGAAACAATCCCTGCGTGAGGAGGCCGAGCGCCTGATCCGCGAATCGATGGAAAAGAAAACCGTCGTCGTCAAGCAGGGTGATACCCGCATCGAGGCCGTCTGCGGTAAATGCGGCGCCCCGAACCGTGTGCAGGCGCCAAAGGGCCAGACCCGCATCAAGTTCGCCTGCAAGAATTGCGGGCATCAGCAAGAGACGCTGTAGAGCGCCCCCTGTGTAAACCCTCATCCTGAGGAGCCCGCCGGAAGCGGGCGTCTCGAAGGATCGAGGCCCAACCGGGCCTGCATGGTTCGAGACGCGCGTTCCGCGCTCCTCACCATGAGGATCAAACAGCCTAATCCCCCTTCACGAATTTCGCGAATGCATCCGCATGGTCCGGATGCCAGCGTGACAGCGGCGGGCGGTTCTCCACGATGTCGCCGGCGGCCCACAGCATGCGCTTTTCGTCGAGCGCGCGCGGGACGTCGTTGTCGGGGCAGAGGATGTAGAAATCGCCGGCCTCCATCCGCGCCAACATGAAATCCACGGTCTGCTCGGCCGTCCAGGCGCCGGCCAGCTTCTCCGTCCGGCCTTTCGCGGTAAGGTTCGTGAAGACGAAGCCGGGAATCAGCAGATGCGCGGTGATGCGGCAACCCGCAGTGTTGCGCAGCTCGTGCTGGAGCGCTTCCGTAAAAGCCTTCACGCCGGCCTTGGAGACGTTGTAAGCGGGATCGCCGGGCGGGGTGGTGATGCCCTGCTTCGAGCCGGTGTTGATGATGAGCCCCGCCCTGCCGCGCGCGATCATGTTGGGCGCGAAGATGCGCGAGCCAGTGATGATGCCCCACATGTTGACGCCGATAATGCGCTGCCAATTGTCGGGTTCGCCGAACAACGTGCTGCCGGGCTGGATGCCCGCATTGTTCATGAGGATGTCGGTGCCGCCGAAGCGCTCGCGCACGGCGCGCTCGAGTTCCGCCACGCTCTCGGCCTTGCTGACGTCGATCGCGAAGGTCATCACATGTGTGGCGGACGTCAGCGATGAGAGCCTTGTTGCGGCATCCGCCAGCCGCGCCTGATCCACATCGGCGATACACACCTTCATGCCGTCGCGCGCGAACGCCAAAGCCGCGGCGAATCCGATCCCGGACGCGCCGCCGGTGATCACGGCAACATTGTCTTTGACGATGGCGGGATGCGGCATGGATCGGTGTCCGGGGGAGGGGCTCGGTCGTGCTATATCATGGCACTCGCGCGACCCTGCACAAGTCGGCATGGGAGGTCTTCGTTCCGCGCCGACTTTACGCCTCTCCTTTACGCCTGTCCGGCACCGCAGTATTCTATCGACCTAACGATCCCGCCCAGATCGAACCAATCAATCATTGACAGGGAGTTCAGCCATGGCTGTGTCGCAGGCTATTCCAATCACGCGCCACCCGTTCGCCAACGGGTCCTACAAGCAGATGCTGATCGACGGGAAGTGGGTCGATGCTGCCTCCGGCAAGCGCTTCGAGACCCATAACCCCGCGACCGGCGAACTGCTCGCAACCGTTGCCGAGGGCGACAAGGAAGATATCGACCGTGCGGTCGCTGCCGCTCGCCGCGCCTTCGAAGGGCCCTGGAGCAAGGTCAAGCCGTTCGAGCGGCAGAATCTGCTGCTGAAGCTTGCCGACCTCGTCGAGAAGAATTTCGACGAATTGTCGCAGCTCGACACGCTCGACATGGGCGCGCCGCTCAGCCGTACCCGCGCCTATCGTCTGCGCGCCGTCGGCATGTTGCGCTATTATGCCGGCCAGACCACAGCGATCCATGGCGAGACCATCGAGAACTCGCTGCCCGGCGAAATCTTCTCCTACACACTGAAGGAGCCGATCGGCGTCGTCGGCGCCATCATTCCCTGGAATGGTCCGCTGACCGCGACGATCTGGAAGATCGGCCCGGCGATCGCGACCGGCTGCACCGTCGTGCTCAAGCCCGCCGAAGAAGCGCCGCTGACGTCGCTGCGCATCGCCGAGCTCGCGATGGAAGCGGGCGTCCCGCCCGGCGTCATCAATGTCGTGCCTGGCTTCGGCGAGACCGCGGGCGCGGCGCTTGCCGCACATCACGACGTCGACAAGGTTGCCTTCACCGGCTCGCATGTCACGGGCCAGTCGATCATCCGCGCCTCGGCCGGCAACCTCAAGCGTGTCTCGCTCGAGCTCGGTGGCAAGTCGCCGGACATCGTGTTCGCGGACGCCGATCTCGATGCGGCCGTGCCGGGCGCCGCGATGGCGGTGTTCGCCAATTCGGGGCAAATCTGCAGCGCCGGCACCCGGCTGTTCGTCGAGCAGTCGATCTACGAGGAGTTCGTCGGCCGCGTCGCCGAGTTCGGCAAGAAGCTGCAAGTGGGCAACGGTCTCGACCCCAACACCCAGATCGGACCGCTGGTGTCCGAGCAGCAGCTCGAGCGCGTCACCAGCTATCTCGACATCGGCCAGAAGGAAGGCGCCAAGGCGCTCGCCGGCGGTGGCCGCGTCACCGAAGGCGCGCTTTCAAAAGGCTTCTTCGTCTCGCCGACGGTGTTCGCGGGCGTCCAGGACAATATGCGGATCGCGCAGGAGGAGATCTTTGGACCCGTCATCTCCGCGATCGCATTCAAGGACATGGACGAGCTGGTCAAGCGCGCCAACGCCACCACGTTCGGTCTCGGCTCGGGCCTGTGGACACGGGACGTCAGCAAGGCGCATGCGGTTGCGAAGCGCCTGCGCGCCGGCTCGGTGTGGGTGAATTGCTACCAGGCGATGGACCCTGCAGTCCCCTTCGGCGGCTACAAGATGAGCGGCTACGGCCGCGAATCCGGCAAGCAGCACGTCGAGGAATATCTCAACGTGAAGGCGGTGTGGATCAAGACGGCGTAAGACCTGTTCTCTCCAGCGTTCCGCGGCAGGGCATATCTGCTTTTGCAGGGGCGGCGCCTTTCCCGGTGGCCGCCCCCTCGCTATATGATGCGCATCCTTCCTTAGCCATTCTGGGGCCGGCATGAAATTCGAGGCGTTGTTTCAACCGTTGCAGATCGGTCCGTACAAGCTCGCGCATCGCGTCGCGATGGCGCCATTGACGCGCATGCGGGCCGAGCGCGAGAGCTTTTCGCCGCGGCCGCTCAACGCCGAATATTACGGTCAGCGCGCCACTCAAGGCGGCCTGATCATCGCCGAGGCCTCGCCCGTGCTCTCGCACGGCCGCGGCAATCCGGCGACGCCTGGCATCTATTCGGAGACGCAGATCGCGGGCTGGCGCAAGGTGGTCGACACCGTGCACGCCAAGGGCGGCATCATCTTTCTCCAGCTCTGGCATGTCGGCCGCGTCTCGCATTCCTCCTTCCACGGCGGGGAGCTGCCGGTCTCGGCCTCGGCGATCCCGATCAGGGCCGAAGGCATGAAGGCAATGACCGCCGACGGCAAGATCTCCGACTACGAGACGCCGCACGCGCTGGACACGGACGAGGTCAAGGGCATCGTCGAGGCGTTCAGGCAGGGCGCGAAGAACGCGTTGGCCGCCGGGTTCGACGGTGTCGAGATCCACGGCGCCAACGGCTATCTGCTCGAGCAATTCCTGCAATCACGCAGCAACCAGCGCACCGATCAATATGGCGGTTCGATCGAGAACCGCGCGCGGCTTCTGCTCGAAGTGACCGAGGCCGCGATCGGGGTCTGGGGCGCGGGCCGCGTCGGCGTGCGGCTGTCGCCCCACGGCATTGCCAATGATTCCGGCGAGCCCGATCCGATGCCGCTCTACACGCACGTGGTGAAGGCGCTCGACAAGCTCGGTCTAGCCTATCTGCATTTCATCGAACCGCGCTCCAGCGGCTCGGGGCGCGCAGAAGTCAATTGGCAGAACGTGCCCTCGGCGATGCTGCTGTTCCGCCCGCTCTACGGCGGCGTGCTGATGACCGCCGGCGGGTTTACCGGCGAGACGGCGAACGCCGCCATCGCCGACGGCCATGCCGACCTCATCGCCTTCGGCCGCATCTTCATCTCCAACCCCGATCTGCCGCGCCGCCTGCAGCACGATTACCCTCTCACGCCGTATAACCGTGCGACGTTCTACGGTGGCGAGGAGAAGGGCTATACGGACTATCCGGTGTATGACGAGCTGACGCCGGTCTGACACTGCTGTAGCCCGGATGAGCAAAGCGATATCCGGGGTCTTCACCCAAGCTCTGGTCTTCCCGGATGTCGCTTCGCTCATCCGGGCTACGGAGTTATTGTGTTGCCGCGACGGACACCACGAATTCCGTCATTGCGAGCGATGGGGGAAACATCATGGCTAAAGCCGCAGCCGCCGCAGGAGTTGCCCCCGGGCAATGCCTCTGCGGCAAGGTTACCTTCGAGATCGACGTGCCCGCACGCTGGGCCTGGCACGATCACTCCGCCGCCAGCCGTCGCGCCCACGGCGCCGCCTATGCAACCTATGTCGGAAGCTGGAAGAAGCGGTTTCGCATCACCGCAGGCAAGACGGCGCTGACCCGCTACGAGGACAAGGCAACGAAGACCGCGCGCAGCTTCTGCGCGCATTGCGGCACGCCGATCACGTACGAGCGCCCGCGCGGGCCGCATATGGTCAACATCCCCCGTGCGCTGTTCAGGGAACGCACCGGCCGCCAGCCGCTCTATCACATCGCGATCGAAGAGCTGCAGGAATGGGCCTATACCGGCGAGCCGCTGGTGCCGTTGAAAGGTTTTCCCGGTGTGGTCTGGCAGCGCTCGAAAAAGAAGAAGCGGGCGGGCGGGGAGGATCCGTTCGAGCTGGGGCGCGAGGAGATGTAGCGCCCGCCCACGCAACGCAGCCATGACTGCGCTTCCTTGCGCGCCTCCCGCGATTTCGGCCATCATGCGCCCGTCCTTGCGGCAACGTCCGCCTCTGGAGGAAGCATGAAGAACAAGATCACCGGCCGCTCCGCCTTTCTCGCGTTGCTCAAGGACGAGGGCATCACGCATCTGTTCGGCAATCCCGGCACCACCGAGCTACCGATCATGCATGCGCTGAAGGACCATCCTGATCTCACCTATGTGATGGCGATGCAGGAGAGTCTGGTGGTGGCGATCGCGGATGGCTACAGCCGCGCCTCCGGAAAGCTCGTCGCCTGCAACGTCCATGTTGCGCCCGGCCTCGGCAACGCGATGGGCTCGCTCTACAACGCCCAGTTCACGGGCACGCCGATGATCCTGACCGCGGGTCAGCAGGAGCAGGGCCACGGCCTGATGGAGCCGGTGCTCTACGGGCCGCTGGTGCGCATGGCGGAGCCGCTGGTGAAATGGGCGGTCGAGGTGACGCGCCTCGAGGATCTGCCGCGCATCGTGCGCCGCGCCGCAAAAGTCGCGACCACGCCGCCGACCGGGCCGGTGTTCATTTCGTTGCCCGGCGATATCCTCAACAGCGAGGCCGGGATCGATCTCGGCCGCTCCACCCGCATCGATGCCCGCACACGGCCATCGGATGAGGCGCTCAAGGCGTTCGCCGCGCTGCTACTCAAGGCCGAGCGCCCCGTGATCGTCACCATGGACGAGGTGGTGAAGAGCGATGCGCTCAAGGAGGCCGCCGAACTCGCCGAGGTGCTGGGTGCGGCTGCCTACCAATCCTCGACACCCTACGGCTCGCACTTCCTCTCGGAGAGCCCGAGCTTCGTCGGCACGTTGGCGCGTGTCCAGAAGGTCGCGCGCGACACGCTTGCGCCGTACGACCTCCTGATCGCGCTCGGCGGCGATCCTCTGCGGATGTCGGTCTACAGCGAGGTCGATGCGCTGCCGGAGGGCCTTGGCATCGTGCAGATCGGTCTCGGCGACTGGGAGATCGCCAAGAACTACGGTGCCGAGATCGCGCTGAAGGCGGATTTGAAGGAAACGCTGCGTGCGCTGATCCCGGTGCTGAAGGAGATGGGCGGCGCTGCCCTGGCGCAACGTGCGAAGCAACGTCTCGCCGAGCTTGCGCCGAAGAACTGGACCGCGCGGCGCACCGCGCTGGTCGAGCAGATCGGCAAGGCCGCGGACCGCAGCCCCATCGATCCGGACTGGCTGGTGCTGCAAATGGTCGAGGCCATGCCCGCCAATGCCATCCTCGTCGACGAAGGCCTCACCTCCAGCCGCCAGATCACGGCGCTCCGCGCGCACCGCGATCGCTTCGACTATCACGGCCTTGCTTCCGGCGGCATCGGCTGGGGCCTGCCGGCTTCCGTCGGTGCCAGTATCGCCAATCCCGATCGCCCCGTGGTCTGCTTCTCCGGCGACGGCAGCGCGATGTATTCGATCCAGTCGCTGTGGACGGCGGCGCATCACAAGCTGCCGCTCAATGTGGTCATTGCCAACAATGGCGGCTACCGCATCATCAAGCAGCGTCTGCTCGCCTTCCATGGCGACGACAATTACGTCGGCATGGATTTTGTCGATCCGCCGGTGGATTTCGCGGGTGTAGCGAAGGCGCTGGGATGCGAGGCGATCAAGGTCAGCGATCCCCGCGAGTTGAAGGCGACGCTGGCGTCGGCGTTTGGCCGGCCGGGGACGAAACTGATCGAGGTGATGGTGGACGGGAAGGTGTGAGGCAGCGTCACTTGCGGCGCTGATGCCCGCCACGTTCTCAGTCGTCATCACCCGCGAAGGCGGGTGATCCAGTATTCCAGAGGCGGCGGTGATTGAGTCGAGACGCTGCGGCGTACTGGATGCTCCGGTCAAGCCGGGGCATGACAGCGTACCTTAAGACGCTAGCCCTTCCTCCCGACCCTGAACCCCGCCGCCGGATGCGGCGCCCCCAGCCTTGCCCGCCCGTCACCGAACAGCTTCTCGCGCAGCGTGCCCTGCGCGTACTCCGCCTTGTACCGCCCACGGCGCGTCAGCTCCGGCACCAGCATATCGGCGATGTCCTCGAAATCGCCGGGTGAGATCGCGAAGGCGACGTTGAGACCGTCGACATCGGTCGCCTCGAACCACGCCTCGATCTTGTCCGCGACCATCTCCGGCGTGCCGACCACGACGGGGCCGGCGCCGCCGATGCCGACATGCTCGATGACGTCGCGCACGGTCCAGACGCGATCGGGATCGGCGCGGGTGACGTTATCGAGTGCGCTGCGACCGGCGTCGTTCTGGACATGACGCACCTGCTGGTCGAGCTCGTAGCCGGAGAAGTCGATTCCGGTCCATCCCGACATCAGCGCCAGCGCGCCCTCCGGGCTGATGCGGCGGCGATAGTCGGCATATTTTTCGTTCGCCTCGGCCTCCGTCCGCCCGAGGATGATCGTCATCATCGAGAACATCAGGATTTCCGCCGGATTGCGGCCGAACGCGGCGGCCTCCTGACGGATCGCCGACACGCGCGGCGCGATCACCTTGGCCGACGGTCCCGACATGAACACGCATTCGGCGTGCTGTGCTGCGAACTTCCGTCCGCGCGGCGAGGTGCCGGCCTGGTACAGCACCGGCGTGCGCTGCGGCGACGGTTCGCTGAGATGAATGGTGTTGTTGATGCGCCAGTTCGCGCCCTCGTGGTTGACGCGATGAACTTTTGAGGGATCGGTGAAGATGCCGCGCGTGCGGTCGCGCAGCACGGCGTCGTCTTCCCAGCTCCCTTCCCAGAGCTTGTAGACGACCTCCATATATTCGTCCGCGATCTCGTAGCGGTCGTCGTGCCCGATCTGCTTGTCCTTGCCGGCGCCGCGCGCGGCGCTGTCGAGATAGCCGGTGACGACATTCCAGCCGATACGTCCCTCGGTGAGATGATCGAGCGTCGACATCCGCCGCGCGAACGGATAGGGCGGCTCGAAGGAGAGATTGCTGGTGACGCCGAAGCCGAGATTCTGCGTGACCGCCGCCATTGCCGACAGCAGCAGCAGCGGATCGTTCGACGGCGACTGGGCTGCGTTGCGCAAGGCTGCGTCAGGGCTGTTGCCGTAGACGTCATACACGCCGAGCACGTCGGCCAGGAACAGTCCGTCGAAACGGCCGCGCTCCAGCGTTTTGGCAAGGTCGATCCAGTAGGGCAGGCGGTTATATTCGGCAGTGCGGTCGCGCGGATGGGTCCACAGGCCCGGTGATTGGTGCGCGACGCAATTCATCGCAAATGCATTGAGCCTGATCTGCTTGGCCATGATGGTCCCCCGGCGCCCTGTACCGGGCGCTCTTCGAATGATAGAGCTGCGCCCGAACTTGGCGAAGTTCTTGCATATAGCGCGACGTTGGCAAGGCCCAAATCAGCGGCGCTGCCGCGCTTGGCAAGCCAATCTCAAGAGAGCAAGAACGAAATCCCAAGACTATCGAAGTCCCCGCCACTTTCGGAGGCCTGCCCGTATCGGGTATGCTCCTTCGCCTCGCAACCTAAAAAAGAAAATAATGACCAGAGCCGATGCCATCGCCCGCGCCCGTGACGATTTCAAATCCGGCGCGTTCCTCGCTGAACTCGACCGCCGCGTCGCCTATCGGACCGAGAGCCAGAATCCGAACCGGAGCGTCGAGCTGCGCGCCTATCTGGAACAGGAGATGGTGCCCGCTTTCGCCGCGCTCGATTTCGAAAGCCGGATGATCGAATCTCCTAGTAGCGGCAAGGCGCCGTTCCTGTTCGCCGAACACCACGAGAGCGAGACGGCGCCGACCGTGCTGATCTACGGCCATGGCGACGTCGTCGACGGCATGGAAGGCGAGTGGCGCGACGGCCGCGATCCGTGGCGCACCACGGTTGCGGGCACGCGTCTCTACGGCCGCGGCACCGCCGACAACAAGGGCCAGCACAGCATCAACATGGCCGCACTCCGCGCGGTGCGCGAGGCCCGCGGCGGCAAGCTCGGCTTCAACGCCAAGTTCATCCTTGAGATGGGCGAGGAGATCGGCTCGCCGGATCTTGGCAAGGTCTGCGATCTCAATCGCGACGCGCTCAAGGCCGATCTGTTCATGGCCTCCGACGGGCCGCGCCTGTCCGCCGACCGTCCGACCCTGTTCCTCGGCTGCCGTGGCGGCATCCGCATTCATCTCGATGTAAACCTTCGCGACGGCGGCCATCACTCCGGCAATTGGGGCGGCGTGCTCGCCAACCCCGCGACCATTCTGGTCAACGCGATCTCGGCGCTGGTCGACGGCCGCGGCCGCCTTCAGCTGGACGCACTGAAGCCGCCGCGTCTGACCAACCAGATCCGCAGTTATCTTGCCGACGTGCAGGTGGTGCCGACCGAGGACGAGCCGGCGTTGGCCGAGAACTGGGGCGAGGAGGGTCTTTCGGCGGCCGAGCGGCTCTATGCCTGGAACACGCTCGAAGTGCTGGCGATGTCGTCGGGTAATATCGAGAAGCCGGCCAACGCCATTCCCGGCCACGCCAATGCCGTGCTGCAACTGCGTTTCGTGGTCGGCACCAAGATCGATGGGCTGATCGAGGCGGTTCGCGCGCATCTCGTCGCAAAGGGCTATCCGATGGTCGAGGTCCGGGCGGCGCAGAGCTTTGCCGCCTCGCGCACGGATTTCGACAGCCCTTGGATCACATGGGCGGCGGATTCGGTGCGCCAGACCACCGGCAAAGTGCCGGCGGTGCTGCCGAATTTCGGCGGCTCGTTGCCCAACGACGTGTTCTCCGAGATATTGGGCCTGCCGACGATCTGGGTGCCGCACTCCTATCCCGGCTGCTCCCAGCATGCGCCCAATGAGCACATCCTGCTGCCATTGACCGAAGAGGCCTTGACGGTGATGGCCGGCCTGTTCTGGGATCTCGGGGAATTGCCAGGCGCGCTAACAAGACCGCTAACGCGCCCGCCGGCCTGAGCCGTTAACCGGAGCCGCGATCCAGCCAAAAGTCACATTCTATTCCAACCCAATTTGTGCTTGCATCCCGCCGGCATCATCCTGAAAGGGGACCAAAAAGTGAAACATTTCCGTAGCATCGGCCTCGCGCTCGCCGCGACCTTCGCTGTCAGCCAGGCCGGGGCCGAGGAGCTCACCGGCACGCTCAAGAACATCAAGGACACCGGCGCCATTACGCTCGGCTTCCGCGACTCCTCGATCCCGTTCTCCTATCTCGACGACAACCAGAAGCCCATCGGGTTCGCGATGGACATCTGCTACAAGATCGTCGACGCCGTGAAGAAGGAGCTCAAGCTCGACAAGCTCGAGGTCAAGCTCAACCCGGTGACTTCGGCGACCCGTATTCCGCTGATGGCGAACGGCACCATCGACCTCGAATGCGGTTCGACCACCAACAACGCCGAGCGCCAGAAGCAGGTCGCCTTCACCAACACCCATTATTTGACCGCCAGCCGCTACGTCTTCAAGAAGTCGAGCGGCCTGAAGTCGATCGACGATCTCAAGGGCAAGACCGTGGTCTCGACCGCCGGCACCACCAACATCAAGCAGCTCACCGAAGCCAATGTTGCGAAAGGCCTCGGCGCCAACATCATCCCGGCCAAGGACCACGCCGAATCCTTCCTGATGGTCGAGACCGATCGTGCCGTCGCCTTCGTGATGGACGACATCCTGCTCGCGAGCCTCGTAGCCGGCTCGAAGTCGCCCGACGACTACGTCATCTCCAAGGACGCGTTCTCCAAGCCTGAGCCCTACGGCATCATGCTGCGCAAGGACGACGCGCCGTTCAAGAAGGTGGTCGATGCGGCGACCGCCGCGCTCTACACCTCTGGCGAAGGCCAGAAGATCTACGACAAGTGGTTTACCCAGAAGATCCCGCCGAAGGGTCTGAATCTCAACACCCCGATCTCGGCCGAGCTGAAGAACGAGTTCGCCAAGCCAACCGACTCGCCGAACCCGGACGATTATAAGTAAGCTATAACCGCGATCTTTCGATCCGGATCGTGTCCGGCCATCTTGACTCCAAGGTGGCCGGACATTTGCATAGGCGCCGGGACATCCATGACTGGCGCGTTCGCGCGGGGGACACGTGAACTACCACTGGAACTGGGGAATTTTCTTCGAGCCGAACCCGATGGGGACCGGCACCTATCTCGACATGCTGTTGTCGGGCCTGGTGCTGACCCTCAAGACGGGTGCGCTCGCATGGATCATCGCGCTGATCATGGGCTCGATCGTCGGCGTGATGCGCACGCTGCCGTCGAAGGGAGCGTACTGGTTCGGCTTTGCTTATGTCGAATTCTTCCGCAACATGCCGCTGCTGGTGCAGCTCTTCCTGTGGTTCTTCGTGCTGCCGGAACTGCTGCCGAGATCTGCCGGCCTCTGGCTGAAGCAGCTGCCCAATGCGCCGTTCTGGACGGCGGCGATCGGCATCGGCTTCTTCATGTCGGCGCGCGTCGCCGTGCAGTTGCAGGCCGGCATCGGATCGCTCCCGCGCGGCCAGAAGATGGCGGCGACCGCGCTCGGCCTGACGACCTTGCAGGCTTATCGCTACATTTTGCTGCCGATGGCGTTCCGCATCATCCTGCCGCCGCTGACGTCCGAGTTCCTCAACACCATCAAGAACACGGCTGTGGCCATCACCATCGGCTTGCTTGAGTTGACCGGGCAGGCGCGCTCCATGCAGGAATTCTCGTTCCAGGTATTCGAGGCCTTCACCGCCGCGACCCTTCTCTATCTCCTCGTCAACGCCGTCGTCGTGACCGCAATGCGCTTCCTCGAGCGCTACGTCGCGATCCCCGGCTACATCACGGGGAAATAGCATCATGTTCAGCAATTTCGATTTCGAGGTCATCCGTCGCGCACTGCCCTATCTGTTCTACGAGGGCATGACGTTCACGCTGATGCTCACGGGGCTTGCGGCGCTCGGCGGCCTGATCTTTGGCACGGCCATCGCGCTGATGCGGCTGTCTGGCTTCAAGATCCTGGGCCGCATCGCCGGGGTCTATGTCGACTTCATGCGATCGCTGCCGCTGGTGCTGGTGATCTTCTGGTTCTACTTCCTGGTGCCCTATATCGGGCAGTGGGTAACCGGCGCCTCGCGCCCGATCAGCGTCGGCGCGTTTGCATCCTCGCTCATCACCTTCATCATGTTTGAGGCCGCGTACTTCTCCGAGATCATGCGTGCCGGCATCCAGTCGATCTCGCGCGGCCAGCCGGCCGCAGCCAACGCCCTTGGCCTGACTTACGCCCAGACCATGCGCTACGTCGTGCTGCCGCAGGCCTTCCGTAACATGCTGCCGGTGCTGATCACGCAGACCATAGTGCTGTTCCAGGACACCTCCCTGGTCTACGTGCTGTCGATCACCGATTTCCTCGGTGCGGCAAGCAAGGTCGCGCAGCGCGACGGCCGTCTGGTCGAAATGTATCTGTTCGCAGCAATCGTCTACTTCACCATTTCCTGTGTTGCGTCCTTCGGCGTCCGCCGCCTGCAGGCGCGCATCGCCATCATTCGATAGAGTCTGTCATGATCGAGATCAGCCACGTCGACAAATGGTACAGCCCGAGCTTCCAGGTGCTGACCGACTGCACCACCAGCGTCACCAAGGGCGAGGTGGTCGTGGTCTGCGGCCCGTCGGGATCAGGTAAGTCGACGCTGATCAAATGCGTCAACGCGCTGGAGCCATTCCAGAAGGGCGACATCAGCGTCGATGGCACCAAGGTCAACGATCCCAAGACCAATCTGCCCAAGCTGCGCTCACGGGTCGGCATGGTGTTTCAGCATTTCGAGCTGTTCCCGCATCTGAAGATCATCGACAATCTCTGCCTCGCACAGCAGAAGGTGCTCGACCGGTCGCGCGACAAGGCGATGGCGAAAGGCATGCAGCTGCTGGAGCGCGTCGGCCTGAAGGAACAGGCGCAAAAGTATCCCGCGAACCTGTCCGGTGGCCAGCAGCAGCGGGTGGCGATCGCTCGCGCGCTCGCGATGGATCCCATTGTCATGCTGTTCGACGAGCCGACCTCGGCGCTCGACCCCGAAATGGTGAGCGAGGTGCTCGACGTCATGGTGGACCTCGCCCATGAGGGCATGACCATGATGGTCGTGACGCACGAGATGGGCTTTGCCCGCAAGGTTGCCAACCGCGTGATCTTCATGGATCGCGGCGAGATCGTCGAGGACGCCCCGAAGGACGATTTCTTCGGCAAGCCCCGCAGCGACCGCGCGCAGAAGTTCTTGTCGAAGATTCTCTCCCACTAACTCCGCCGTCATTCCGGGGCGCGACGTAGTCGCGAGCCCGGAATCCATCGGGCGGCATTGTACGAGGCGAAATGGATTCCGGGCTCATTCGCTGCGCGAATGCCCCGGAATGACGAATAGAGGGGTGATCGCCGCCCCCATTTCACGTATAAGCGCGCCAAATCCCTTCCTCCCCAGGAGACCTGCCTTGGATCCGATCGCCTATGTCAACGGCTCATTCGTCCCGCTCTCGGACGCCAAAATTTCGGTCCTCGATCGCGGCTTCCTGTTCGCCGACGGCATCTATGAGGTCTCGGCCGTGCTCGACGGCAAGCTGATCGACAATGCCTCGCATCTGGCGCGGCTGGAGCGCTCGGTCGGCGAGATCCAGCTGAAGCTGCCCGAGACGGTCGAGCGTATCACCGAGCTCCAGAAAGAGCTGATCGCGCGCAACCAGGTCGAGAACGGTCTCGTCTATCTCCAGGTCACCCGCGGCGCCGACAAGGGCCGCGATTTCGCCTTCCCCAAGGGCGACGTCAAGTCGAGCCTGGTGATGTTCACGTCGGAGAAGGACATCATCAACGCCGCCTCGGCCAAGACCGGCATCAACGTGATCACCGTGCCTGACATCCGCTGGGAGCGGCGCGACATCAAGAGCGTCGCGCTGCTGGCGCAGGTGCTGGCGAAGCAGGCCGCGGCCGAAGCCGGTGCGGGCGAGGCCTGGATGCTGGAAGACGGCTACGTCACCGAAGGCGGCTCGTCCTCGGCGTTCATCCTCACCCAGGACGACGTCATCGTAACTCGCAAGAACTCCAACGCGATCCTGCCGGGCTGCACCCGCAAGGCGGTGGTGGCGCTGGCGGAAGAGCGCCAGCTCCGCGTCGAGGAGCGTTCCTTCACGGTCGCCGAGGCGCTCGCCGCCAAGGAAGCCTTTGCCACCTCGGCGTCGCTGTTCGTCCAGCCGGTGGTTGCGATCGACGGCAAGAAGGTCGGCGACGGCAAGCCCGGCCCGCTTGCCGCGCGGCTGCGCGAGATCTACGTGGAGTTCGCCAAGGCGACGGCGGTTTAGTCACCCACCGCCGTCATCGCCCGGCTTGACCGGGCGATCCTGTACGCCGTGACGGGAGTGCTGGTCTCGAGAAGCCGCGGCGTACTGGATGCCCCGGTCAAGCCGGGGCAGGACAGTCGAATGTATTGAGGCAGTTTGGTCTCACGCGTCAGCACCTCACGCCACCGACGCCTTCACCTTCACCGGGTGCACCGCACGGAACGCGATTGCGATTCTGTTCCAGGTATTGATGGCGCCGATCAGCATGGTCAGGTTCACCGTCTCCGCATCGGAGAATTGCGCGCGGACCTGCTCGTAGACATCGTCCGGCGCGTGCGTCTCGGAGATCAGCGTCACTGATTCGGTCCAGGCCAGCGCGGCGCGCTCGCGGTCGGTGTAGAGCGGGGATTCACGCCAGGCATTGAGCAGATAGATGCGCTGCTCGGTCTCGCCGCGCTTGCGGGCGTCCTCGGTGTGCATGTTGATGCAGAAGGCGCAGCCGTTGATCTGCGACGCGCGGATCTTGACGAGCTCGATCAGCGATTTCTCCAGGCCGGTTGACTGGATCTGCTCTTCCAGTGCCATCAGCGCCTTCATCGTGTCGGGTGCGGCCTGGTAGAAATTCATGCGGGGTTTCATGGTCGTTCTCCTTGCTTGCTGGGTTGAGGTCAGTGGGCGCCGCCGGCCGAGGCATGGCCGGCCTTCTTCAGGAACAGGGTGGCGATCAGCGCGACGATCAGTGCCACGCCGAGCAGATAGAAAGTGTCGCTGAAGGCGAGGATATAGGCCTGCTTCTGCACGATGTGTCCGATCGCGACATAGGCGCGATGCGAGGCGTCCGCCCGGTCGAGAATGCCGTGATTGACGAAATATTGCGTGAGCTGTTCCAGTCGCGTCCGCGTCGCCTGCTCGAACAGCGAGACCGACTGCATCAGCACGTTGGAGTGATACTGCTCGCGCTTGGTCAGCAGGGTCTGCAACAACGCGATGCCGACGGCGCCGCCGAGATTGCGCATCATGTTGAACAGGCCGGAGGCCGAGCCCGCGTTCTCCGGTTCGATGCCCGAGGTCGCCACCGCAGACAGCGGCGCCATCACCAGCGCCTGGCCGATCGCACGAACCACATTGGGCCAGAGCAATTGATCGGCGGCATAGTTGCCGGTCATGTAGATGTTCATGAAGTTGGAGGCCGCGAACAGGACGAAGCCGATTCCGATGATGAGCCGCGCATCGAGCTTCTGCATCAGGCGCGGCACCAGCGGGATCAGCACGAGCTGCGGCAGGCCGGTCCATGCCAGCACCATGCCGATCTGCTCGGCATTGTAGCCCTGGATGCGGGCCAGGTATTGCGGCAGGATGAACACCGAGCCGTAGAGCGCGATTCCCAGCAGAAAGTTCGCGAGCATGCCGAAGCCGAAATTGCGGCGTACCAGCAGACGCAGGTTGAGGAGCGGCTTCTTCACGGTGAGCTCGATGATCAGGAAGGCGGTCAGCGCCACGGCCGCGATGACGGATAGCTTGACGATGAAGGGCGAGCCGAACCAGTCGTCCTTGTTGCCTTCCTCGAGCACGGTCTGCAACGCCGACAATCCGATCGCCATGGTGATGATGCCGGCCCAGTCGCCGTCGCGCAGCAACGACAGCTTCATGGGCTTTGCGTCCAGCGCGTACCAGAGCATGCCGACCATGATCGTGCCGGGGACAACGTTGACGTAGAAGATGTATTGCCAGCCAAAGTTCTCGGTGAGATAGCCGCCGATAGTCGGGCCGATCGCGGGCGCGAACGTCGCCGACAGCGCGAACAGCGCAAGGCCCACGGGTTGCTTGGCGCGCGGCAAGAGCGTGATAATCAGCGTGAACGCCATCGGAATCAGCACGCCGCCGGTAAAACCTTGCACTGCGCGCAGCACGATCATCTGCGGCAGGTCCTGCGCCAACGCACAGGCGGCCGACAGGACCAGGAACAGGATCGCGTTGGTGAGGAGATAGATACGGATCGAGAATACCTGCGCCAGCCAGCCCGAGAGCGGGATCACCACGATCTCCGCAATCAGATAGGAGGTCGAGATCCAGCCGCCGTCATCGATGCCGGCGCCGATCGCGCCCTGGATATCGGCGAGCGAGGCATTGACGATCTGGATGTTCAGCACCGCCATGAAGGCGCCGAGCGTCGCGCCGATCACGGCAATCCAGGTCTTGGTCGACACGGCAGGCGTTATGGGGGCCGCGACTGAAGCGGGGATATTGGCGGCGGAGGCGGCGTTGACGGTCATTTGGAGCGTGCTCATCGAAGCCTCGTCTCGGTTACGGAGACAGGATGGATCAGGCAGTTGGTTTCGATAATCGGAGAAGCGCAGGACGGATCATCCGGCAGGATTTGAAAATCCCACGGGACCCTCCCGGCTTCAGCCGCCGTTAGGATGGGCCGCGTTGTCGGCGAGATGCTTTGCCGTCTCGCGCTCGGCCATGACGGCCTGTTTGGTGTCGACGGTCGGCACTGCGGACATGCCTGGGCGCAGCAGGCCGGTCAGGCCGTGGTCGTCGAGCACGATCTTCACGGGCACCCGTTGCACGATCTTGGTGAAATTGCCGGTGGCGTTGTCGGGCGGCAGCAGTGCGAATTCAAGGCCGCTCGCAGGCGACAGGCTGTCGACATGGCCGCGCAGGGTTTGGTTGCGGAAGCTGTCGACGTGCAGCTCGACCGGCTGGCCGGCGCGGACATGGGTGAGCTGCGTCTCCTTGAAATTCGCCACGACATAGACCGCATCGAGCGGCACCACTGCCATCAATTGCGTGCCAGCCTGCACGAACTGTCCCACGCGCAATGAGCGGGCGCCGACCGTGCCGTCGACCGGCGCGGTAATCTCGGTGTATGAGAGATTCAGCGTCGCCTGCTCCGCGACCGCGCGCGCATGTTCGAGTTGGGCCGTAGCCTGCGCGCGCTGGGTGGTGAGCACGTCGACCTTGCGTTGCGCGGCCACGAGGCCCGACCTGGCATGTTGCAGCTGTGCATTGCTGGCGCGCAACGCAGCGTCAGTCTGTTGTGCGCGCTGAATCGTGCCGGAGCCCGACTTCATCAAATCGTCGTAGCGGGCGCGCTCCTCCTGCGCAAATTTCAGATTCGCGTCCGCAGCAGCGACATCGGCCGTGCTCTGCTCGATGATCGGCTGCTGGAGTTCGAGCTGGGCGTCGAGGTTGCGCACCGATGCTTCCGCCGCAGCGACATCAGCGCGGGCCTGGTCGAGCGCCGCCTTGAAGTCGCGGTCGTCGATCTTCGCCAGCACCTGGCCCGCTTTGACCTTTTCGTTGTCGCTGACCAGCACCTTGGCGATGTAGCCCGAGACTTTTGGCGCGACGATCGTGGAGTCGGCCTTCACATAGGCGTCGTCGGTTGTCTCGAGATAACGGCCGTTGACCCAGTAGTCGTGTCCGTAATGGACAATCGCTGCTGTGCCCGCGAGGAACGCGAGCGCCAACGCCGCCCGCCGGACCATATTCCGGGTCGGACCACGCACCGGCACCGTGAGGGAAGCTTGAGTTATCTCAGTCGCTTGCTGGAAGTTTTCGGTGCGGGGCATCTCGGACATGGCAGTCTCCTGTCTGGTGGCTGAGACTATCGGTCTTCTTCGCTCGATCGATAATCGGCGAAATACCGGAAGGATTATCCGCTGAGAGTGGATAGTCCGGCCATCTCGCCTTGGCACGTACGGTCTACCGAACCAGAGGTGCGACTGCCCCAGAGCGATTGCCGCCTCTGTCGAGCGATTGCGGCTAACCCATCCGCCATCCGCGCGCGAGACGATCTGATGGATAATCGGACAGAATTCCTTGCGATTATCGACCAAGAGCGGATAATCAGTCGGTATGGACCGATTGACAAGTCTCGAAGTCTTCAGCCGGGTGGTCGAGGCCGGCGGCTTCTCTGCAGCAGCCCGCAAGCTCAACATGTCGACCACCATGGTGAGCAATCACGTCCAGGCGCTGGAAGACCGCCTCGGGGTGAGGCTGCTTCAGCGCACTACGCGCAAGGTCAGCCTCACCGACATCGGCAAGGCCTATTACGACCGCTGCATCCAGATACTCGCCGAAATCAAACAGGCCGACGACATCGCGAGCGAATTGCAGTCGGTGCCGCGCGGCACGCTACGGATCCACGTCGCCACGCACATGGTGCCGTTCGTCGCGCCCGTGGTGGCGAGGCTCCTGTCGACCTATCCGGAGCTCAAGATCGATCTGCGCATGGGCGAGGCCGACATCGACCTCATCGAAGAAGGCTATGACGTTGCCCTGCGCATGACCTCGCCGCCGGATTCGAGCCTGATCGTCCGCAGCCTGGCCACCTGGCGTCACGTGCTGTGCTGCTCGCACGACTATCTCGACAAGCACGGTCGCGTGCAGAAGCTCGATGAGCTCACCGCGCACAATTGCGGGCGCCATTTGAATTATCCCTTCGGCGACGATTGGCGCTTTTTCGATCGCAAGGGCACGCCGGCATCGGTGCGCATCTCCGGCAGCTTCATCACCAACAGCGGTGAGGCCTTGCGGAAGGTGGCGCTGGAAGGCGCTGCCGTCTGCCTGATGGCCGGATTTCTGATCCGCGACGATCTCGAGGCCGGTCGGCTCGTGCGCCTCTTGCCCGAATATCGTCCAGTCGAGATGTCGATGAATGCCGTCTATCCACACCGCCATCATCTGTCGGCAAAGGTCAGGACCTTCATCGACATGCTCGTGCATCATAGCGCCGAGCAGCAGAAGCTGATCAATCCCTATTCATGATCGGGACGGCGCCGGCAGCCGTCCGAACACTTTTTCAAGTGCCATCCCGACCGCAAGTAGGCGGCGATCGCTTCCGGACGGGCCATCCAGCTCGAGCCCGATCGGGAGCTTGCTGACCGGGCCGAGCGCAATCGGGATCTGGATTCCGGGAATTCCGGCATTGCTGCCGGGATCGGTGTTCTGGATGAACAGGCCGAAATTTTCGAGGCTGCTGGAATCGGGATTGGAGGCAATGGCGACGTGCGGCGTGGTCGGGAAGGCGATGGCGTCGAGCCGGTTGTCGGCGAAAGTCCTGCTGTAGAGCGCCTGAAGCGCGGGGCGCGCTGTGTTGATCGCGGCGTCGTAGATCGGCTTGGCGTCAATCAGCGTGCCATCGGGGGCGGGCAGTTTGCGCGGGATCACCAGCCCATCATAGGTACCCTTGACGTCTGCGCTGGATATCTCCGCTGCCAGCGCCGCGATGCTGAGGCCGGTACCGGTGTGTCTGAGATACGCGACCATGTCGTCATAGGCCTCATACAGCACGACGGGAAAGCTCACTTGGCCGTTGAGTTCGGCGAGCAGCGGCATCTCGATTTCGATGACGGTGACGCCCTGCGCCTTCATTTTCGTGACGGCCGCCTCGAATGCGGCGTCGGTGTCGGCGTCGAGATTGCTCAGCATCGCCTTTACGATGCCGATCCGCACCAGCTTCAGATCGGCCGGCGCGATGGCATCGCCGCCTGCAATGACGCGGTCGAGCAGCGCGACATCCGCCATGGTCGCGGCCATGGGACCCGCGGTGTCGCGGGTGTGCGAGAGCGGCGCAATTCCAGCTTGCGGATAGCGTCCGATGGTCGGGCGCAGCGAGGCGCATCCATTCAGCGCAGCCGGCACCCGGACCGATCCGCCGGTGTCGGTGCCGAGCCCGCCTGCCACGATGCGCGCGCCGATCGCGGTACCGGTCCCGGAGGAAGAGCCGCCGGCGATCAGGGCGCGGTCATAGGCGTTGCGCACGCCGAACTCGGCAGCGGTCTTGAATGCGGTGTTGTAGCCGGAGATGCCGAAGGCGAGCTCGTGCATGCTGGTCTTGCCGATGATGACCGCGCCTGCGGCCCGCAGTTTTGCCGCAACTGGCGCGTCGGCCGTGGGAACGTAATCCTTCAGGGCCGGCGTGCCCGCGCTACAGGGCAGCCCGGCAACCTCGATGTTGTCCTTGATCACGATGGGCACGCCGCCAAGCGGTTTTGTCCGGTCGCCCGTCGCGTCGAATGCGGCAGCAACCTTCAGGGCGCCGGCCTGGTCCAGGGTGACGAAGGCATTGAGGTCGGCATTGGCTTTGGCGCGGGCAAGCGCTTCCGTCGTGAGTGCTGTGCTCGTCACCTTGCCGGCGCGGAGGTCGGCGGCGGCCTGGGTCAGGGTCAACTGATCGAAATCCATGATGCGTCACCCGCTTGCCCGGCTCCATCATGGAGCCCTCGAATTCGGGAGGCTGAAGCCTCGCCGGCATCACGTCAACCGTGGGCGCGCAACTTTGCCTGCGACGCTGCGGTCACATCGGCGAGAAGCCGTTCGACCGCCGGCTTCACCTTCGCGATCGCGATGTCCTTCACCGGCCCGTAACCGCGGATCTCCATCGGCGCCTTGGCGATCACGACGAGATCGGGCAGGCGCGCCGCATCGAGTTCGCCGAGCATCCGTTCGATCACGCCCTCATACCAGGCGATCAGGTTTCGCTCGGTGCGGCGTTCGACGGTGTAGCCGAACGGATCGAATACTGTCCCGCGCAACCCTTTCAGTCGCGCGAGCGCGGCGAGCGGCAGCTGGATCCACTGGCCGAAGGCGCGCTTGCGCGGCCGGCCGCGGGCGTCGCGCTCGGACGGCAGGAAGGGCGGAGCGAGATGGTATTTGACGCTGAAGCCGTCCTCGAACTCGCGCTTCAGCTCGTCGAGGAAGCCGCTCTGCATGTGCAGGCGCGCCACCTCGTACTCATCCTTGTAGGCCATCAGCTTGAACAGGGCGCGCGCAACCGCCTCGGTCAACTTCTCGCTATTCAGGTTGGCTTCCGCATTGCGAACGTTTGCAACGCGTGCTCGATAGCGCGCTGCATAGGCATCGTTCTGATAAGCCGCGAGGAAGTCGGCGCGGCGGTCGATCAGCTGGTCGAGCGTCTCGGCCTTGGGCGCTTCGTCCACCTTCGGCAAGAAGTCAGGGTCGGCCGCTGCAATCCGGCCCCAGGCGAAAGCCTGCTTGTTGCTTTCGACCGCGACGCCGTTGAGCTCGATCGCGCGCAACAGCGCCGACAGCGAGACCGGCAACAGCCCGCGCTGCCAGGCAAAGCCCAGCATGACGATGTTGGCATAGACGGCATCGCCGAGCAGACGCTCCGCCAGTGCGTTGGCGTTGATGGTGTCGAGATTGCCGTCGCCGATCACCTGGCCGATCGCGCGCAGGCGGGCGGGTGAGGCGAGATCCGCGTCGCGGAAGCGGACGACGTCGCCGGTCGGCATCTCCGCGGTGTTGACCGCGGCTCGCGTGCCTTTCCGATAGGTGCCGGACGCCTTCGGCGAGGAGCTGACGACGAGGTCGCAACCGATGAGCGCATCGGCCGCGCCCTGGTCGATACGGACCTGATGCAATGCGTCGGGGGACGCGGCCAACCGGATGTAGCTCAGCACCGGCCCGAATTTCTGCGCAAAGCCGGTAAAATCCAGCACCGAGACGCCGTTTCGTTCGAGATGCGCCGCCATGCCGATCAGCGCGCCGACCGTGATCACGCCGGTGCCGCCGACGCCGGTGACGAGCAGATCATAGGGACGGTCGAGCGTTGCGAGAGTGGGCAGGGGAAGTGTGGCCGCGTGGCCGACCGCGTCGGTCCGGCTTGCGCCCTTCTTCCGGCGCGTCGCGTCCTCAACGGTGACGAAGCTCGGGCAAAACCCGTTGAGGCAGGAAAAGTCCTTGTTGCAGGACGAGAGATTGATCCGCCGCTTCCGGCCGAAGGGTGTCTCCTTGGGCTCGACGCTGAGGCAGTTGGATTCGACCGAGCAGTCGCCGCAGCCTTCGCAGACGAGATCGCTGATATAGGCGAAGCGTTTGGGATCGATCATCTGCCCACGCTTGCGACGACGCCGCTTCTCTGTCGCGCAGGTCTGCTGATAGATCAGAACCGAGACGCCGGGAATCTCGCGCAGCTCGCGCTGTACATCGTCCATCTCTTCGCGCGGATGGATGGACACGCCGACCGGCAGGTCGCCTGGCGAAAATTGCGCTGGATCGTCCGACACCAACGCGATGCGCGCAACGCCCTCGGCGCGGACGCTGTGCGCGATGGCGTGGACGCTGATCGGGCCGTCGACGGGTTGGCCGCCGGTCATGGCGACGGCATCGTTGAACAGGATCTTGTAGGTGATGTTGGCTTTGGCCGCGATCGCCTGCCGGATCGCCATCGAGCCCGAATGATAATAGGTGCCTTCGCCGAGATTCTGGAACACGTGCTTGTTGCCGGTGAAGCGTGACGAGGCGGCCCAGTTCACGCCTTCGCCGCCCATCTGGATCAGGGACGATGTCTCGCGGTCCATCCAGCTCGCCATGAAATGACAGCCGATGCCGGCCAGCGCCTTCGACCCCTCCGGCACTTTTGTCGATGTGTTGTGCGGGCATCCGGAGCAGAAATACGGCGTGCGCGTCGCACCGCTGACGTTGATCGTGCGCGCAGCCTCAGGCATCAAGCCGGCTGCGCGCGCGGCGAGATTAAGGCTTGGGAACATCGGATCGAGACGGCGTGCAAGCACCCCAGCGAGCGCGCGCGGCGACAATTCGCCGATCCAGGAGATCAGCCGCGCGCCGGTTTCGTCGTGCTTACCGACCATGCGCTCGGGTTTTTCGCCCGGATAATCGTAAAAATATTCCTTGAACTGGCTTTCGATGATACCGCGCTTCTCCTCGACCACGAGGATCTCGCGCTTGCCCTTCACGAAGGCCATCGCGTCATGCAGCGCCAGCGGCCAGACCATGCCAACCTTGTAGATGTCGATGCCGATGCTGCGGCAGGCCGCTTCGTCGAGATCCATCAACCGCAACGCTTCCATCAGATCGAGATGGGCCTTGCCTGTGGTGACGATGCCGTAGGTAGCGCCCGGGATATCGTAGATGTGACGATCGATCGGATTGGCCTTTGCGAAGGCGTAGACCGCGTGCTTCTTCGCCTCCAGCCGCTCCTCGATCTGCGGCCCCGGCAGATCGGGCCAGCGATAGTGCAAGCCGCCGGGTGGCGGCGTGACGTCCGGAGTGTGGAAGGCGCGCGGCGGGCGCAGCGCGACGGAGGCGCCGGATTCCACGATCTCCGAGATCGCCTTGAAGCCGACCCACATGCCGGTGAAGCGGCTCAGCGCATAGCCATATTCACCGAATTCGAGATACTCGCTGACGCTTGCGGGGTGGAGCGTCGGCATGAACCAGCTCATGAAAGCGACGTCGGACTGGTGCGGCATCGAGGACGAGACGCAGCCATGGTCGTCGCCAGCGACCACCAGAACGCCGCCATGCGGTGAGGAGCCGTAGGCATTGCCGTGTTTCAGCGCATCGCCGGAGCGATCGACGCCGGGACCCTTGCCGTACCAGAGCCCGAACACACCATCGACCTCGCGGTCAGCTTGCGTCTCGACCTGCTGCGACCCGAGCACCGCCGTCGCGGCAAGGTCTTCGTTCACCGCGGGGAGGAATTCGATGCGGTCCCGCTTCAGCCGCTCCTGGATGCGCCACAGTTCGAGATCGATGCCGCCGAGCGGCGAGCCGCGATAGCCCGAGATGAAGCCCGCCGTGTTCAGCCCGGCGGCACGGTCGCGCCGCACCTGGTCGAGCGCGATGCGGACGATGGCCTGCGTGCCGGTGAGGAAGACGCGGCCTTCTTCGCGATCGTAGCGGTCGGAAAGCTGGTAGGCGTCGAGTGAGGAAATGGCGTCCATACGGACCTCCCGCGGCATCCTTGCCGGATGGGAGAAGGGTAGGCCTCGGCAACTGGTAGGTCCTACCTATTTTCCCGAATAGGATATCCATTGTGGTAGAATTGTCCGTTATAATCTACAAAGCGGTAGAGTAATCCATTTTGGTGCTTTCCATGATCGAAGACCAAGACGCGCGGATTCTCGCCTATCTCCAGAAGGACGGCCGCGCCACCAACCAGCAGCTCGCCGACGCGGTCGGCATGTCCACCTCGGCCTGCTGGCGCCGGGTGCGCGCGCTGGAGGAGAGCGGTGCCATCCAGGGCTATGCGGCCCTGGTCGCGCGCGAGCAGGCCGGCTTCGCGATGTCCGCGATCCTCCACGTCTCGCTGGAACGGCACGACGCAAAATTCGTCGACGAGTTCGTCGCGCGGGTGACCACGCGGCGTGAGGTGCTGGAGTGCTTTGCGACCACGGGCGATGCCGATTACCATTTGCGCGTCGTCGTGCAGGACATGACGGCCTACAACAAATTTCTCGACGAGTTCATGTTCCGCATTCCCGGCATTCGCTATGTCAGAAGCAATGTGGTGCTGAAGGAGATCAAGACCAGCGTGACCCTACCGTTTTGAGAGGCAGCGCTTCGTCGTCCCGGCGAAGGCCGGGACCCATAACCACGAATGCCAATTGCCTTGCGAAGCCGTAACGACGAGTCCTAATCAAAACATCTGCTGCGGCGCATGGGTCCCGGCTTTCGCCGGGACGACACTGTTGGTGCAACGTGGGCTACCGCTCCTCCCGCACGAATCTATTCCGCAACGTGCCGATGCCGGTGATGTCGATCTCCACGACATCGCCGTGCTTGATGTCGGGCGACGCACCGTCGGTGCCCATCCAGATCATGTCGCCGGGCCATAACGTAAAGTATTTGGATAGCTCGACAAGGAACGGCACCACGCCGAAGATCATGTCGTTGGTGCGGAAGCGGTTGGTTTCCTCGCCGTTGACGCGAACGATGGTCTCCATACGGGCGAGGTCGACTTCGGTCTCGATCCACGGGCCCATCGGCTTGAACGTGTCGGCGTTCTTCGACCGCCACAGGCTGCGGTCGGCTTTCTGCCAGCTTCGTTCGCTGACGTCGTTGCCGATGGTGTAGCCGAACACGCAATCCATCGCATTCTGCTTCGTGAGATGCTTGACCTTCTTGCCGATGATGACGACGAGTTCGCCTTCGTAGTGGATCTTGTCCGTCGCAAAGGACGGGATCACGACGTCCTCGTCATGTGCGATCAGCGCATTCTGAGCGCGATAGCCGATCTCTGGTCTGTCCGGCACTGCCGGCACTTCGCCCCGCTTGTCGGCGGCCTCTTTCAGGTGCTTCAGATAGTTCAGGCCGACGCAGTAGAAGGTGCGCGGAATCAGCGGAAGCTCGATTCTGACCTGCGACAGCGGATGCGTGCGCGAGGTCCGCTGCCATTCGCCGAAGGGATCGCCGTCGACCGCAATCACTTGGTCACCCTCGACGAGTCCCCAGGACGTCTTGTCCGCGGCCGTGAATGTCAGCCAGCGCATGCCGTGTCTCCGTTGTTATTCCGCGGCATCGCGCGGCTGCACTTTCCAGTCGCCGGCCGCCGGCCGCTTCAGCCCGAGATTTTCCCGCAGCGTCTTGCCGCGATATTCCTTCTGGAACAATCCGCGCCGCTGCAATTCCGGGACGATATATTGCACGAAATCGGCATAGGAGCCGGGCACAAAGGTCGCGGCGATGACAAAACCGTCGCAGCCGCGCTCGACGAACATTTCTTCGAGCTTGTCCGCGATCTCCTTGGGGCCGCCAACCATCGCATCCTGGACCTGACCGCGGCCGGAGAAGGTGACGAAGTCGCGCGCGCTCGGATTGCTTTTACCGGAGTTCTTGAGCACGCCGTCCCGGATGCCCAGAATGCCCTGCATGCTCTTCAACTCCTCAGTCGTCAGCGGCTCGTCGAGATCCTTGGAGGCGAAGTCGTAGTTGAGTGCTTCGGCCAGCAGCGACAGCGCATCGATCTGCAGCGGCAGCTTGTTGATCAGCGCCATCTTATCTTCGGCCTCGGCTTTGGTCGCGGCGCAAACCGGCGTCGTCAGGTTGCAGAGGAACATCGCCTCCGGATCGCGGCCGACTTTCGCGGCCTCGTTACGCACCGCCGCATAGCCGTCCTTGGCGGCGGAGAGGTTACGTGCAGCGGTAAAGATTACTTCGCCCCATCGTCCTGCAAAGCGCTGCCCGCGTCCGGACGCGCCGGCCTGGATGATCACGGGATGGCCCTGATCCGAGCGCGGCACGGTGAAGGGACCGCGCGACTTGTAGAATGGGCCCTTGTGATCGAGCCGCTTCACCTTGGCTGGATCGGCGAAGCGGCCGCTCGTCTTGTCCATGATGAGCGCGCCGTCCTCCCAAGTGTCCCAATGGCCGAGCACGACCTCCATGAATTCGTCGGCCTTGTCGTAGCGGGAATCATGTTCGGGATGAGAGTCGCGCCCCATGTTGTGTGCCTCGCCGTCGTTGAGCGAGGTGACGACGTTCCACCCGGCGCGTCCGCCGGACATCAGGTCGAGCGTTGCGAAGCGGCGGGCGATGTCGAAAGGTTCGAAATAAGTCGTCGAGCCGGTCGCCCCCAACCCGAGCTTCTCCGTAACCATGCCCATCGTGGTCAGCACGATCAGCGGATCCATCTTCACGCAGCGGATGCCGTATTCGACGGTGTGGGCGTGATCGTTGCCGTAGCGGTCCGGCATCGCCAACCGGTCGTCGAAGAACGCCATGTGGAACTTGCCGGCTTCGAGGATTTTGGCGATCTCCTGATAATAGTCCGCCGACATCGAATCGTCGCGCGAGTCCGGATGCCGCCACGAGCTAGGCAAATTCGTGCAGTTCTGGGCCTGAAGGAAGCCGACCAGTACCATCTGCCGCGTCATGCTGCTGTTCTCCGAATTGCGTCAGGCCGAAATCCGTCAGGCTAGGTCGAGGATCGTATCGAGCCTGTACCCGCGCGCCAGCGCGCGCCGCAGAGGTCGCCATGTCCAGGTAGAACGGCGCATCGAGGTCGGACGGCACCGCAATCGAGATCGGATGGTGCCGAGCCGTGCCTCCTTGCCGCCGAAGGGCGCCACGTGCTTCCGCGAGCGGCCGGAATCCGCCGTCGCGATCCCGATCATGCCTTCGCGCATCGCCATCAGCGGGAACGGCGATCACGCCGTGGGAATCGTGGCCGGCGAGATTGGCGTTGACGCAGCCGCATGCGATCGCGTCGGCCTCTTCCTCGGAAGCTCCGGCGGCACGAAGCAGCGTGGCGCTGATGCGCGTGAGGCGGTCGGCCTGGACGATCGGCATGGCGTTTCCTCAGGTCTCGCCCTTGGCGGGCTGTGCCTGTTGGAAGCCATCGTCTCAAAGCACCGGTGCGATATCAATCTCCCGTAAACCAATACAGGGCTGCAAATTCGTAAAGGGAGCGCGTCTGTGGCTGAAACCGGCATTCAGTATAGCGATTTTGACAGGTTCGCGACAGCTGTTTGCAGCTCGTTCACTTTGATCGACGGTTTGCGGGAACCAATAACCACCACTTAGGCCATCGCCCTCATAAGCTACCCGGGAGAAAATGGCAGAAATGCCGGGGAGTTGAGATCGTGCAGACGACCCTCGCGCGCACACTTGCAGCGTTGAGCGACATCAACGAAGCCATCCTTTACGCGAAGTCGCCGGACGAGCTGTACCAGAAGGTCTGCGACGCCGGGTTTTCGAGTGGGGACTTCATGGCCGTCGCCGTGTTCCTGGCGGAGCCGGATGGCCAGCGGCTCCGATTTGCGGCCGGCTGCGGCGACGACGTTGCGCGGCTGCGTGCGATCACGATCACCACGGAGGCCGGCACGCCGGAGGGGTCGGGCGTCGGCGGCGAAGCCTTTCGCAGCCAGGGGATTTGCATCAGTAACGATTATCTGAACGATCCGCGCTCGCTCGCGTGGCGCGAAGGCGCTGCCGGAGCGGGTGTCGGGGCAGCCGCGGCGCTTCCCCTGATCTGTGGCGGTCGCAGCATCGGCGTGTTGTATGTGACGCGCTCGGGGGCAGGCACGCTCGACGAGGCGATGGTCTCGCTCTTCGAGCGGATGTCGAGCAATATCTCACATGCGCTGGAGAATTTCGCGCGCGAGACAGCGCGCCTGGATGGCGAGCGGGCAGTGCGGCGGCTCAACCGCATGTTCGGCGCGCTCACTGCGACCAACGAAGCAATCCTTCACGCCAGCACTGAGCAGGATCTATACCAGCGGGTCTGCGACGCCGCTGTGCATAGCGGCAAATCGCTTGCCACTTTCGTTCTGCTGCGCGAGCCGGATTCCGAATGGCTGACGCCGGTGGCAGCGACCGGACAAAATCTGGATCTGATCAGACGCACGCGCTACTCGATCGATGCGGAGAGTCCCTATGGCAAGGGCATCTCCGGCCAGGTGTTCCGGACTCAGAAAGCGATCGTCGAGGACGACCTCCTCAATCGTACCAAGGGGACGACCTGGGAGCAAACCAACGTCGATGCCGGCGCCGTCGCCTGCGTGGCTGCTCCCTTGATCAAGCGTGGCACCAGCATCGGCGTGCTGTTTTTCTTTGTGAGCAAAGCCTGGGCAAAAGACGAAGGCATCGTCGCACTGTTGCTGCGCATGACCGAAACCGTATGCTTTGCGCTCGAGAACTTTGACCGCGACAAGGAGAAGGCCCAGATCGCGCTGGAGGAGGAACGGCTGGCGCGCATGTACGCGGCGCTAAGCGCGACCAACGAGGCCATTCTGCGGGCAAGATCCCGCAGCGAACTGTTTGACCTGGTTTGCGAAGCCACGGCGCAGGGCGCGAAGTTCGCCTCGACCTCGATCGCGTTGCTCGACCGCGACGCGGGACTGCTTCGCGTTGTCGCATCCTTTGGACCGAACGCCGCTGAGGTACGAACCTTCAGATTGCCGGTCAGCGACAAGGTGCCGGAGGGACGTGGGTTGACCGGCACTGCGTTCCGGACCCGGAAGGCTTGCATTAGCAACGACATCCTGGCAGACGCCCGCCTCGAGCCCTGGCACGCCAGCGCGCGTCGCAACGGCATTGCGTCGTCAACCGCGCTGCCGCTGTTCAATGGCGACAAGGTCGAAGGCGTATTCCTGTTCAACTCGCGCGAGCGCGGCACTTTCACGGACGAGTTCGTCGAGCTCCTGCGTAAGCTCCAGGCCAACGTCGCCTTTGCGCTTGAGAATTTCGATCGAGCCGACGAAAAAGCGCGGGCCGACAAGCAGCGCGATCGCCTGAGTGGCATGTTCGAGGCGCTGAGCGCGACCAACGAAGCCATCATGCGCGCCAAGACGCGCGAGGAGCTGTTCGAGGTCGCGTGCCAGGCCGCCGTGCTCGGCGGGGTGTTCGCCTCCGCGACAATCGCCACTTTGGACGACAGACGTGAACTTGTCCGGGTGGTCGCCGTGAAGGGACGGCTTCAGGAACGAATGGTGGGTCGCAGCTGCCTTGTTTCCGCCGACCATCCTGAGGGCCAGGGAATCATAGGAATGTCGCTGCGGACCCGCCGGGCCAGTGTCATCAACGACTATCAGAACGATCCGCGAGCGGTGTACTGGCATTCCAAGGCGATCGAGGATGGAACTCGGGCTGCTGCCAGCTTCCCACTGCTGCGGGCCGGCCAGGAGCCGATTGGCATCCTGCTTTTCCTCGCACCTGAAGAGAATACGTTTACGCCCGACCTGGTCGAGCTGCTCGCGCGGCTTGCTGAAAATGTCTCTTTCGCCCTCGACAATTTCGATCGTGCCGAGGAGAAGGCCCGCACCGAGGCGCAGAAGGAACGCCTGACGCGGATGTTTGCGTCGCTGAGCGCCACCAACGAGGCGATCATGCGGGCGAAGTCGCGCGCCGAACTGTTCGACCTCGTCTGCCTTGCCGCTTCGAATGGCGCAAAATTCACCTCGACCACCATCGCGCTCGCGAGCGCCGACAGCGACCAGCTGGAAATCGTCGCCAGCGCCGGACCCGCGGCCGGCACCACGCGCACCGTCCGCCTCTCCATCGACCCCGATTGCCCGGAAGGTCGTGGGATGAGCGGCACGGCATTCCGCACGCGCCAGCCTTGCATCAGCAACGATTATCTCAATGACGATCGCGTCCGCGCCTTCCACGCCATTGTCCGCGGCGACGGCGCGCGCTCGGGAGCGGCATTCCCGCTGGTCGCCCACGACCAGGCAGTTGGCGTCATGATCTACTTGTCGGCGGAGCCTGCCGCCTTTACCGACGAGTTCGTCGAGCTGCTGCAGCGTCTCGCCGAAAACATCTCCTTCGCGATGGAGAATTTCGATCGCGCCGACGAGAAGAACAAGGCCGACGAGCGGATCGAGTATCTCGCCTCCTATGATAGCCTGACCAACCTGCCCAACCGCGAGACATTCAGTGCCGTGTTGCGCGCGGCAATCGATGCGGCGGAGCGCCATGACTATCGTTTCGCGGTGCTGTTCATCGATCTCGACCGGTTCAAGGTCATCAACGATTCGCTCGGCCACGAGGCGGGCGATTTGCTCCTGCTCGAAGTCGCCGACCGGTTGCGCAGCGCGCTGCGAGCGAGCGACGTGGTGGCGCGCCTCGGAGGCGACGAGTTCGTGGTGATCCTCGACCAGTGCGGCGAGATCGACGACGTCCAGCGCATCGCGACGGAACTGCTCCGCGTGCTCGCGAAGCCAATGGAGCTGGCCGGCCACGAGTGCCACACCACCGCCTCCATCGGCATTGCGATGTATCCGGCCAACGGTGCCGACGCGCTGACGCTGACCAAGAATGCCGACATGGCGATGTATCTCGCCAAGGAAGACGGCAAGAACGGCTATCGCTTCTTCTCCAAGGAAGTGAACACGCAGTCGATCGAGCGGCTGTCGCTGGAGAGCGCGCTGCGCCGGGCGCTGGAGCGGGATCAGTTCACTTTGAACTACCAGCCCAAGGTGGACATGGTGACCGGCCAGATCACCGGCGTGGAAGCGCTATTGCGCTGGACGCATCCCGATCTCGGCAATATCTCGCCGGCGCAGTTCATTCCGCTGGCGGAGGAGACCGGATTGATCGTGCCGATCGGCCGCTGGGTGATGAAGGAGGCCTGCGCGCAGGCCATGGCCTGGCAGCGGCGCGGCCTCTTGCCGGTATCCATGGCGGTGAACCTGTCGCCGCGCCAGTTCGTCGACGAGCATCTCTTGCAGGACGTCGACGAGGCGCTCGCCGCAAGCGGCATGTCGCCGGTGCTGCTCCAGCTCGAAGTCACCGAGAGCATGATGATGCGCAATGTCGGACGTGCGATCAAGGTGCTCGACGCCATCCAGAGCCGCGGCATTCGCTTGGCGATCGACGATTTCGGCACCGGATATTCGTCGATGTCGCTGATGAAGCATTTTCCGATCGACACCATCAAGATCGACCGCTCCTTCGTGCGCGACCTGCCGCAGGACGCGGAGGATCAGGCGATCGCGCAGGCGATCATCAGCATGGGCAAGGCGCTCGGCATGACCGTGGTGGCGGAAGGCGTCGAGAACGCCGAACAGGAGGCGTTCCTGCGCGCTCATGGCTGCGACGAGATGCAGGGCTTCCTGATCTCCAAGCCGGTGCCGGCGCGGCAGATGGCCGAGCTGCTGCGGCCGACGGAGCCGTCTGTCGCGCCGCCGCTCCAGCCGGAGCCGGACCATGCCGCCACCGCGGCCGCGGCGCTACGGTTGAAAAGCGCTGTCGTCTGATGGCTGCGGGTGGAGCTCGCGGACGTCCTCTTCCCTGATCTCCGCCTTGCGTGGAAAATCATCCGGCCACGGAAGCGAGGTTTGTTCGGCGAAGAGCGCGATAAGGATATGCGCTCCTTCGGCAAAGCTCGATCCGTCGTTAAGGCCGAGCTCACGACACCAGGCCTGTCGCATCGGCTCGTGCGTGTCGAATACCGCCATCGCCGGACCCCACCACCAGGCCGGCGCCGGCGATCGTTCGTCCTCCGGCACGGCATGCCAGAGGACGAGCTCGTCCATCATGCGCTCGAATTGCAGGCTTGCGGCCTGATGCATTCGTTCCGTGCTCCCTTGGGTCGCGCCTGAAAGCAGGCCGATGCGCGGACTCGATCGTGGCCTTCGCTGTGAAAAGCTGGCTCGCGCTATTGGCTGAGCCGATTGTGCCGCTTGTGTCGGCGGCCATACAAAAACATGCGGCGGCCGCGAAAGTTGCCGAGGCCGACTGTGACAGTCTCTTTAGCCGCTTATGAGCCCGACCCGCAAGGCGCAATACCGGCGCCGCCGGCGTTGAAACAGCGCAGGCGGGGCTGATAACCGGCGGCGGTCATGTCGTTCTACTCAGCGATTAAGGGGCCGATTGCGGCTGAACAGCAGATAGATCGCGCGAGGATTGGTGGTCAAATAACGCCAGAACAGGCGGCGGGGCTCGAGCAAGGTGCGCCAGGCCCATTCCAGGCCGATCTTCTGCATCCATCGCGGCGCGCGGGCGCGGCTTCCCGACAAGAAGTTGAACAGGCCGCCGGATGTCTTGATGACGCCGACATTGGTGAGATGCGGCGTGAATTCCTCGACGAAAGCCTGCTCGTTTGGCACGCCCAGCGCAACCCAGAGATAATCCGGTGCTAGCGCGTTGATCTCGTCGACCTTCGCGCGCAGTGCATCGCCACGGAGATAGCCGTGGCTGTAGCCGACGATCTTGAGGTTTGGATACATCTTCCGGACGTTCTCGACCGCAGCGGCGTTCTCGTCCTCGCTCGCGCCGAACATGTAGAAGGTGCGGCCGACCGCTTCGGCCTTGCGCGCGACGACGTGAAACAGATCCGTCGTGGCGACGCGCTCGGGCAGCGGAAACCAGGATTGCAGCCTCGACGCCGCCACCAGCGGCTGGCCATCGGCGTTGATGAGGTCGGCGCCGCGGAACAGGCGCTCGGTCTCCGGTTCGGTCGAGCACCGCGCCAGCACCTCGCCGTTGGCCGAGGTCAGGTGCAGCGGACGGCCGATGCGATGGCGCGGATCGGTCGCCTCGATCATGAAATCCGCGGTCGCTTCCAGGTCGAGTGCGGCCATGCGAAGGCCGCCGATGGTGATCCGCGGCACGTCGGCGGTTGCGGTCCGGCCATCGAGATTGATGCGGCGCTCAAGCATATTGTCTGCCTCGTTGGCGAGCTTGGGCCATAGGGGTGAGTTCGTCGAGCACGACGCCGACGAGCTTGCGCTCGGCGCGGCCGAGCGTGTTTAATATCTCTTCTAGGCCGTCGTTGATGTCGAGGCTGGTCGGCAGCACCGCCACCAGCGCGTCGGCATCATCGAGCAGCTTGCGGCTGCCGGTCGTGAGTGGCGCCGCGGGACCGTCGAGGATCACGAGGTCATAACCGCCGGCGGAGCGCGCCTGCTCGATGGCCTTGCGGATGGCGTCAGTGGCCTTGCCTGCGTCGCGTTCGGCGGCCGGCAATACCGAGATGCCGTTGAGTGTCTTGATTTCGCGCGCGGCCTTGCTGCCGATCGAAAGCCATCCAACCTTGCTCGGCTCACTCTTGCCGGGACGGTTGACCTTGTTCGAGAGCGAGTGGGCCTGGTGGTCGGCATCGATCATCAGTACCCGAGCGCCGTCGCGCGCGGCCGCGAGCGCGAAATTCAGCGCGGTCACGCTGCGCCCGGTGGTCTCACTGGCACCGACGAGCGCGATAACAGGCATTGTCTTTCCGCCGGCGCGCCGGGCCGCCGTAGCGCGCATGTCGCGCCAGGCGTTGAGCAGCGTCGTCAGGGGAAAGCCGGGGCGCAGCGTCGGCCAGCCCAGCCGGGTGAGGTCGATGCCGCCGCCGGTGGCGAGAATGGCACCGAGCGTGTGGATGACGTCGGCCTCCTGGAGGCGCGCGATCAGCGGCTTTTCGATCAGGGGCTTCTCGACCATCGAAGGTTGCAGCGGCGGAGCAGCGAGTTCCGGCAGCGCCTCCGCGACTTCCGGGGCTCGCGAGGCCGGGTGGGGCCGGGCGGTCTCCGCCGTTCGCGAAGGCTCTGAAGCTCGCGGAGCTTGCGGCAACGGAGTGCGATTGGGCCGGGCCGGCGCCGGTGCCGGCGCGAATGCGCCGGCGAACAGCAGTTCGGCCGCGACGAACCAGCTCGATGCAGCGATCGCGCCGAAGATGAAGCCGATCATGGCGAACAGGCTCATCGCCGGCGGGAACGAGCGCCGCTGCGGCACCGTCGCTTCGCCGATGATTCGGGCCGCCGAGGTGTTCAGCGTCTCCTGCTCCTCGGTCTCGCGCGAACGCTTGAGGAAGGATTGATAGACGTCACGGCTGGCATCGGCTTCGCGCTCGAGCTCGCGCAAGCGCACGGCGGCCTGGCTGAGCTGGACGCTCTGCCGCTTCTGTGCCTCCAGCGCCCGGCTGAGCGAGGCTTCAAAGTCGCGGGCACGCGTCAAATCGTTCTTGGCGGACTGCGCGAAGCGGTCGATCTCTTCGTTGATGGTGCGCTTGAGATCTTCGACCTGCTTCTCGGTCTGGCGCAGCGCCGGATGACGTGGGCCGAGCTCGCCGGCCTGCTCCGCATATTTCTTGCGCGCGTCGGCATATTGCGCGCGCAGGTTCGCGATGGTCGGCGATTGCAGCGCTTCGGAGTTCGCGCCCGCATCTGCCGTGGTGCGCCGGCTCGCCTCAATCTGATCGAGGCGCGCCTGCGCGTCCATGGTCGCGGCGCGGGCGGCGGAAAGCCGCTGGTTGCTGGCGGAAAGCTGCTGGTCGCTGATCAGCGCATCCTGGGTACCGACGAAATTGTTCTGGGCTTTGTAGGTCGCAAGCACGGTCTCGGCGTTGCGCAGCCGCTCGCGCAGCTCCTTCAAGCGGCCGGAGAGATCGTTGGTGGCGCGCCGCGCGGCTGACGCCTGCGAGTTGCGGGATTCCGCGAGGTAGGCACTGGTCAGCGTGTTGGCGAGCATCGCCGCTTTCGCCGGATCGGTCGACCAGACCTCGATGTCGACGATGAAGCTCTTCTCGGTCTTGCGGATCGTGATGTGCCGGTTCAGCGCCTCGAGGGCGGCGAGCTGCACTTCCCTCTTCTCCGTGGCGGAGGGCGCGCGGGGCTGAAGGCCGATCAGACCGAGCAGCGAGGACATCACGCCTTTGCCGTCGGCGCCGCCGCCGAATTCGGGATCCTTGTCCAGATCGGCCTGCTGGATCACCTGGAGCAGCACGCTGTTGGAGGTGATCAGGCGCGCCTGGCTCTCGACCACCATCGACATGCCGGAGACGTCCTGCGCGCGAGGCGTTAGCTCGCGATCGACGAGCTGAAGCTCGCGCGGGTCGACATAGAGTTGGGCGGTGGCGGTGTAGCGGGGCGTCAGGCTCTTGCCCACGGTGACGGCGGCCGTTGCACCGAGCAGCGCGGCAACGGCAATCGCGACCTTCCGCCGCCAGAGCAGATTGACCAGCTCCAGCACGTTGAAGCCAACCCGAGGCCGCTGCTGCGGGGCCTCCGGTCCGGCCCGATCTATCGGCTGGTTATAGTCAAGCATGATCCCCAGCTTTCATTCCAAGTGCCGCGAGCTGAGGGGGTACTCTTCGCTCTACGCCACGCACCTCGGATATAGGTGCCCACTCAACGCAACAGGGAAAATTAACCATACTCATTGAGGGACTATTCACCGAAATGGCAAACAAAGCGTTTAAGCGCATGCCACTCTTCGACGCGTCGCCGTGACGCATGCGATGGCGCGGTCCTTCAGAGATTAACGGTTCGTTACCGCGTGCATCGTGGCCGCGAGGCTTCGCTGGTCTTGCGATCGGCTGCGCGCGCACCATGGCCGTCAGCTTTTCCGCAGGATGACGTGATAATCGCCGCGGCGGACGTCGGTCCCGCGCGGGAGCATGGCGCTGAGCACGGCGGCGCCGGCGTCGACCAGGGCTGCGAACAGCGGCTTGCGCCGGCGCATCTCGGGATAGCGCGGGCTCTCGACCTCACGGCGGTAGATCATCTCGAGGCCATTGGCGGCGGCGAACGCTTCGAGCCTCGGTAGGGACACCAGGGGATGGAAGAAGGTCGGGAACGGCGGCTCGCCCGGCAAGCCGGCATCCTTGATGCCGCGAATGTGCCGGTAGAACCAGACGTGGAACCAGTGCGGCGAGTATTTGGTGACGACCCCGGACAACGAGCGCGGATTGGGCGCGCCGATCAGGATCATCCCGCCGCGCTTGAGCGCATCTCGGAAATTCAGGAGTGCGGCGTCGACGTTGGGAAGATGTTCGATCACGTTGTAGCAGATCACCAGATCGAAGGTCTCGCGCCCGAAGCGGTAGGTCTGGACGTCGCCGACGATCGCTTCGTCCGCGTAGCTGTTGTTGCGGACCTGGTCCTCGTCGATGTCGACGACGGTGACCTTGCTGCGGCTCAGCAATTCCGGTGGCAGGACGCTGCACGAGCCGCCTCCGGCTTCGTAGGTGGCGAGCTGGCCCTGCGGCAGTCCGCGGCGCAGTACGTCGTGGACGGCGAGCAGGCTGTCGCGGGCTTCACCGGGGACGAGATCGTGCAGCGCCTGAGTGTGTGCCATGGCCGCGGGAATTTGGACCGTCGTGGCTGTCGCGAAATCGATCGTGGCTGGCTTGTTCATATTTTCTGACCGCGCTTGTTCGACTTAAATTTACAGGAAAAATCTCGTGTGCCCGTAGAGCAAATCCGATACCGCGACGCTTCACCCGTCGCGGTACTTACGATCGGGTTAATGAGCATGTGCGTTAACTACGGTATCGTCCGCGCCAGCCGCCATCGGCACGGTGGACCGCGAATTGCAGCATCACTGCGCGCAAGGCTTCGCAGCAGAAACACCCGAAATCAGTTAAGTGCATGGATGGCGGAAAATCGGCGGCGTGGCGCCGTCGCGAGGCTCAAACCGGCCGTTCATTTTGGGACGTGCCTGTCCCGCGGCGATGTGCCGTCGCGGGACGGCGCTGATCCCCGGATCGAAGCAGGGCTTTTTCAATCTATCTCGGACATCTAGAACGTCATGACATTGATCCCGACAGACCTGTCCGCCACGCGTATCTCGGATGCCGTGCGCGATCCCGACCGGGAGATCGCGTCCAGCTCCCGGATTATCGACCTGTCGGTTGGGATCGTCGTCTGCATTCCCTGCTTCCGCCGCCCGCAGCATCTGCGGTCGACGCTGGACTCGCTCGTCAGTCAGCGCACCCCGCGCTCCTTCGCCGTCGTCATGGTCGAGAACGATACGGTCCGGCGTGAAAGCGCGCCGGTGGCCGCGGAATATCTCGCCGATGGCAGGCTCCAGGGTGTCTGCCTGGTTGAGAAACGGCAAGGCAACGTCCAGGCGATCAACGCCGCGTTCGAGACGGCGCTGGCGCTGTTTCCCGCCGCGACCCGGTTCCTGATGATCGACGACGACGAGATCGCCTCGCCCGATTGGCTCGAGCTGATGGTTCGCACCGCGGAGGCGACTGGCGCCGATCTGGTCGGCGGGCCGGTGCTGCCGGTCTTCGAGGATCGCAGCATGCCCTGGCTTTCGCGCCACCCCGTTTTCTGCCCCGCCTATGATTACAGCGGCGCTGTGCCCCTGATCTACGGCTGCGGCAATTGCCTGATCACGCGTGCGGCGTTCGAGAGGTTCGCCCGTCCGGCCTTCGACCCGCGCTTCAACTTCCTCGGGGGCGGCGACTGCGATTTCTTCGTGCGCTGCCGCAATGCCGGCATGACGTTCCACTGGACGGCGGAGGCAGTCATCACCGAGACGGTGCCGCAAAGCCGCACCAGTTTCGGCTGGATCGTGAAGCGAGGCCTGCGCATCGGCGCGATCAATTATCGTGTGCAGTCCAAGGCCGCGCAGGGCGCCGCGGCGCGAGTGTGGGTGTTTGCGCAGATGCTCGGGAGGTTGCCGTTGTCGCTGGTGCGCGCGGCCGCTCTGCTGAAATCGTCGAAAGCCTTCGTCGCGACGCATCCCGTGATGGTCGCGCTCGGCTCGGCGCTCGCCGCGTTCGGCATCGAGCCGAAACCCTATAAGGCCTCGAAGATCGCGTCCTGACGCCGAGGTCGCCGGCTAAATACCGAAGCAGGCGAGGGCGACCCTGACCGCGGAACGCGGCAGCGATTTGAGCGAGCGGCGCCCGACCATCCCGAGATAGGCGAAGGCCTGGCGATATCTGCCGAAGCGGACCGCTTGCATCGCCGAATACGTGACGAGATGAACCTCGGCGGCCCGGCGCAGCCCGGCTGCCATGCCCGCGGGCAGTCGCGCCATGATCAACCCGTCGTCGAATATTCGTGCGATCGCCGGAAAGAAATCCTGTGGCGTCCGCACCGCCGCGTTCATGGTGTTGGCCGTGTGCAGGCGGTAGTCGAGCAGAAGGTTTGGCGCAAATTCGAATTCGCCGATCGCGGCAAGGCGGCACCAGCAGTGCCAGTCTTCGCAATATCTGAGCGAGACGTCGAAGCCGCCGATAGCGCGGAAGGCCTCTGCACGTGCCAGCGCAATGCCGCCATTGACGATGAAGTTTCCGGCCGCGAGCCGCGCCAGCACGTCGCCGGACGGTTTGCGGCGTCCTTTCAGCAGATCCCGACGGCCGATCTGCCGTCCCTCGTTGTCGATCGTGTTGTAGTCGCCGTAGACAAGAACCGTACGCGGCGCAGCCCGCGCAGCCGCCAACAGCGCCGCGACCGCGCCGGGCCGCAGGCGATCGTCGGCATCGAGGAAGAGCAGCCATTGGCCGCTCGCATGCTGCGCGCCGAGATTGCGCGCTGCCGAAACGCCGGCGGCGCCGTTGGTCATCAGGCGCAGTCGCGGGTCACGAATGGCACGGACGATCGCGGTGGTGCTGTCGGTCGAGCCGTCGTCCACGACGATCACTTCGGTGACCTCGGTTTGCGCCAGTGCGCTGGCGAGGGTTTCGCCGATATAGGCCGCAACATTCTTGGCCGGAATGACGACGGACACCGACGTGGTTGAGCCGACCTGCAGCGGGACGCGCGCCGCCGGTACGACGCGCGATGTCGCCGGCAATTCGAGAATGTCTTCCGCGGTGATCAAGATACGGCTCGCCTTTAACGGTCTGTTAACCAGGGCGCTTCTGCGAGTTGGGAATGCGACCGATCGCAACCTTGGCCGTCGCGAATAATACTCGCATTGGGAAAAAAGCGTCGCCGCGAAGGCTGCTGGATCGCTGGTTTCGTCAATTAGCGTTAAGCCGCAGGCATTAAGCCTGTGGCAAATTTGGAAGAGTGCGGCAGCCGGTCCCATGCGAGAATGCGCATCAGGCTGCCGCGGATGGACCCAGTGCCCGCAAAGACATTCGACTACGATCCCGACGACATAGTCCTCAACCTGTTCTACGAGGACAAGGACGATCGCTGGTTTCCCGGCGATCGGCATCTGCGGCGCATGGCGCGTCGCATGCTGCTCGGCGAGCCGCGCATGAGCGGGCAGCTCCGCGTGTTCCTCAATCTCTGTGCGGGACTCGATCGGCTCGGTATCCGCTATCGCGTCAACGACTATGGCTACATCGCGCGGCATCCGGGCGAACTCGCCTGCATCATCGGCCGCACCTTCCTGCTCGACAAGTTCGCCTGGAAAAATCCGATCCTGCTCGGCGTTGCCGCCCACAATCATCCGCTCGACGATCCCGACCTGTTCAAGCGCCTGCCGGTCAAGAAGGTCGTGGTGCCCGGCCCGTGGTACGCCGACATGTATCGGCCGCATTGGCCCGACACGGAGGCTTGGCCGATCGGCATCGACACGGATCTCTGGGCACCGTCGCCGACCTCGCAAAAGAGTGTCGACGTCCTGATCTACGACAAGGTGCATTGGGACCGCGATCGCTACGCGGCGGAGCTGATCGAACCCGTCCGCGCCCGGCTCACGAGGGAAGGCCGCTCGTTCACCGAGCTGCGTTACGGCAGCTACAAGGAAGAGGACTATCGGGCCGCGCTCGCGCGATCGCGTGCGATGATCTTCCTCTGCCAGAACGAGAGCCAGGGCATCGCCTATCAGCAGGCATTGTCTTGCGGCGTCCCGGTGCTCGCCTGGGATCCCGGCGGCCCCTGGCGGGACCCCGATTATTATCCGCATCGCGTCCAGTTCGCCCCGGTCTCGTCGGTGCCGTACTGGGACGATCGTTGCGGCGCCAAGTTCGTCGACATCGCCGGGTTCGAGGCGGGCTGGGATGATTTCTGGGCCGGGTGCGCCGCCGATACGTTCGATCCGCGCGGCTTCGTGCTCGACAACCTCACGCTGGAACAGCGCGCGCTTCAATATTACGAAATCGCGCGGAGCATCGTGCGGCCGCAGGCGGTGCCGCAGAGCCCCGTTGGACTGGTTGACGAATGCTTAACAGGGATCGGCTAACTCTTGGAGCTTCCCCCGGCTTCACCACTACTCTCGAGCCATGGATCGCAGCGCCACTGATATGACCGACGTCGAGGCCCGATCGTTCGGCGGCGTCCTGCGCGATGGGCTTGCGGGGATCGACGCCGTGCGGGCGGCGCGCTGCCTCGTCGCAGTCGCAGCCCTGCTCCTGGTGCTGGTGACGCTCGATCCGTTTCCTGACCTGCGCAACGAGGATGTCACCATCGTCGTCGGCGGACGGATGGCGCTCACTTATGTCTCCTGGGGCTTGCTGGCGGCGGTCGCGGTACTGTTGGTCGCCGCAACGGATGCGCCCGCGCTGAAGACGCTGGTGACGCCGCTGCATCTCTGCCTGGTCGGATGGCTGTTGATCAACATCGTCTTCTCCGAGAATCGCGGAGTCTCGATGCAGCGCTTCGTGCTCGCAGCCAGCGTGATGTCGCTCGCGGTGCTTTTGCCGTTGCTGCCGCCGACGCAGCGCAGCTTCAACCTGTGTCTCGGCGGCGCCGCGCTCGTATTGCTTACCCTCTGCTATCTCGGCGTCTTCCTGGCGCCGCAATACTCGATGCACACCGCACTCGACGTCACCGAGCCGCAGTTGGCCGGCGACTGGCGCGGCAGCTTTGGTCACAAGAACATCGCTTCGCCGGTGATGACCATCCTGATCTATGTCGGCATTTATCTGTCCGCCGTCGGCTCCTTCGTGATGGGGCCGGCCATCGCCGCGCTGGCCGGAATCTTCCTGATCTTCACCGGCGGCAAGACGTCGTCGGTGCTGTGTCTTGCGATCTACGCGCTCGCCTCGTTGGTCTGCGTCACGCCGAGCCTGTGGCTGAGGCGGATGATCTGCTTCGTGCCGCTGATCGTGATGAACCTGCTGACAGTCGGCAGCGTCCTGAGCCCGGCGCTCGGGGCGATGACGCGGCTGCTTCCGCTCGATCCCACCTTCACCGGCCGTTCTGCCATCTGGGAGTTCGCGCTCGCAGCCGTCGCCGAGAAGCCGACTATTGGTCACGGCTACGCCGCGTTCTGGGACGACGTGACGGCACGGCAGACCGTCCAGGGCGCCGAATGGGCAACGAGCGCCGCGCACAGCCACAACAGCTATCTCGACCTCGCGGTCACCATCGGCCTTCCGGGGTTGTTGCTGGTGATCCTCGTCTTCGTGCTCGCGCCGCTCGGCAATTTCCAGACGGCCCGAACTCACAACCGCAGCGGTGCGTTGGCAAAGCTGTTCCTGACCGTGTGGCTGTTCGGCCTGTACTACGGGGCCACCGAGACCTTCCTGCTGGACCGGCAGAATCCGATCTGGTTCATGTTCGTCGTTGCCGTGGCCGGCCTGCACTTCCTGGCCAGGTTCCAATGCGTCGCGGAAACGGAACCGGACGACTTGTCGCAGCCGGTGCTGCCGCAGTGGCATCGGCTTAACGATAAGCAGAGGTCACTTGTGGCCGCGACAAAACACAATCTATCTGGAAACACCCAGTAATCGTATGTCCCGCGGATGACGATCCTCAGCGTCGAGCAACCAGATGGTCTTGTGTCCAGCACGTCGGGAATCGCGGTCGATTTCGTGCGTGACTGGAAGCAGGCCGCATCGCGCCTGAACGCTGGCCATCGCACTGCATTCCAGCATGGCTATTGGCTTAGCGCCTGGTACGAGGCGTTCCACGATCTCTCGCCGCTGATTGCATTGATCTCCGATGCCACGACCGGCAAGGACATCGCAATGGTGCCGATGATCAGCCATCTCAGGCGCGGTATCCGCATCGTCGAATTCGCCGATCTCGGCGTCTCCGACAACAACGCGCCGATTCTGGCGCTCGATGCCGCGCTGGACGCGGCGGCGGCGGATGCGATCGGCAATGCGTTGATCGACGCATTGCGCGCATTGCCGGACCGCTTCGATTTGCTGCGCCTGAAGAAGATGCCGGCCCAGATTGGCAGCAACCCGAACCCGCTGGTGTCGCTCGGCCGGATCGGATCCTGCTCGCTCAACGGCAACCTCGTGCTGACCGGCGACGACTATGAAGCCTACCAGGCCTCGATCAAGCGCATGCAGATGCCACGCTGCTGGCGCGTCTTCAGCCGTCACGCCGGCGCGCGATTCGAGATCGCCACCGATGTCGCGCGTGCGCGCGAGCTGCTGGACGTGATGGATGCCCAGCAGCAGGCGCGCATGCGAAAGCTCGGCTCGCGCTTTGTCCTCAACGACGAAACCCATGCGCAGTTCTATCGCGAGGTCGCCCGCCAGGGTGCTGCGGACGGTTACGCCGTCATTTCGGCGCTGGTCTGCGACGAGGCCGTCGTTGCCACCACGCTCGGCGTCAGGTCTGGTGCGACCTATTTCCTGCTGCGCATCAGCCACGCCGGCGATTCCTGGTCGAGCTGCTCGCCGGGGCTGCTCGTGACCGAGCGCACCATGGCGGCGCTGCATGCCGACGGCGTGCGCCGTTTCGACCTCAGCATCGGCAACCAGGACTACAAGCGCCGCTTCGGCGCCGAGCCGGTGCCGCTGACCGATGTCAGCGTCGCGCTGTCCTGGCGCGGCATGCCCTTCGCGTGGCGTGACCATGTCGCGCAGGGCCTGCGCCGTCACCCCAGGCTTGCCGCCTTTGCGGCGCAGGCGATGGGCAAGAGCGCGCGCTGACGCGCTGCCTTGGATTGCAGGGTCACGCGATTATCGCAATCGTTGTGTTATCGTCGCCTGTTTCCGGAGGCGACATGAAAGATCGTTCGGCAAAATATCGCGCATTCTATGCGCAGTTGATCTGCGCCGCGGCGAGGGCCGCGGACCCCCGTATCGAGGAAGCCTATCGCACCGTCAGGCGCGAGCCGTTCGCCGGACCCGGGCCGTGGTCGATCTCGGTTGGTGGACACCCCTATGTCGTGACGCCCGACGATGATCCCGCCTTCCTCTACCAGAACACGCTGCTCGCGCTCGACAGCGCGCGGGGTCTCAATATCGGGATGCCCGGCGCGCACGCCTATTGGCTCAGCGGTTGCGCGGTGAAGGAAGGCGAGACCGTGATCCAGATCGGCGCGGGGAGCGGCTACTACACCGCGATCCTCGCGCATCTCGTCGGCCCCGGCGGCCGCGTCCATGCCTACGAGATCGACGAACGTCTGGCAGGGCTCGCGCGCGAGAATCTGAAGGACATCGACCATGTGGATGTGTGGGATCGTTCGGGCATCGCGTCCGATCTGCCCAGAGCCGACGTGATCTATGTCTGCGCGGGTGCGGCGCAGCCGGCTGCCGAATGGCTCGATGCCTTGCTGCCCGGTGGGCGGCTGGTGTTTCCGCTCGCGCCTGAAGGCATGCTCGGCGGCATGCTGATGATCACGCGCCCGGACGAACGGGCAGCCTGGCCCGCCAAATTCCTCGGGCGTGCCCAATTCATCGGCTGCGCGGGATTGCAGGATGCGGATGCTGCCCGGCGACTGGCGGAGGCGTTCGCAAGGGGATGGGAGGGCGTGCAGTCGTTGCGGAGAGAGGGCGCTCCCGACGAGACGTGCTGGTTCGGCGGTGACGGCTGGTGGCTCTCGACGGCACCGGCGCCTGTCGCGACTGCGCCCATCAAGCCCAACGCGGACATCACGCAGGCCTAGCCGGTCACGCCTTCGTGCAGCCGGCACAATGAAAGCGCCCGCGCGAGGCGCGGAACAGGCTGCGGCAATACCATCGCCGCGCCAGCGCCTGAGCGGGCCTGCGGATCATCTGCGCGATCAACAAGAGTTCGAAACCCATTCGTATCGCTTTTGGTGAAATATCCCGACCACAGAGATGGGGCGGCATCCCCCGAAGAGAATGCCGCCCAGATCGCACCTGCCATGCAGTGGTTCAGGCGTAAAGCTTAACGGCGCTCAGCCGTGCAGCTTCCTGGCCGTCTCCGCGATCTGGCGGCCCTGATAGCGTGCGCCGGCGAGCTCGTTGGCGCTGGGCTGCCGGCTGCCGTCGCCGCCGGTGATCGTGGTGGCGCCATAGGGCGCGCCGCCGGTGACCTCGTCGAGCTTCATCTGGCCGGCAAAGCCGTAGTTCAGGCCGACCACGACCATGCCGAAATGCAAGAGGTTGGTGATGATCGAGAACAGCGTCGTCTCCTGGCCGCCATGCTGGGTCGCGGTCGCCGTGAAGGCGCCGCCGACCTTGCCGTGCAGCGCGCCCTTGGCCCAGAGACCACCGGCCTGGTCGAGGAAGTTCGCCATCTGCGAGGCCATGCGGCCGAAGCGGGTGCCGGTGCCGACGATGATCGCATCGTAATTGGCGAGGTCCTCGATTTTGGCGATCGGGGCGGTCTGGTCGACCTTGTAATAGGAGGCTTTCGCGACCTCGGCCGGCACCAGCTCGGGCACGCGCTTGATGTCGACGGTGGCGCCGGCCTCGCGCGCGCCCTCGGCGACGGCATTGGCCATCGCTTCGATGTGGCCATAGGCGGAATAATAAAGGACGAGAACTTTGGTCATGATGATCTCCGTTGGATGCAGATTTGATGGTGGGTGTCGGAGCGTCATGCCGGGACAAGCCGGCATGACGAATGCGTTGCTAAGCCGCGTCGACGAGCACGATCTCGGAATCTTCCAATGCCGTGATCTTCAGACTGTCTTCGTCGCGGATCGCGGCGCCGTCGCGTGCGTTGACGCGCACGCCGTTGATCTCGACCGACCCCGCCGCGGGCACGAGATAAAGGTGCCGCGACTTGTGCGGCACGTACTCCGCGCTCTCGCCCGCCTTCAGCGTGGTGGCGAGCACCCGCGCATCGGCGCGGATCGGCAACGCGTCCGTGTCTTGCTCGAAGCCGCTCGCGATGGTGACGAGCTTGCCGGAGCGGTCTCCTTTCGGAAACGGCTTCGAGCCCCAGGTCGGCTGTCCGCCACGCGCGGTCGGCTCGATCCAGATCTGGAAGATCCGGGTCTTGCTCGGCTCCAGATTGTACTCGGAGTGGCGGATGCCGCTGCCGGCGCTCATCACTTGCACGTCTCCCGCTTCGGTGCGTCCCTCGTTGCCGAGGCTGTCCTGATGGGTGATCGCGCCCTCGCGCACATAGGTGATGATTTCCATGTTGGCGTGGGGATGGGCTGGAAAGCCGGTGTTCGGCGCGATCTCGTCGTCGTTCCACACCCGCAAGGCGCCGTGACCCATGTTGTCGGGGTCATAATGGCTTGCGAAGGAGAAATGATGCTTGGCGTTGAGCCAACCGTGATCGGCGCCGCCGAGCTTTGAGAAGGGTCTGAGTTCGATCATCTGCGTAATTCCTTGTTTTGGGGGGTGGCGCCTTGATCAGGCGCCGAAACCGCCGTCGACGTTGAGCACCGTGCCGGTGACGAAGGAGGCTTCCGGGCTTGCGAGGAAGACGATTCCGGCGGCGACTTCCTCGGGACGGCCGAAGCGCTGCAGCGCGTGCTGCTTGCGCTGGGTCTCAGCGAACTCGCCGCCGTCCTTCGGATTCATGTCGGTGTCGATCGAGCCGGGCTGCACCACGTTCACGGTGATGCCGCGCGGGCCGAGGTCGCGGGCTGCGCCCTTGGTGTAACCGACCACGGCCGCCTTGGTGGCGACGTAGTCCGCAAGGCCCGGGAACGAGGCGCGGTCGGCAAGCATCGAACCGACGGTGACGATGCGGCCGCCCTCGCCCATCAATTGCGAAGCGGCGCGGATCGCCGCGATCACGCCATGCACGTTGACCGCGTCCTGGCGGGCGAGCGCTTCGGTGTCGGCATTGGCATCGTCGATCGCGCCGCCGCTCGCGACGCCGGCATTGTTGACGAGGATGTCGAGATGGCCGAACTCCTTCGCGACGGCGTTGACGAGCTGCGTCACGTCCTTGGCCGAGGCCTGGTCGGCCTTGAAGGCGCGGGCCTTGACGCCCCGGGCCTTCAACTCGGTGACGACCGCTTCCGCCTTTTCGGGAGAGGCAACGTAGCTGATGGCGACATCAGCACCTTCATCGGCGAGTGCGCGGGCAGAGGCCGCGCCGATACCGCGCGAGCCGCCGGTGACGAGGGCAACCTTGCCTGAGAGCTTCTTGGTCATTGGATTTCTCCAGTCCTGAATGTCTGATGACCCTTGGATAAGCCTCCGCCTGTGGTATATAAATAGAAACTGTTGAAACGTATTGTTTCCAAAAACATCCCGATCGGACCCGCCATGGCCAAACTTCCCGATTTCGAGGCACTCGCGATTTTCGCAAAAGTTGTGGAATTACGGTCGTTTGCGGGGGCCGCGAGCGAGCTCGCGATGTCCAAGGCGACGGTGTCCAAGGCGGTCACGCGCCTCGAAGAGCGGCTCGGCGCCCGGCTGTTCAACCGCACCTCACGCCGGCTCGCGCTGACCGATGCTGGCCATAAGCTCGCCGAGCGTGCGACGCGCCTGCTGTCCGATGGCGAAGCCGCGGAGAACGAGGCGCTGGCGCAGTCGGTCGCGCCGCGCGGCCTGGTGCGGCTCGCCGTGCCCATGACATTCGGGATCAAGGCGGTGGCGCCGCTGCTGCCGGAGTTCTTCGAAACCTATCCCGAAGTCTCGGTAGACCTGCATCTGAGCGATGCGACCATCGATTTGATCGGCGAGGGCTTTGACATGGCTGTGCGGATCGCGCGGCTGCCGGATTCCTCGTTGATCGCGCGGCGCCTCTTCACCATGCCGCGTTTCACTGTGGCCGCGCCGTCCTATCTGAAGCGCGAGGGACGACCGACGCATCCGATGCATCTGGCCGCGCACAAATGCTTCAGCTACGCCTATCTCTCGACGCCGAACGTCTGGCACTACACCAATGCGGCCGGCGAGCAGGCCAGCGTGCGTCCGGGCGGACAGCTCCGTGCCAACAACGGCGACGCGGTGATGCCGGCGCTGATCGCCGGCCTCGGCATCGCCGACCTTCCAGAATTCATCGTCGGCGACGCCATCTCCTCCGGCGAGGTCGAAGTGATCCTGAAGGACTGGAAGCAGGTCGAAGGCGCCGTGCATCTGGTGACGCCACCCGGCGGCCCGCGCCCCGCACGCGTCGAGGCGCTCGGCGATTTTCTCGCAGCGAAACTGCCGGGTACGTGCAAACGGCGGGTGAAGAAGAGCGAGCGAACAGCGTAGGTGCCGTAGGGTGGGCAAAGCGAAGCGTGCCCACCAATTCACGCGAGGAATCGCAAGTGCCTCAGTACCGCCGAGCGCAAGGCAACATGTTCTTCTTCACCGTCGTGCTAGCTGATCGGTCAAGTACGCTACTCGTCGACCAGGTTGATCGCCTACGCCAGATTTACCGAACGGTCGTGCAACGCCGGCCGTTCGAGACCGTCGCGATTTGTATCTTGCCTGACCACCTCCATGCGATCTGGGCGTTGCCTTAGGATGACGCCGACTTTTCGTCGCGATGGAATCTGATCAAGGGTGGGTTTTCGCGGCGGCTGGAGGCCGGCGAGCGTTCAATCAGTAAGTCGAGGAAGTTCCACCGCTATGTTGATCAAGGCACCCTTCCCGTGGATGGGGGAGGGGATATGCGGGACGTTGCCGGGCAATTCGGCGAATGATAGTGGGCACGGCGCGCGAAGAGCGCGCCTTTGCCCACCCTACGGCACCTCGTCGCACAGCTATCGTAGGGTGGGCAAAGCGAAGCGTGCCCACCAATCTTCGACTACGATACCTTCACGCCGTCGATCGCGACCACGCGCAAGGCCGGCCGCAACGTCCCCTCCAGCTGTGTCTTCAATTCGTGCACGCGCGGATCGCTCGAGCGTGCCGCACACACCGCGTATTGATGCACGGATTGCGCCAAGGCGCGTCGCGCTTCCGGCGTTCGTGTCACGTCAGGCTTTGACAGCCGCAACACGATAGCGGCGAGATTCACCAGCATCTCGTCCAGCGCCACGTCAATGGTCTGAAGTCTATTCATCGCTCCACTCCCTGGGAGGCAACGGTAGAGTCCAGGGGGCGTTCCTGACCGGGCGGAACATGGATAATGCTTCGTTAATCCCGCCGCGCGGCTTGTTCTTGCGGAGGGTCACGCTAGGCTGGCAGCGAAACAAGAAAACAGGGGGAAATCTGCCATGGATCGCCGCGATGTCCTGCGCGCCGCTGCCGCATTGCCGTTGTTGCCTGCGTTGTCGAGCGCGGCTTTCGCGCAAGCCTATCCCACTCGCAACGTCACCATGATCGTGCCGTTTCCAGCCGGCGGCCAGGCGGATCTCGCGGCGCGCCCCGTCGCACAGGCGCTGGAGCGAATCCTCGGCAAGGCGGTCATCGTCGACAACCGCGCCGGCGGTGGCGGTGGATCCGTTGGCAACGCCGCGGCGGCGCGCGCCGAGCCTGACGGCTACACGCTGCTGATGACGCTGTCCTCGCTCGCGGTGCTGCCCGAGGCCGACCGGCTGTTCGACCGTCCGGTCGCCTACGAGCTCTCGCAGTTCATGCCGATCGCGCGGGTGCTGGCCGATCCCACGCTGCTCGCGGTACCGGCCTCGGCGCCGTGGAAGACCGCGCAGGATTTCGTCGAGGATGCCAGGAAGCGTCCCGGCCAGATCACCTATGGCTCGTCGGGGCCTTACGGCACGTTGCATGTGGCGATGGAGATGTTTGCGAGCAGCGCCGACATCAAGCTGCTCCATGTGCCGTTTCGCGGCGCCGGACCGGCACTCACCGCGCTGCTCGGCGGCACCGTGCAGGCGATCGCCGCCGCACCGGGAACGCTGAAGCCGCAAGTGGAGGACGGCAAGCTGCGCGTGCTCGGCAATTGCGGCGCCAAGCGCATCGCAAGCTTCCCCGATGTGCCGACCTTCCAGGAGCTCGGCTACAAGGATGTCGAGATGTACATCTGGGCCGGACTCTTTGCCCAGAATGCTCTTCCTGCCCCGATCGCGACTCGCCTGCGCGAGGCAATGGCGCAGGTGATGACGAGCCCCGACGTGCTCAAGGCCTTCGAAACGTCGGGCAGTCTCGTTGCCTATCAGGACGCGCCGGCGTTTGCCGAGTTCGTGGCGGTCGACAGCGCGCGGCTGATTGCGGCGGTGAAGAAGATCGGCAAGGTCGAATAGGTTCCTGGCCCGTTTTCACAATTTTTTGTTGGTCCAGAACCTCCCCGCGTCTCATTGATTCAGCAGAATTTGAGAGACTCGCGAAGGAATCGGACATGCGAACAGAGCGGATTGCGCTGGGTGTGGCGCTTGCGATCGGCGGCATCGCCGCGCAGGGCGTTGCATCCGCTGAAGAGTATCGCGGAACCATGGAGCAGCAGATGGCCTGCACGCCGGATGTATGGCGGCTGTGCAGCGACCAGATCCCTGATGTGAGCCGCATTACGGCCTGCTTGCGGCAGAATACGCCCCAGCTCTCCAGCGGTTGTCGCGCGGTGTTCCAGTCCAACAACCAGATGCCGCCGCAGCAGCAGGTTCCGGGCAATCGCGCCGCGCCGGCGCCACGATACAATGCTGCGCCGCCGCCTCCGGCGACCCAGCCCCGGCCTTACGACGAGGATGATTAGCGCGCTTCGGATCTGGTCTCGCAGACATCGACCCATTCCGCCGCGGTCAGCTCGGCCATCCGCTCCGGCGTGATCCGTACCGCGCTATGGGTCGAGCCGGCAGCCGGCACCACCACATCGAACGCTTTCAGCGAGATGTCGCAATAGACCGGCAGCGGCGCCTTCAGTCCGAACGGGCAGACGCCGCCGACCTCGTGGCCGGTGACCTCCGCGACCTCTTCCAGCCCCAGCATCTTCGGCTTGCCGCCGAACGCCGCCTTCACCTTCTTGTTGTCCATGCGCGAGGTGCCGGCCGCGACGATCAGGATGACGCGTTCGCCGATCCGCAAGGACAGCGTCTTGGCGATCATTCCGGGCTCGACGCCGTAGGCCTCGGCGGCCAGCGGCACGGTCGCGGAGCTGATCGGGGATTCGATAACGGTGATGTCGGGGGCTTTTTCGGCGAAGAAATCGCGAACGGATTGAAGGCTCATTCAGGTCGGCTCATTCCAGACTTAAGGGCGGGCGGCGACGCCTAAGCAATCCTTGGCAGCTCAGAGAGCGCCCGGACACGATGATCCGGCGCAAAGCCGAGCTCGTCCATCTGGGTGCGGATCGCCTTGAACATCGTCAGCGGTGCCACGAGTTCGTTCTCGACGCAAGCCAGGGCCATCGCTTCGGGCCTCACCCGTTCGATCCAGGCAACGTTCAGTCCGAATGCTTTCGCGCCTGCGACATCCCAGGGATTGGAGGAGACGAACAGCACCTCGTCCGGCGCGGTGCCGAGCGCCTCGCCGATCAGCTCATAGGCCTCCGCGCTCGGCTTGAAGATCTTCTTCGCGTCGATGCTGATCGTGGCATCGAGCAGGGCGTCGAGACCGGAGTTGCGCACGAGCGCATTCAGCATGTCCGGACTGCCGTTGGAGAGGATGGCGAGTTTTCGCGGTTTCAGAGCCGTGAGCGCTGCCGTCGCATCCGGATAGAGATCGAGATGCAGGTACTTCTCGATCACGCGCTCGAATGCCTCGTTCTCGTAAGCGAGCCCGAGCACGCGCAACGTATAGGCGAGCGAGTCGCGCGTGATGGCTGCAAAGTCCTGGTAGCGCCGCATCAGCGAGCGCAGCCAGGTGTATTCGAGCTGCTTGATCCGCCAGATCTGCGTGATGATCTCACCGTAGCCGGGAAACGCATCCTCGGTGATCTCCGCGACCGATTGGATATCGTAAAGCGTTCCGTAGGCGTCGAAGACAACGGCTTTGAGACTCAATTCACCTGTCCCCCGGGATCGTTGCGGTCCACGGACTATACAAGGCGCAGCGAAATCGGTCCAAGAGGCAATCGCGACTTGGGCCTCTGGTTTCTAAAGCCTGATCACGACCTTGCCGAAATGTGAGCCGGTCCGCAGGTGCGCATATGCTTCGGGAACCTCGTCGAAGTCGTAGACCCGATCGACGATCGGGTGGATCGCATGCTCGGTCAGGAAGCGATTCATCGCGACAAAGTGTTCGGCCGATCCGACGGTGACACCGATGATGTCGGCATTCTCCCACTGCAGGCGTGCGAGGTCGGGCTTGGGACCGAACCCCGTCAAAACCCCAATCTGAACGATCTTGCCACCCGAAGCGACCGATCGCAGCGATCGGTCATAGGTGCCGGGACCGCCGAGTTCGAGGATATGACTGGCGCCGGCGCCATTCGTCGCCTTCATCAGGACGACATCCCAGTCCGGCGTGTCGCGGTAGTTGATGAGGATCGAACCGCCCAGCGCCTTGGCGCGGGCGAGTTTTTCGTCCGAGGATGATATCACGATCGCGCGCGCGCCCAGCGCCGCTGCGAATTGAAGCCCGAACAGCGCGACGCCGCCTGTCCCCTGGACCAGCAGCGTGTCGCCTTTGCGCATCCCGCCGCGTGCGACGATGCCATGAAAAGCCGTGACGCCGGCGCAGGGCAGGGTCGCTGCCTCCACCGCGGACAGATGCGCCGGCACTGAGACCAGCGCGGTCGCCGGCAGCACGACATACTCAGCCAGCATTCCGTCCATCGTGTTGCCACCGAGGGATAACGGAATATAGCTGGACTTGAACGGCCCCGAGATCCAATCGCGGAAGAACGATGCAGCGACGCGGTCCCCGAGCCGCCATTGCGCGACGCCGGCGCCGATGGCGTCAACGACACCCGCACCGTCGGAGAGTGGAACGCGTCCGTTGAGCTCGCCTTGGCCTGCACGGTCGAGGACCAGGAGGTCGCGGTAATTCAGACTTGCCGCTTCGACCCGAATGCGGACCTCGCCATTGGCGGGTTCGGGTTTGCCGACGTCGACGCACGCAAGGCGGCCAGCACCAGCATGGCCATTCAAATGGTAGGCTTTCATCGTTGCTCCCTTCACAAGTGGCATTCACTTGGACGAGCGAAGTCTGTAAGGTCTGACAGCGCTGTGAGGGTCAAGAGGCTTCAGATGAAAATCGGCGAACTCTCCCGACGGACGGGGGTCAGCGTCCGAATGCTGCGCTACTACGAAGGCGAAGGACTGCTTGCGCCGCTGCGGACGAACTCCGGCTATCGCGACTATGGCACGGCCGAAGAGGAAACCGTACGGCGCATCAAGATGCTCGGCGGCGCGGGGATGACGCTCGAAACCATTAAGCGGTTGCTCCCTTGCGTCAGGAACAACGATCCGGCTTTCACGCCGTGCAACGAGCTGCGAAAAATACTCACTCAGCAGGTCGGCCTGATCGACGAACGTATCGAGACGCTCAGCGAAAGCCGGACAATCCTGGCCGGCTTCCTCGCAAGCGTGAACTGATCGCGCGCGACGCCGCCATCGGATTCACCGCGCCAAGGCCGCCATCCGCAACTTGGGCCGCAGCTGGGTGCTGGACCTGCGCGGCGCGAGCATCGGCCTTGAGTCTTAAGCCTTGAGGACCTGAGCGTGAGGGCTTCGATAGCAGCGTCGAAGCCCTCAATGCGCTGACGAGTGCGCCCCTAGATCCCCAGCAGCTTCCTTGCGTTCGCCTTCAGCACCTTCGGCCGGATCTCATCGCGGATGTCGATCTTGGCGAAATCCGACAGCCAGCGGTCCGGCGTGATCACCGGCCAGTCCGAGCCGAACAGCATCTTGTCCTGCAGGATCGAGTTGATGTAGCGCACCAGGATCGGCGGGAAATATTTCGGCGACCAGCCCGAGAGGTCGATGTAGACGTTGGGCTTATGGGTCGCGACCGACAGTGCTTCCTCCTGCCAGGGGAAAGAGGGATGCGCGAGGATGATCTTGAGGTCGGGGAAATCGGCCGCGACGTCGTCCATGTACATCGGGTTGGAATATTTCAGCCGCATGCCCATGCCGCCGGGCATGCCCGAGCCGACGCCGGTCTGGCCGGTGTGGAACAGCGCGATCGCGCCGCCATTGTTGATCTCTTCATAGAGCGGATAGGCCATGCGGTCGTTGGCATAGAAGCCCTGCATGGTCGGGTGGAATTTGAAGCCGCGCACCCCGTATTCCTCGATCAGCTTGCGCGCCTCTAGCACCCCGAGCTTGCCCTTGTGCGGGTCGATCGAGACGAAGGGGATGAGGACGTCGAGATGGTCGGAGGCGATCTCCAGCATCTCCTCGTTCTTGTAGCGGCGGAAGCCGGTCTCGCGCTCGGCGTCGACCGGAAAGATCACCGCGGCGATGTTCTTGGATCGATAGTAGGCGGCGGTCTCCGGCACGGTCGGCGGATGCTTGTGCGGCGACTTGAAATAGTCCGCCATCTGCGCCTGAAAGTCGTCATAGCCGTCGTCGGGATGGGTGCCGCAGGGCTCCTCGGCGTGGGTGTGGATATCGATGGCGACGACGTCGTCGATATTGGGCAGCTTCAGCTTCGGCATGGGTTTCCTCCCGACGGGTTGTCGAATTGATTATATGATATAACGAACTTGGCAAGGCATTGTGGGACAAGTCGTTGTCGGACAGGCGTTGTGGGGCAGGCGTCGTCCGAGATGCTGATTGGGCCGATCCGGCCGCTTCTACTTTGCATGGGGTTGTTTTCCTGAATTTGCTGGGTGGGATCGGGCCAGATAACATTGACATCCGGTCCTCCCATGCCTTAAGAACCGCCCCGTCCCGGGCGGTCGGTCCGCCAGCGGGAAAATCTCATTTTGCCTCATTCGCGCGTGCCGAAACGGTAGTGCCGAACACGGCCTTTCGAACGTTCAGGATTCTGCCATGAAGGTCCGTAACTCGCTGAAATCGCTGCGCGGTCGCCATCGCGCCAACCGCCTGGTCCGCCGCAAGGGCCGGGTCTATGTGATCAACAAAGTGCAGCGCCGCTTCAAGGCACGTCAGGGCTGATTTCGCCCTGCCGGACGCTCGCGAGCGCCCCGCAAGACCACGGTCTCACACGAGTTTGACGCCGCCCCTGCTTTGCAAGGGCGGCTTTGCGCGTTTAGACTTCGGCCATGGCAGTGAGATTCTTCGTCGCGCGCACCCTGTGTCTGGCTCTTGTGCTGGGAGCCGCCGGACTCGCTCCGGCGCTGGCACAGCAGATTGATCCACCGACCCCGCCCGGCAAGCAGAAGAAACTTCCGGAAGCGCCGGCCAAGCTGCCCAAGGTCGACCGCACCAAGAATCTCGATTTCCTGTTCGGCGCGCTGAAAGCTGCGCCTGACGAAGCCAGCGCCAAGCATGTCGAGGCGCGGATCTGGGCGATCTGGATCCAGACCCCGAGCGACACCGCGGCGCTGTTGATGGCGCGGGCCAAGACCGCGGTCGACGCAAAGAAGATCGAGGTCGCAATCAAGCTGCTGGATTCGGTCGTCAAGCTGAGGCCCGACTACATCGAGGCCTGGAATCGCCGCGCGACGCTCTACTACATGCAGAACGATTATGGCCGCTCGCTCGCCGACATTCGCGAGGTGTTGATCCGTGAGCCCCGCCATTTCGGCGCGCTCGCAGGCCTCGGCATGATCATGCAGGAGGTCGGCGACGAAAAGCGCGCACTCGAGGCCTACCGCAAGGCGCTCGCCGTCAATCCGCACCTCGAGAAGATCCCCGATCAGGTCAAGGCGCTGACCGAGAAGGTCGAAGGCCGCGATATTTAGCGGACAAGTCGATCATTGCTCGAGCGAATGCAACGCAGGCGGATTAACCACGATGACACGCGCCGCGTCACGAGGGGTGTGGGTCGCACCGCCGCAGGCCTACCTTCATGGCGGGAGCACAGCCATGAAGCGTTTGATCTTTGCAGGTACATTGCTGTTGGCGTCGGGCACGGCGAGCCTCGCCGACGGACTGTTCTGGGTGGTCGGCAATCGCGCCACCGGAAAATGCAACATCGTGACCAGCAATCCCGTGATCATCGGCGACGTCTGGTTCGGTGACGGTCCTTACAAATCGAAGGCCGACGCCAAGCTTGCTCGTTCGACCATCCGCGCCTGTCCCGCACCCACGCCTGACGAGGAAAAGGACGAGGACAGCACGAAATAGGTCGACAGCGACCTAGTGCAAAACGCTGCCCTCGCGCTCGGCGAGGCCGCGATCGACTGCTGCGGCGTAGGCCTTTGCAAGCTCCGTCTCGAGGTGCTCGTTGATCAGCAGCAGCGCGCGCACAGCACCGCGCAGGTCGCCGTGGCAGCTTGCCACGATCTCGTCGATCGCAGTATCTTTGGATCTCAGGCTCATCGAAATTCTCCGGTTCAAATCAGGATAAATCCTGCCGGTCTTTCCCGCATCCCCGAGGGTTGCGAGCAGGATCGGCGCCCACCTGCGTCTAAATGGCGGAACCCACCGTGGCGATTATATGGACGCCGCGATGACGACTGCATGAAGCTGTTTCGAGGCTTGCGTGCTGCGGGGAGTAGCATTGATTTCGTTGCGTTTTTACGGCTTGAATTATGCATATATCCACAGCCCCGGTATTTCAAGTGGAGCGCGGGGGCTCCCCGGGCGAAACTGCCGCCCGCAAGCCACGTAACTGCCCTGTGCCCTGGATCGCCCGGATTCCATCCATGATCGTGATGTCAGTCGTGACCGCGCTGGTTGTGCTGGCGCTGGTCACGCAGGCCGGCGTCCTCGCTGTGCAACGCTCCTTTCCACCGCAAGGCCGGATGATCGAGGTCGATGGCGCCGTGCTTCACCTCGTCGATATCGGCCCGCGCGATTCGGGCCTGCCGATCGTGATGCTGCACGGCGCGAGTTCCAACCTCGAGGCGATGCGGCGGCCGCTCGGCGATCTTCTCGCCAGGGATCATCGCGTCATCCTGATCGACCGTCCCGGTCATGGCTGGAGCACGCGGGCGCGGCGGCAGGATTCGACCCCGGAGGTGCAGGCGCGGATGATCGATGAGGCGCTCGGCAAGCTCGGGATCGATCGCGCGATCTTCGTGGTGCATTCCTGGAGCGGCGCGCTCGGCGCGCGGCTGGCCCTCGATCATCCCGGCCGCGTCGCGGGCCTTGTGATGCTCGCGCCCGTCACCCATCCCTGGCGCGGCGGCGTCGGCCGCTACAACGAGATCATCGCAACGCCCGTGATCGGCCCGCTGCTCGCCTACACCATAACCCTGCCGCTGGGCTACTTCCTGAGCGAGCCCGGCGCGCGCAACGTCTTCCTGCCGCAAATGATGCCGGATGGTTTCGTGCGGGACTCCGCGACGCCGCTGCTGCTGCGCCCGCGCGAGTTCATCGCCAATGCCTATGATCTGGTGACGCTGAAGGAAGCGGTCGCCGTGCAGGTCGTCCGCTACGGCGAGATATCGGCGCCAGTCACGATCATCGCCGGCGAACCCGACAAGACGGTGAAGACCGACATTCACGCGCGCCCGTTCGCTGCCACCGTGCAGAATGCCAAGCTGATCGTGCTGCCTGATCTCGGCCACATGGTGCAGAACGCGGTGCCCGATCTCGTCAAGACGGAGATCGAGACGATGATCGGAAACATCGTCCCGGCGCAGGCGGCCGCCGATTAGCGGCCGCCGCTTACGCGCTTACTGCTTGATCTTGCCGTCCTTGTCGAACTGCGACACATAGGCCCAGAGATTGTTGATCTCGTTCTCGTTCTTGATGCCGGCGAACGCCATCTTGGTGCCGGGGATCTTGGCCTTCGGGTCCTTGATGTATTCCTTGAACAGCGCCTCGTTCCAGGTGATGCCGGAATTCTTGTTGGCGTCGGAATAATTGTAGTCCGGCGCGGTGCCGGACTTGCGGCCGTCGAGGCCGTTGAGCTCGGGGCCGACCTTGTTCTTGGCGCCTTCGCCGATCGCGTGACAGGCCAGGCATTTGTTGAACGAAGACTTGCCGGCCGCGGCATCCTGCGCCATCGCGGCAGGTGCGGTGGCAATCGCGGTGAGGATGGTCAGTGCGCCAAAAATCAGTTTTGTCATCGGGTGCTCTTCGTCTCTTCCCTGGGGTCTGGTCAGTTGCATGCCTGATCGGCAATGGTCGGACCTGCCGGTTTTGGCAGGCCTGTCCGGATTGGACAAGCCGCCAAACCATGGCAGGTTTCACGATTTCCTACTTGTCCCAGAGCGAACTCGCGCAAGATCGTCGATCCGACTTTCGGATGGCCTACCCAAACCACCGCGGACGTGGTTGATTTGCCGCGACAATTCGATCGTGCGGCCTCAGCCGGAAGGATACGCCATGAAGGAAATGTTATGGCCATCATGATGCCTGCGAGCGACCAGGCCGTGCTCGCGCGCCGCGCCGAGATCGTGGCTGCATTGCGCGCAATCGTCCCAGGCGAAGGCGTGATCGATACGCCTGCCGAGATGCGGGCCTATGAATCCGACGGATTGACGGCCTATCGGCAGCCGCCGATGGTCGTGGTGCTGCCCGACACGACCGAGCAGGTTTCGCTCGTCCTGAAATATTGTGCCGGACAAGGCATCAAGGTGGTGCCGCGCGGCTCGGGCACCTCGCTCTCCGGCGGCGCGCTGCCGCTGGAAGACGGCGTGCTCCTGGGCCTCGGCAAGTTCAAGCGCATCCGCGAGATCGATTTCGACAACCGCGCCGTCGTCACCGAACCCGGCGTCACCAACCTCGCGATCAGCCAGGCCGTCGCCCATGCCGGGTTCTACTACGCGCCGGATCCGTCCTCGCAGATCGCCTGCTCGATCGGCGGCAATGTTGCGGAGAATTCCGGCGGCGTGCACTGCCTGAAATACGGCATGACCACCAACAACGTGCTCGGCTGCGAGATCGTGCTGATGAGCGGCGAGATCCTGCGCATCGGCGGCAAATCGGCGGAGAACTCCGGCTACGACCTCATGGGCGTCATCACCGGCTCGGAAGGCCTGCTCGGTGTCATCACCGAGATCACGGTGCGCATCCTGCAAAAGCCGGAGACGGCGCGTGCGCTGATGGTCGGATTCGCGCAAGTCGAGGCGGCCGGCGAATGCGTGGCGCGCATCATCGGCGCCGGCATCATTCCAGGCGGCATGGAGATGATGGACAAGCCTGCGATCCACGCCGCGGAAGCCTTCGTCCATGCCGGCTATCCGCTCGATGTCGAGGCCCTCCTCATCATCGAGCTCGACGGTCCCAAGATCGAGGTCGACGAGCTGATCACGCGGGTCGAGACGATTGCGAACGCTTGCGGCTCGACCACCTGCCAGATCTCGACCTCGGAGGCCGAGCGCAATCTGTTCTGGGCCGGCCGCAAAGCCGCGTTCCCCGCCGTCGGCCGCATCTCGCCGGACTATCTCTGCATGGACGGCACCATCCCACGCGGTGCGCTGCCGAAGGCGCTGGCGCGCATCCGCGAGCTATCCGAAAAATACCAGCTCGGTTGCGCCAACGTGTTCCATGCCGGCGACGGCAATCTGCATCCGCTGATCCTCTATGACGCCAACAAGCCCGGCGAGATCGAGCGCGCCGAAGCCTTCGGCGCCGACATCTTGCGCGCCTGCGTCGAGTTCGGCGGCGTGCTCACCGGCGAGCACGGCGTCGGCATCGAGAAGCGCGATCTGATGCCGGAGATGTTCAGCGAGATCGACCTCAACCAGCAGCAGCGCCTGAAATGCGCCTTCGACGCGCAGGGCCTGCTCAATCCCGGAAAGGTGTTTCCGACCCTGCACCGCTGCGCCGAGCTCGGTCGCATGCACGTCCATGCCGGCAAGCTGGCGTTTCCCGACATTCCGCGGTTCTAGAGCCGCCTCGCTGCAACGCGCCAAATTTGATTTTCGCTGCAAACTTCGGTACCCGCTACAGGCGTGGATACGCTCAAGGTACGAGACGCCAAAGACGTCGAAGAGGTGGTGCGCGCGGCGATTGCCAATGAGCAGCCGCTCGAGATCATCGGCCATGGCTCCAAGCGTGCCATCGGTCATGCGATGGCGACCAACGCCGTGCTCGACGTCTCCGCGCTGAATGCCATCACCGCCTATGAGCCCAACGAACTCATTGTCACGCTCCAGGCCGGGGCGCCGCTGGCCGACGTGCTGTCGCTGATCGATGCCAAGAACCAGCAATTCGCCTTCGAGCCGATGAACACCGCGCCGCTGCTCGGCACGCCCGCGCTCGGCACCATCGGCGGCATGATCGCGGCTGGCCTGGCCGGTCCGCGCCGGATCAAGGCGGGCGGGGCGCGCGACCATCTGCTTGGGGCGCATGCTGTCTCCGGTTTCGGCGACAGCTTCAAGACCGGCGGCAAGGTGGTGAAGAACGTCACGGGCTACGACCTCTGTAAGCTTCTCGCGGGTTCCTGGGGCACGCTGTCGATCATGACCGAGGTCACGCTGAAGGTGATGCCGAAGCCGGAGGCGGAGCGGACGCTGTTGCTGCGCGGGCTCGACGATGCCGCCGCGAACAAGGCGATGACGGCGGCGCTCGGCTCGCCCTTCGACGTCTCCGGGGCCGCGCATCTGCCGACATCGGCGTTCCGGACCAAGATCGAAGGTCTCGGCGATATCGCAGGCCAAAGCGAGGCGCTGACCGTGCTGCGGCTCGAGGGCATTACCGCCTCGGCCGCTCACCGTGCCGGCTCGCTGCGCGAATTGCTGGCGCCGTTCGGAACCGCAACTCTCGTCGAGGACACGGTGTCAGCGGCGCTGTGGACCACGATCCGCGACGTGCTGCCGTTCGCGGCTGACGGCGCGCTGGGGGCGTGGCCGGTCTGGCGGATCGTCTGTCCGCCGGCGTCGGGCGCGGCGCTCGGGACGCTGCTGGCGCGCGAGACCGGCGGCGAATTGATCTACGATTGGGGTGGTGGACTGATCTGGGCGGCGTTGCCACCGAAGCCGGACGCGCATGCCGCGGCCGTGCGCGAACGTACGAATGCGGCCGGCGGGCACGCCACGCTGATCCGGGCGGCCGAGGACATCAGGCGCACGGTCGATGTATTCCACCCGCAAGCCCCTGGCCTTGCCGCGTTGAGCGAGCGGGTCCGCGCCAGTTTCGATCCGAAGACCATCCTCAACCGGGGCCGGCTGTCGCGGGGCGTTGCGGCATGAAGACCGAATTCTCACTCGCGCAGCTCGCCGATCCCGACATCGCGGAAGCCGACAAGATCCTGCGCGCCTGCGTCCATTGCGGCTTCTGCACCGCAACCTGCCCGACCTATGTGCTGCTTGGCGACGAGCTCGATAGCCCGCGCGGCCGCATCTATCTGATCAAGGAGATGCTGGAGAAGGACCAGACGCCGACGGCCGAAGTGGTCAAACATGTCGACCGCTGCCTGTCGTGCCTGGCCTGCATGACGACCTGCCCCTCGGGGGTGAATTACATGCATCTGGTCGATCAGGCCCGGGTCAGGATCGAGCAGCGTTACGAGCGGCCGCTGGCCGAGCGGCTGCTGCGCCGGGTGCTGGCCTTCGTCCTCCCGGACCCGCAGCGTTTCCGCGCCAGCATGGTGCTGGCGCGGCTGGCCCGCCCGCTGGCCGCGTTCCTGCCGACGCCCCGGCCGTGGGCGACGCCCGGCCTGATCCTGCGCCTGAAGGCGATGTTGGCGCTGGCGCCGAGCCGGCTGCCGCCGCCGGGGCCCGCCGCCGGCAGTGTGTTCGCGGCTCTCGGCAAGAAGCGCGGCCGGGTCGCGCTGCTCCAGGGCTGTGCCCAGCAGGTGCTGGCGCCGCGCATCAACCAGGCTGCCATCAGTCTCCTCACGCGCCACGGCATCGAGGTCGTCCTGGTCAGGGACGAGCAGTGCTGCGGCGCGCTGACCCATCACCTCGGCAACGACCAGGACGCATTGGCGCGGGCTCGCGCCAATGTCGCGGCGTGGCGCGCGGAAGCGGCCGGCGAGGGGCTCGACGCCATCCTGGTGACCGCGTCCGGCTGCGGCACCGTGATCAAGGACTACGGCTACCTTCTGCGCGAGGACGCTGCGCTTGCCGCCGATGCGGCGAAGGTCTCTGCGCTCGCCAAGGACATCACTGAATATGTCGCCGGCCTTGGACTCGCGGCCACGGCGCGACAGGACAACATCGTCGTCGCCTATCACTCTGCGTGTTCGTTGCAGCACGGGCAGAAAATCACGGGCCTTCCGAAAGAATTGCTTTCCAATAACGGATTCGTGGTGAAAGATGTGCCCGAGAGCCATTTGTGTTGCGGTTCGGCGGGGACTTACAACATTCTCCAGCCCGAGCTTGCGGGCCGGTTGCGTGATCGCAAGGTCGCCAACATCGCGAGCGTCAAGCCGGACATGATTGCCACAGGCAATATCGGCTGCATGGTGCAGATTGCCAGTGGCACGTCAGTTCCGGTCGTACACACGATTGAGCTTCTCGATTGGGCTACGGGCGGGTCGCGGCCGGCATTGAACGCGCAAGACTGAGCTTTCGAAGACCGAGCTTTCGAGGGCTGAGCTTTCGTCCGGAGGTGACGGCTGAAGACACCCGATCGACCATTGTTCGGCGGCAACAGGAGGACCACGATGGCGAAAGCGAAGAAGAAAAAAAGCAAGAAGGCCAAAAAGGCCAAAAAGGCCAAGAAGGCAGTAGCGGCGAAGAAGACCGCAAAGAAGGCAGCCAAGAAGTCTGCGAAGAAGTCTGCCAAGAAGGCTACAAAGAAATCTGCGAAGAAGGCCGCGCCGAAGAAGGCGGCCAAGAAGGCCGCTAAGCAGGCTGCGCCCAAGAAGGCCGCCAAGAAGGCTGCGAAGAAAGCGGCGCCGAAGAAGGCGAAGGCAGCTCCCGCGCCGAAGCCGTCAACGCCGGCAGCTCCGGCTCCTGAGCCCGCCGCCGAGACAAGCTGGGCGATGCCTTCGTCTTCTGCGGACTCGACGCCGGCCGAAGGACAAGGTTAGGCCCAAGGTTCAGGCTCAAGGTTAGGCCAAAGGGCTGGGTCCAATCCGACGACCATGATCGACAACAGGAAGGCCGCAGCGGTGATGCTGCGGCCTTTTTGCATCGCGCGACGGCGCGCGGAGGATGGTCTTGTCCGGAAGCAACCTGATTCGTGGCGCGGGCAGCACGGTGCCGCAGGACCCGTACTAACCCGGGCCTCCCAGTGCACTTTGGATTGCAAATAATGTGTTCGAGAAGACACACAGGCTGACAACCTGCCGTGGAATCGTCAGAACGCCCAAAAAGTCGGCAGATGCCCGCGTTTTTTGCTTCTCGGTTTGCGCCACTCCATCCAGATTGCCGCAGTTACGAAATTTGCAATCAGGTCGTGCGTTCCGGGGGCTTCCGGGATCCGGCTGGGGTCATAGAACTGGTGATGGGGATCGAAATGAAAAAAGTGGCTTTGTTGGCAACGGCGCTGGCAATGGTGACGGGCTCGGCTTTCGCGGCAGACATGGCGGTGAAGGCTAAGAAGGCCCCGGTGGTTGCGTTCGATCCCTGGGATATCGCCTTCGGCGGCGCCATCATGAGCGACTACATCTTCCGCGGCGTCACGCAGTCGAACCACAAAGCGTCGGTCGCGGCCTATTTCGAGCCGCGCTACAACGTCAACAAGGACCTCCAGCTGTACGTCGGCGTGTCCGCCGAGAGCATCTCCTTCGCCAATCGCGCCGCTGCTGAAGTCGACATCTACGGCGGTATCCGCCCGACCTTCGGCGCCTTCGCGTTCGACATCGGTGTCTGGGGCTACCTGTATCCGGGCGGCAGCTGCGCCGACAACGTGCTCACCGGCGGCATTCCCGGCGGCAACGTCTGCGGCGTCAGCACGACCACGATCTTCCTCGCCGACGGCAACGTCATGAAGAAGGACGTCAGCTTCGTCGAAGTCTACGGCAAGGTGAACTACACCATCAACGACAGCTTCACGGTCGGCGCGACCGAGTACTACTCGCCGAACTTCCTGAACTCGGGTGCTTGGGGCAACTACGCTTCGTTGACCGCCAAATACACGGCGCCCAGCACGGCCTTCGGTCCCTCCGGCATGGGCATGTACGTGTCGGGTGAGTTCGGCCGGCAGTGGTTCGGAACTTCGGACGCCTTCTACGGCACCGGCGTCGGCACCGTTTTCGCCAACGGTATCCCCTACAAGGACTACAACACCTGGAACATCGGCATCGGCTTCACCTACAAGGTGTTCACGCTGGATCTGCGTTACTCCGACACCGACCTGAACAAGGGTGATTGCAACGCCTTCACCAGCGCCTTCAACGCCACCGGCACCACCAACGTCACCGCGATCAATCCGGGCGGCGCTGGATCCAACTGGTGCGGCGCGGCCGGCATTGCCAAGCTGTCCTTCGACCTGACGGCGATGAGCAACCTGAAGTAAGCTTCTTCCCGAAGCGACTTGATGAGGGCGGCAGGGCAACCTGCCGCCCTTTTGCTTTGGGGCTTTGGGGCGCAGGCTGAGGGCCTGCATGGTTCGAGACGTCCGCCTTCCGGCGGGCTCCTCACCATGAGGGGGCACGGTTTTCACCGCGAGGACAGACCTCATCCTGAGGGCCCGCCAAGGGCGGGCGTCTCGAAGGATGGCCGCAACGAAGGGCGATAGCCTCAGGGCTTGGTCGAGCCGTCTCAGCGTGCCGCGCTCGGCTCCTTCTCGACCGGCACACCACCGTCACCGAGGACGTGGATCGCGCCGTGCTTCACCATCGTCACCTTGCGGGTATGGAAGGCTTCCAGCGTCGAGCGGTGGCCGATCGAGACGAGGGTGGCCTGTGGCAGCTTCTCCGCCAGCAGCCGGTACAGGCGGGCCTCGGACGGCTCGTCCAGCGAGGCCGTGGCCTCGTCCAGAAACAGATAGTCCGGCGCATGCAGGAGCGCGCGGGCGAGCCCGAGCCGCTGCTGCTCGCCGAGCGACAGCATCCGGTTCCAATGACCCTCCTCCTCAAGCCGCTCGGCGAGGTCGGGCAGCCCGACCGCGATCAGCGCATCCCTGACGCGTGAGGTTTCGAACGCGCCCGGCGCGGCCGGATAGACCACCGCGTCGCGCAGCACGCCGACCGGGAAATAGGGGCGCTGGGGCAGCATCATCAGCTTCGCCTTTTCCGGGACGAAGATGGTGCCGGTGCCGAACGGCCAGATGCCGGCGATGGCCCGGAACAGCGTCGACTTGCCGGAGCCGGACGGTCCGGTCACCAGCACGCGCTCCGGCGTCTGGACGGAGAAGGCATCGGCGGCGACCAGCGGCGTGCCGCTCGGCAGGTTCACGCAGAGCTGTTCGAGGGCGATATTGCGATTGCCGCCGGCGGCCTTGAGGGCAATCGCAGGCTCGTGCGGCGGCAGGTGCGCGGCCGCATCGACCGACATCTCGAAGCCGTCGAGGCGGGCGACGATCGAGCGCCATTCCGCCAGCGATCGGTACGCCGTGACGAAGAACGACAATGCGCCCTGTACGCTCGAGAAGGCGGAAGCGGTTTGCATCATGTCGCCAAGCTGGATCTTCTTGGCGAAGAAGGCCGGCGCCACCAGCACGTAGGGAAAGATCACGGCGGCCTGCTGATAGCTCGCGGTGAACGCGGTGAGGCGCTTGGTACGGCTCATAATGGCGTACCAATTGCCGATCACGAAGCCGAAGCGATCCAGCAGCCGGCCGCGCTCGGCGCCTTCGCCCTTGAGCAGCGCGATCTGCTCGGAATTCTCGCGGACGCGGACGAGGTTGAAGCGGAAGTCGGCCTCGAAGCGCTGCTGCTCGAAATTGAGATTGACCAGCGGGGCGCCGATCCAGTGCGTCAATGCCGTGCCGAAGATCGCGTAGACCAACGCGCCCCAGCACAGATAGCCGGGGATCATCAGATCGGCGCCGAACAGGTGCAACGGCGCGGCGTTGGAAAGCCCCCAGAGGATGATCACGAAGGAGAACAGCGTCACGATCGACGAGAGCAGGCCGAGCCCGATGGTCAGGGTCTGCTCGACGAAGTTCTTGACGTCCTCGGTGATGCGCTGGTCCGGGTTGTCGGCCGCATCGCCCTTGAGCTGCATGCGGTAGTGGGTGGCGCCCTGCAGCCATTCGCCGAGATAGTGCCGGGTCAGCCATTGCCGCCAGCGGATCTGGAGCCACTGGTTCAGGTACAGCTTGTAGACCGCCAGCGCGATGAAGGCGGAGGCGAGGCCGATGAAGATCCAGATCTCCCGGACGAAGCTATCCCAGTCGCTTGCCTGCAGCGAGCTGTAGAACCGGTTCTGCCATTGGTTGACCAGGACGTCGATCGCGACCAGCGCCAGCTCCATCGCGATGACCGCGGCGAGCAGACCGCGGCCGGCCCATTTGTCCTCCGATCGGAAATACGGGGCGGCGATTCGCCAGACGATCGCGAGCGTGGCGCTGATGTTCTTCACAGAGCTCTGTCTCCTGAGGGGATGTGCACAACTGCCCGGGCCAAAGACCTGGGACGACGGCGGAAATCGGCGCGCTTAGACTAAAGTCGCGAGTCCTGCAATTTGCGTTGGCTTGTCGCAGCTTGCAACCCTAGCATGGGGCTCATCGGCGCGGGGTGGGGGCCTCCGGGATTTCGCGAGCTTGTGAGCGGACGGGAACCGCTGCATTCGCGAGGAATTCGCGTCCGGCTCGGGGGTTATCGCTTCAGCGTCAAGCAGGATCGGCTGTCCACGCGGGCCGCCTGCAGCACACATGCGTGGGGGAGGAAGATCATGTGGAATCAAGTTTATGACCCGTTGCACAGTCCTGTGCTGTCGACGATCGCGGCGGCAGTCCCTGTCGTCACATTGCTGGTCCTGATCGCGAGCGGCCGCGTCCAGGCTCATATCGCGGCGATCGTCGCCGTGATCGTGGCCAATTTGATCACGATCTTCGTCTTCACCATGCCGGCGAACATGTCGATCCGCGCCTCGGTGCTGGGCATCGTGACAGGCTTTTTCCCGATCGGCTGGATCGTTCTCAACGTCATCTTCCTCTACCAGGTGACGGTGAGCACCGGACGCTTCGAATTGCTCAAGCGCGCGGTCGGCGGCGTCACCGAGGACCGGCGGCTGCAATTGCTGCTGATCGCGTTTTCGTTCGGCGCGTTCTTCGAGGGTGCCTCGGGCTTCGGCACGCCGGTCGCGATCACGGGCGCCGTCCTGATCGGCCTCGGCTTCTCGCCGCTTGCAGCAAGCGGCCTGTCGCTGATCGCCAACACCGCGCCGGTCGCCTATGGCGCGCTGGGCACACCGATCCAGGGCTTAGCCTCGGTCACCGGGCTTGATCCCTATATCCTCGGCGCGATGGTCGGCCGGCAATTGCCGTTCTTCTCGCTGATCGTGCCGTTCTGGGTGGTGTGGGCGTTCGCGGGCTGGAAGGGCATGAAGGATGTCTGGCCGGCGATCCTGGTCACCGGCGTGTCGTTCGCGGTCCCGCAATTCTTAATCTCGAACTTCATCAATCCCTGGATCGTCGACATCGGCGCATCGCTGATCTCGATGGGCGCGCTGATCCTGTTCCTGAAGGTCTGGCAGCCGAGGCAGCTCTGGCTGTCCCCCGCGCTGCGCGGCCGCGATGAATCGGCCGCCACCATGGCTGCGGCAAAACCGATGGACAAGACGCCGCTGACGCAGAGCGAGCTGTTCAGCGCGCTGCTGCCGTGGATCATCGTCTGTATCGTGATGCTGATCTGGGGCAATGGTGGATTCAAGACCTGGGCGAATTCGATCTTCACCTGGAACTATCCCGTTCCCGAGCTGCATCAGATGATCAACAAGATGCCGCCGGTCGCGCCAGGGCCGACGAAAGAGAGCGCGGTGTTCGGCTTCACCTATCTCTCTTTCACCGGCACGGGCATGCTGATTGCGGCGATCATCTCAGGCTTCCTGATGGGCGTCGGTCCTGGCCGGCTCTTGACGGAATACGGGCGTACCATCCGGCTGTGCGCGATCTCGCTGATCACGATCTCGGCGATGCTCGCGATCGGTACGCTGACGCGGCTCTCCGGCGTCGACGCGACGCTCGGCCTCGCCTTCGCCGCAACCGGCGTGCTCTATCCCTTCTTCGGCACGCTGCTCGGCTGGTTGGGCGTGGCCCTGACGGGATCGGACACTGCCTCCAACGTGCTGTTCGGCAACCTGCAGAAGATCACCTCGGAGCAACTCGGCCTGTCGCCGATCCTGATGGCTGCGGCGAACTCGTCCGGCGGCGTAATGGGCAAGATGATCGACGCGCAGTCGATCGTGGTCGCCTCGACCGCGACCAACTGGTACGGCCATGAGGGCACGATCCTGCGCTTCGTGTTCTGGCACTCGATCGTGCTGGCCTCGTTGGTCGGCGTGTTCGTGACGTTGCAGGCCTATGTCTGGCCGTTCACGGCGATGGTGCTGAAGTAGCAGGCCACGCCCGCCTTCGACGCAAATCCCCGCGAGGTTGGTCCTCGCGGGGATTTTTGCGTCGTGCATGGGCGAACCTTCTCAACGGCGCCGCCGTCTTATAGAAGGTGCCGCAAATCAGGTCGGTCGAGAGGTCTCATGGTTTCGTTCAGGCAGACGGTGTGCGCGGCGGTTGCAATGCTCGCGATGTCCACGCTCGCGCGTGCGGAGGACGGTTTTCCGTTCGGCACCGAGATGACGCTGGAGGCGCTGCCGCAGCCGGGGTCGAAGCGGATTCCAAACATCGAGATCGGCGACAATGGCGAGGTCGTGCTGGAGCTCTGGTGCAAGGGTGGCAAGGGCCAGTTCTCGGTCGCCGGCAACACCGTGATCTTCGTGCCCGGCCAGATCCAGGACCGCTCCTGCCCGCCGGCGCGGGCCCAGGCCGACGACGATCTCGTTGCAGCGCTGGGCAGCGTCGAGACTTGGAAGCGCCAGGGCGACGTGCTCACGCTCGTCGGCCCCAAGCCGCTGCGCTTCCGCGTCAACGGGAATTAGATCTCTCGCGTCCCGGACGCGCTGCAGCGTGCAACGCTGCTGCGCAGAGCCGGGACCCAGTTATCTATCGTCGATCTCGTGCGCGGCTTCTGGGCCCCGGCTCAGCAGCGCATCACTGACGTGCTGCACTGCGTCCGGGGCACGATAGTTCAGCGAGCTACTTCCACACCGACTTGTCGGCGTCCCAGCGCTGGCCTTTCAGCTCCTTCACGAGCGCCTCGACCGAACCGTTGTCGTCGGGCTGATCGCCTTCCTCGTCGGCGGTCGCTTCGTCCGAGAGATTGAGCTTGGCACCGCTGCTCTCGTCGGTGGTCGTGGTCACGGGATTCCCGACCCAGAGCATGAGCTTGTCGGTCGTGCCGGGCTTGTCGGGCGAGACAAGGCCCGCGACCTCGATCGTGTCGGTGAGCTCGAGCGCGGGAAAATCCTGGTTCGGCCGCTTGAACACCAGCTTGAGCTTGCCGGTCGCCGGGTTGAAGCCTTGCGAGACCGGCTTTGCCGCGAGCGTCCTGCTCAGCACGCCGGCCACCGCGGCCGCGAGCTTGTCGCGGTTGATCTTGTCGCCCTCGCGCCAGTCGGCGGCGGCAATGCGGATGGTGCGGTCCATCTCGGTCATGCCCGCGGTCCAGCCCGCGGCGGTGACGCCGGGCGTCGCCTTGAATTTTGCCAGCAGCGCGCCGGCGCGCTCCGGATCGACCGACATGTTGATGGTCTGCTCGCCCGCGCGCAGCGCGTCGCAGCCGACGGTGAGGCTCGCCAGCGTCACCTCGACGTCCTGGCCCTTCAGGCTCTTGAGGAACTCGGTCGCGGCATCCAGCTTGACCTTGACCGCGATCGCTTCCGGCGAGACGTCGGTGAAATCCTTCGGCTGCGGCGTGATGCCGTCGTCGGAGGTCTGGTTGTCGAGGAATTCCTTCTCGCTGAGATCGGAATTGTCGGGCGAGGTGACCTCGGTCACGGCCTGGCCGATGCTGATCTGGCCGCGGAATTCGAACGTGTCTCCGGCCTGTTTGCGCAGCAGTTTGACGGTGACCGGCGCCTTCGCGCCGAGGCTCTGCGTCGTACCCGTCAGGTTCTGGCCGGCGACCTGGAGATTGACGACGAAGCGGTCCTTGCGGTCGGAATTCTTCGCGACGGGATAACAGACGTCGAGCACGGCTGCGGTGACGGTCTTGCCCTGGCGTGTCTCCTTCAGGATCACGTCGGCATTGCCGTCCATCAGCCCGTCGATCGAGGTGAAATAGCGCGTCTCGACGCCGCCGGGCGCCGTGGCCTTCGGCGACAGCTTCATCTGGGCGGATGCGACCTCAGGCGAAACTGCAAGCAGAGCCGCCAGAACGGCCGTGGAGCAAAACACAAGCGCGCGCATCGAGGAAATCCCTGAGGCAATGGGGCATGATCCGGAAAAATGTGGAGCGGTTTTCCGATCAGATCATGCCCAAACAATTCGAATCGGGCGTCACCGTAGTGGGTTTTGGCCGCCGGTTGAATTGGAAAGCACGGGGCACGATTGCCAAAAAAGAAGGCCGCCCGGAGGCGGCCTTCGCAACACTGCAATGGAACGGACGGCTTTAGAAGCCGCCCATACCGCCACCGCCCGGCATGCCGGGCGCGGCGTCCTTCTTCGGCGACTCCGCAACCATGGCCTCGGTGGTCACCAGCAGGCCGGCGATCGAGGCGGCGTCCTGGAGCGCGGTGCGCACCACCTTGGCGGGGTCGATGATGCCCTTCTCGACCATGTCGACATACTCCTCGGTCTGGGCGTCGAAGCCGAAGGTCTCGGACTTGTTCTCCAGGATCTTGCCGACGACGATCGAGCCTTCCACGCCCGCGTTCTCGGAGATCTGGCGGATCGGGGCTTCCAGCGCCTTCAGCACGATGTTGATGCCGGCCTGGACGTCGGCATTGGCATTGGTCAGACGGCCGACCGCCTTCTTGGCGCGGAGCAACGCGACGCCGCCGCCGGGGACGATGCCTTCCTGCACCGCGGCGCGGGTGGCGTTGAGCGCATCCTCGACGCGGTCCTTCTTCTCCTTGACCTCGATCTCGGTGGCGCCGCCGACGCGGATCACCGCGACGCCGCCTGCGAGCTTGGCGAGACGCTCCTGGAGCTTCTCACGGTCGTAATCCGAGGTGGTCTCCTCGATCTGGGCCTTGATCTGGCCGACGCGGGCCTCGATCTCCGGCTTCTTGCCGGCGCCCTTGACGATTGTGGTGTTCTCCTTGTCGATCACCACCTTGCCCGCGCGCCCAAGCATCTTCACCGTGACGTTCTCGAGCTTCATGCCGAGGTCTTCGGAGATCAGCTGGCCGCCGGTGAGGATCGCGAGGTCCTCGAGCATGGCCTTGCGGCGGTCGCCGAAGCCCGGCGCCTTGACGGCGGCGACCTTCAGGCCGCCACGGAGGCGGTTGACGACCAGGGTGGCCAGCGCCTCGCCCTCGACGTCCTCGGCGATGATGACGAGCGGCTTGCCCGACTGCACCACGGCTTCAAGCACCGGCAGCATGGCCTGCAGGCCGGACAGCTTCTTCTCGTGCAGGAGGATGTAGGCGTCCTCGAGCTCGGCGGTCATCTTCTCGGGGTTGGTCACGAAGTAGGGGCTGAGATAGCCGCGGTCGAACTTCATGCCCTCGACGATGTCCACCTCGGTGTCGAGCGACTTGTTCTCCTCGACGGTGATGACGCCCTCGTTGCCGACCTTCTGCATCGCCTGCGCGATCATTTTGCCGATGGCGGCATCGCCGTTGGCCGAGATGGTGCCGACCTGGGCGACCTCGGAGGAGGCGGCGACCGGCTTGGCGCGCTTCTCGATGTCCTTGACGACGGCCGCGACCGCGATGTCGATGCCGCGCTTGAGGTCCATCGGGTTCATGCCGGCGGCAACCGACTTGGCGCCTTCGCGCACGATGGACTGGGCCAGCACGGTCGCGGTCGTGGTGCCGTCGCCGGCGAGGTCGTTGGTCTTGGAGGCGACCTCACGCACCATCTGGGCGCCCATGTTCTCGAACTTGTCCTCGAGCTCGATCTCCTTGGCGACGGTGACGCCGTCCTTGGTGATACGGGGCGCGCCGAACGACTTCTCGATGAGCACGTTGCGGCCCTTCGGGCCGAGCGTCACCTTGACGGCGTTGGCGAGAATGTCGACGCCGCGCAGCATGCGATCGCGCGCGTCTCCGGAAAACTTGACGTCTTTGGCAGCCATGGTCTGCAATTCCTCTTCTATTTTCGTGATGTGTCTTGTTTATTGGGTCGCCTCATTCCGGGATCTGCGATCGAACCCGGCGGAATGATGCATGCCCGGATCGAGTGACCCGGGCATGCATTCAGCGGCCGTTCAGGCGTCTGGCCTTAGGCCATCACACCCATGATGTCCGACTCCTTCATGATCAGGAGCTCATCGTTGTCGATCTTGACCTCGGTGCCCGACCACTTGCCAAACAGCACACGGTCGCCGACCTTGAGGTCGATCGGGATCAGCTTGCCGGCCTCGTCGCGGCCACCGGGGCCGACGGCGACGACTTCGCCCTGGGACGGCTTTTCCTTGGCCGTGTCCGGAATGATGATGCCGCCCTTGGTCTTTGACTCGGCGTCGATACGTTTGACCACGACACGGTCATGCAGCGGACGAAATTTGGATTTAGTCATGACGTTTCCCTTTGGAGGCTCGCTTCGGAAGGAGTGAAAGTGGGCGGGCGGCGCTTCCGTCCACCCTTCCCGAGGATCGATCGGCGCGCGTTAGCAATCCATCTTTCAGAGTGCTAATGGTGCGTCCGGGAATATGGCTTGGCCGCGATCCTGTCAAGCAAAGGTGGTTAAGCGATTGGTGAGACGGATATAGGATGGTGACATTGGAAACTTGTTCGGGGCGCCGGCGTATTAAAGGACGTCATTGCTCCGGCAGCGGTTTTGCGCTTGGCTGCGGAAGGGGTGCGGCCATGGTTTTGTCCGGGGGAATGCCATGATCAGTTCAGCTCACGCGCGCACGGTCGCCAATCTGGCGGCGGCTTCTTGCCTGGCGCTGCTGCTTGGCGCCTGCGGCGGCGGCATGAGCCTGCCGTCCTTTTCTTCGTCCTCACCGCCCCCCGAGGCCGAGCCCGGCACCGGTCCGGAAATGCCCGCGTCGATCCGCGCCGACGAGATCGTTGGGCGCTGGGGCCTCGCCTCGTTCCAGAACCCGGCCGACCGCGCCCGCACCGAGGCTGCCGCCCGGGCCCAATGCAAAAATCCTTACGTGATCACCGCCGGCTCCTCCGGCGGCGTGATCATGCATCTGGCGGACCAGGCAACACCGCAGGAGCTGCGGCTGAAGGGGTCGCCCAGCGGCAAGAATTATATCGGGCCGGCGGGTCCGACGCCCGGCGAGCAGGACCGCGAGATCGTCTCCTTCGACGGTCGCGTCCTCATCACCCGCTTCATCGACAAGGACGCCGCCACCCGCTACGGCAACATGGTCTACGTCCGCTGCGCGCCGAGGGCGTGATCGCGGCGCCGGCCTAGCCACTCGTCATTGCGAGAAGCGAAGCGACGAAGCAATCCAGGCTGCCTCCGCGGACACAATCTGGATTGCTTCGCTTCGCTCGCAATGACGTCCAAAACAAAAAAACGCCGGCTCTCGCCGGCGTTTTGTTTTCCGTAGCGTCGCGTCCGCTCAGTCGAACAGCGCGTCGATGTCGTCCTGCGAGGCGTGGCCGACGTCGCCGGCGAGCTTCGGGCCGTTGAGAAGCTTGTCGTCGTCGCTGCGGGTGTCGACCTGCGGCACGACGTGGGACTTGATCGCGTCGACACCGCCCCAGATTTCCATCATGGAATTGATGTGCTGCTCGATGAACTTCATCGTGCTCATGACCTTGCTGATGCGCTGGCCGGTCAGGTCCTGGAAGTTGCAGGCTTCGAAGATCGAGATGACGCGTTCCTGGATATCGTCGGCGAGCCGCTTCTGCTGATCGGCCGATTGCACCTTGGCCATCGCGCTGGCCGCCTGGTCGATCGACTCGGCGGCTTCGAGGATCTGCTGGGTCGCCTGTTCGGTGCCGCCGACGACCGCGCCGAGCTCGCCATTGACCTTGGCCATTTCGCCGCCGTCGAAGCTCTTGCCATGCAGTGTCGCGATCTCGCGCTTGGTGCGGTCGATGGCGTCGTGGATGAGGTCGAGCTCGACCTTCAGCTTCTCGCACTGCTCGATCTGCGCCCGGTAAGTATCGAGCATGGTACGGGCTTCGGAGAGCTCATGGGCGGTGGAGGCGTCGATCGCCGCCATGGCGGCGCTGCCGGACAAGGGCACGGTGCCCTTCGCCATCTGTGCACGGATCGCACGCAACTCGGCCATGATCTCGCTATGCATCGGCGCAGCCTCCTCAATCATTTCGGGGCTTGGCATCTCGCCGACAATAGCCTCTTCGACACGAAAACGTTTGCGGTGAATAGCCATCAAGAACTCCCCCCACCTCACTCACGCGTCTTTGTAGGCAGAAGCGATTTAACACGAAGTTCACAGCCGGAACTGTCGTGCGGTTGTGCGCGACGGCTTGCAAACGGGCGATTAACCATGCGTGCGCGGCGTTCATCGAAAATAAACGCTGATCGCCAAATTGCACCGCTGCCGACGACGTGGTGAATCGAAATGGCGTTTCCGTTTACCAAACAAAACGCCTTTTGCTCTTTATTGACCACGTCGCGGGTGCGGATCAGCCATCACCTCGCCACGACGCATGTGATCTAGACGAAACAGTACAGAGTACGTCGATGTTCAAGAAAATGTCTGTCGCGCTGCTTGGCAGCGCTTGCACCTTCATTGCCGGCGTCAACAGCGCCAGCGCCTTCGACAATAGCGTGCCGAACGATCCGCCCGCGGTGCTGTACCAGCCGCAGGTGCCGCCTGCGCCGGTGCGTGTCGCCTCCAATTCGAACATGGGCGGCGGCTTCATCGAGTTCATCTTCGGCGACGGGCCCGGCCGCGGTCCGGCCTACGCTCCGCAGCAGCCGGTGTACCAACAGCAGCCTGGTTATTATGACCAGCGTCGCCTGCCGCCGATGGGCGAGCCGCAGACACAGGGCGCAGGTCTCCAGCAGGAGGCGGTCGATCCGCGGCAGCGTCAGTTCGATCCGAGATTCGAGAAACAACTCGTTGACTATAGCGGCAACGAAAGCGCCGGCACGATCGTGGTCGATACGCCGAACAAGTTCCTCTATCTGGTCGAGGGCAGCGGTCGTGCGATGCGCTACGGCATTGGCGTCGGACGTCCCGGCTTCACCTGGTCCGGTGTGAAGTCGATCACGGCCAAGCGCGAATGGCCGGCGTGGACCCCGCCGGCGGAAATGATCGCGCGCCGTCCCGACCTGCCGAGGCATATGGAAGGCGGCCCGGAAAATCCGCTCGGTGCGCGCGCGATGTATCTCGGCTCGACGCTCTACCGTATCCACGGTTCGAACGAGCCCTGGACCATCGGCACCAACGTCTCCTCGGGCTGCATCCGCATGCGCAACGAGGACGTCATCGATCTCTATGGCCGCGTCAACGTCGGCACCAAGGTCGTCGTGATGTAGGCGCATAGTGCCCGGAACCAAAAACGGCCGCCTCATCGGCGGCCGTTCTCGTTTGGAGCACGGGTAAGAAGCGTCAGGCGTAATCGCTGCCGCCATCGTCTCCGCCGCCGAAATCGCCGTCGTCGGCGAGGTCGACATTGTCGTCATTGTCGTTCTGATCGTTGTAATTCTGGTCGTCGTTCGATGCGTGGTCGGCGAAGCCCTGGCGGGACGCATCGCCGCGGTCGCGGTTCGAGCCGATGTCGTCGAGGCCGGCATCGCGCGCGAGCGATCCGCCGGACTGGTCGCCGCCGCTCCAGGGGCCTCCACCAGCGCTGCGGTCGCCCAGGGCATTGGTGTCGCCAAAAGCCTGCTGGTGCGGTCCGCCCATCATGCCGCGGATGCTGGACAGCAGCAGCGAGCCGCCGACGACGCCGGCCGCGGCTGCCGCCGCCGTGCCGAGGAACGAGCCGCCACCGCCGACCGGCGGCGCGGCATAGCCCTGGCCTGGACCCTGATTTGGACCCTGACCGTATGCCTGCCCATAAGGCGGCTGGCCGTAACCGGGCTGAGGCTGCTGCATCGCCTGGCCGCTGTTCCCGACCGGCCGCGAGTCACGCGGCGGTACGTTCGGAACCGAGCCGCGCGATGGACCCCCGCCGAACAGCGTGTCGCGCATGGTGTCCAGGAAACCGCCGGACTGCGCCTGCTCGGGCGCCTGCCCCGCCTCCAACTCCTGGATGCGGTTGTGGGCGCGCTTCAGCGCCTCGTCCTGCAACAGCGTGGTCTGAACCAGCGCATAGACAGCGCCGGGGGCCTTGCGCAGGCCGTCGGAGATTGCGGCGATCGCGTCGGGATCGCGCGGTGCATTTTCCAGTTTCGAAAGCCGATCGAAAAGCTCGTCGACGAGCTGGCGTTCCTGCGGCGTCATGGTCAGTCTCCCTTGCGCAAAACAAGCGCGAGGCAGATGTAGGGTTCCATTGTGGCCCCAACAGTGCCGGCAGGATTAAATTTCGGTATGCGACAAGCTGCCTCGCGGGCGGCTTTCTCGCAAACTTCCACCGGTTCACCCCAGCGTGACGCCGCTGTCCGTCAGCAGGCGCGCGAAGGCATCGCCGGCGAGATAGGCGTGCTCGCGTTCGCGGACATCCGTCATCGGGTCGAGCCCGGTGAGGATGTCGTCGACGAAGCCGGGATGACACATGATGAGGCCGCCATCCGGCAGGCCTTCCAGGAAATGCCGCATCAGCGCGCCGAAATCGGCCGCTTGCGTGAAATCATAGGCGCCGGCGAAACCGGGATTGAAGCTGAGGCCCGCGCTGCCGGCACGGCGGCGGAATTGCGCGCTGAGGATATCCAGCACCATGGCTTTTGGCGAGGCCAGCCGCTGCATCAGGGGCAGGTCGCGGCCGCCCTGGCGCACCCCGGCTTTTGGCGCGGCTTCGGCGACTGCGTCGACAAAGCCGTCGCGCACCTGCGGGTAGAGCTGCACATGCTGATGACCGTCGACGAAGTCAGGCGCGCGCCCGAACGCTTTCGCGAAGGCTGCCAGCTGCGCCTTGACCTCGTTGCGAAAGAACTCGCGGTCGAGCCTTCGCGCAAGACCGGCGCGGAGCAGCTTCGGAAACGGGAGAAACATGTCGCCGTCGAGCGGGCGGAAATGCATGGTGAGCGGCCGGAACGGTGCCGACAATGTCACGTGCAATCCGATCGCGCAGCGCGGGCTCGCTTGCGCCGCCGCCTGGAGCGCCTCGATCTCGCTGCGCTCGACCGCAGGTCCCACCATCATTACCGACGTCGCGTTGAGACGGCCGCGTTCGATCAGGTCGCGGATGGCGCGATTGACGCCCGGGCTGATGCCGTAATCGTCGGCGCAGAGCCAGATCCGCCGTGGCGGCGCGGCCGCGCTCATTCGGCCGCCGTCCTCTTCGAGGCGTCCAGGCTTGAAGCATCCTGGGCCTTGTCGGTCTCGAAATGCTTTTCACTGTGCTCGGCGACGAAGTAGATCGGGCGCGCCTTCAGCTCGGAAAGGATCTTGCCGATATATTCGCCGACGATGCCGATCATGATGAGCTGCACGCCGCCGATCGTCATCAGGCCGATCACGAGTGAGGGATAGCCGGGCACCTGCTTGCCGGTGGTCAGGACCTCCCAGAGGATCGACAGACCGAACAGGAACGCTCCGCCGGCGAGGATCACGCCGAGCAGGCTGGCGAAGCGCAGCGGCGCCACCGAGAACGAGGTGACGCCTTCGATCGAAAGACCAAGCAGACGCGCGGCGCTGAAGGTTGTCACGCCATGGGTGCGCGGTGCGGGCTCGTAATCGACGCGGATCTGGCGGAAGCCGATCCAGCTCGCAAGGCCCTTGAAGAAGCGGTTGCGCTCCGGCAGCTGCCGCAGTGCTGCGACCGCGCGCGGCGACAGCAGGCGGAAATCGCCGGCGTCTTCCGGAATCTTCTGGCGCGCGCCCCAATTGATCAGCGCATAGAAGCCGCGCCCGGCGAGCCGCCGCAGGAACGGCTCGTTGTCGCGATGCGCCTTGGCGGTATAGACGACGTCGTAGCCGTCCTCGATCCAGTGCCGCACCAGTCGCTCGACCAGCGACGGCGGATGCTGGCCGTCGCCGTCCATGAACAGCACCGCGCCGAGCCGGGCATGGTCGAGGCCGGCCATCAGCGCGGCCTCCTTGCCGAAATTGCGCGACAGCGACACCACCTGGACGTCGACCGCGTCGGCCGGCAGTGCGCGGGCGATCGACAGCGTCGCGTCCGCGCTGCCGTCGTCGACATAAACGATCTCGCAAGCCAGGTGGTAGCGCTGCCGCAAGGTCTTTGCGAGATCGCAGATGCGCTGGTGCAGGGCGGCGAGGCCCGCCGCTTCGTTGTAGAGCGGGACGACAATCGACAGTCCCTTCGCGGCGGCGCTGGCCGCGGTGGTCGTCATGCCGGAAACGTCAGAGCCCAGCGTCATGGATCAAGGTTCCAGAGGCGATCAGGTTTTCTTGCAAGGTCATCTCGACAGCATATGGTAGCTGCCGTTTGCTGTCGCTACGCTGAACGGAATTGCTCAACAAACTTTGGGCTCACTGCCGCAGGAACGCCTCGAGCCTGGCGAACAGCGGGTTGTCCCGGTCGAACACGTAATCCAGCGAAACCACGGAGACGGTCTCGGCGCCATGCCCGCGCAGGAAGCTCGCGAGTGCGTAGAGCTGGCCCGGCGGGCAGTGCAGCGTGAGCATGCCCGACGAGGTCGGTCCGCCGAACGGGGCTTCGACGCCGAAGCGCTCGTGGGCCTCGGTGAGCATGGCCGCGTCGCACTGGCGGAAGCGGGTGCGAACTTCGCGGTATTTGTTGGCCCGCGCCCGCGCCGCGATGTGATCGAGGATGATTCGCGCGGTCTCCCGTGCCTGCGGCGACCAATCGGCGTCTCTCGAGGCGACCAGATTGGCCTGGCTGCGCAGGATCACGCCGTCGTCGAGCACCCGCAATCCGTTGGCGGCGAGGGTCGCGCCGGTCGTGGTGATGTCGACGATCAACTCGGCGCTGCCGGCGGCCGGCGCGCCTTCGGTCGCGCCCGTGCTTTCGACGATGCGGTAATCGGTGATGCCTTGGCTCTGGAAGAAGGCGCGGGTGAGGTTGATGAACTTGGTCGCGACCCGCATCCGCATGTGATGCTGCTCGCGGAAGCCGGTGGTGACGTCGTCGAGGTCGGCCATGGTGCGGACGTCGATCCACGCCTGCGGCACCGCGACGACGACGTCGGCATAGCCGAAGCCGAGGCCTTCGATCAGGGAGACGCGCTTGTCGGCGTCCGCGATGGTCTCGCGCACCAGATCTTCCCCGGTGACGCCGAGATGCGCCGAGCCGCGGGACAGTTGCGAGGCGATCTCGCTCGCCGAGAGATAGGCGACCTCGACATTGTCGAGACCCGCGAGCGTGCCGCGATAGTCGCGGGCGCCGCCCGCCTTCGACAGCTTCAGCCCAGCGCGGGCGAAGAAGGCCTCGGTGTTTTCCTGCAGGCGGCCCTTGGAGGGAACGGCCAGAACGAATGGCGCGCTCATGACTTAAGCTCCCACCTTGCGGCCGATCCGGGTCAGCGCATCCACCCAGACCGAGAAACCGACTGCGGGGATCGGCTCGGCCGATCCAAGCTGGGTCATCAGCCCGTCATAGCGGCCGCCGGCAACCAGCGGCTCGGCGCCGTTGCCGCGGTGATGCAGCTCGAATTCGAAGCCGGTGTAGTAATCGAGCCCGCGTCCGAACGCGGTCGAAAAGCGCGTCCCCTTCACATCGATGCCGCGCGCGGCCATGAAGCCGACCCGGCTTTCGAACTGGTCGACCGCAGCACTGAGGTCGAGCTTCGCGTCATTGGTGAGCGCGCGCAGCTCGGCGACGGCGTCATCGGGGTTACCCGATATCGACAGGAAACGCTTGAGCACGGCGATGGCCTCGCGCGGCAGCGCGCCGCCCTTCAGCGTCGACTGCTCGAGGAAGCGGTCGGCAATCTCGGCCGTGCTGCGGCCGCCGACATTGGTGGTGCCGGCGATCGACATCAGATCGGTGACGAAAGCGAGTGCCGCCTTGCGGTCGGAGCCTGCGAGCGCCGCGAGCACGCCCTCATATTCGCTGCGGGTCGCGGTCGTCGCGGCTGCCAGCCGCTCCAGATCCTGCTCCAGGCTGATCTTGCGGTTGAAATCCTTGACCAGGCGGCGGCGCCAGACCGGATAGAGGTTGAGCGCGTCGAGCAGCGCGTTGAACAGCGCTACGTCGCCGGTGCGGATCTCGACGTCGCGGACGCCGAAGGCGGCGGTCGCCTCCAGCGCCAGCGCCAGCATCTCGGCATCGGCCGCGGCGCGGTCCTGGCGGCCGAACGATTCGATGCCGGCCTGCAGGAATTCGTTGCTCTGGCCGTTGCGGTAGCGAAACACCGGGCCGAGATAACTGAACCCGGCCGGCTGGCCGGCACGGCCAGAGCTGAGGTAGTCGCGGGCCACCGGAATGGTCAGGTCCGGGCGCAGGCACAACTCCTCGCCGGAGAGGTCCGTGGTCAGGTACAGGCTCTTGCGGATGTCCTCGCCGGAGAGATCCAGGAACGGTTCGGCCGGCTGCAGGATCGCGGGCTCGGCCCTGACATAGCCCGCCTGCGCGAACGACAGCAGCAGCGTGTCCGCCCAGGCGGCGGAGCCGGCAGCATTTGAGGTGGCAGTCGCGGTCATGTCGGGGTCCATCGTCCCGGTGGAACCGGGCAGGGCAAGCAAGGGGAGCGAATTGCCGCAGGCCTTAGCATGGCCCGAAAGCGGTTTCGACCTCCAAAGGATCAATCGCTTAACGGTCGGCCAATATCGGCATCAGGCCATTTTGCCACGCCAATCGCCCAGCACCGCCTGCACCAGCGCCAGCGCGGCCACCGCGGCCGTGTCGGCCCGCATGATCCGGGGTCCCAGCGCCAGCCGCAGGATATTCGGCTGCCGCAGCAGCAGCGCGCGCTCTTCCCCGGCAAAGCCGCCTTCGGGGCCGATCAGCACGTCGATTCCCTCCGCCGCGCCTGCGCCTTGCAGGCTCTGAATGGGGTTTTCGAGCTCCGCCGCCTCGTCGCAGAAGATCAGCAGCCTGCCGGCGGCGCGCTGACTGAGGAAGCGCTCCAGGGGCATCGGCTCGGCAACGGTGGCGATGCTGAGAATGCCGCATTGCTCGGCCGCCTCGACGACATTGGCGCGCATCCGCTCGGTATTGACGCGGGAAGCTTGGGTGAACCGGGTCAGAACCGGCTGAAGCGAGGCAGCGCCCATCTCGATGGCCTTCTGCACCATATAGTCGAGCCGGGCGTGCTTGAGCGGGGCGAAGACGTAAGAGAGGTCGGGCAGCCGGTCCTGCGGCCGGGTCTGCTGGAGGATGACGAGGCCGTCCGGCCGCTTGCGGCCTTCAATGGCGGCCTGCCACTCGCCGTCGCGGCCGTTGAATGCCAAGACTTCGGCCCCGGCGGCAAGCCGCAGCACATTGCCGAGATAATTGCTCTGGTCGCGGTCGAGCTCGACCCTGCCGTCCTGGGCAAGGGGGGCATCGACGAACAGGCGGGGGCCGCGGAAATCGTGGGAGGGCATGGTTCAAAGGTCCGATTTGCCGCCGTTCTTAACCGAAAGCAGTAGTTTCGGGGTAAATTTTGCCAAAATGGTGCGTCGGCGCGCCGCGCTCCTGCCCTATTCAACGGGTTGTTAAGGGCCGGCGGGAATCGTAAAATCGCGAGCACGCTGGTTGCGCTTCAATTGGGAAGACGCCGAACCCCGCAAGCTCCTGCCGGAGAGACTGCCTTGATGATCCGTCATTTGATGGTTCCGATCACTGCCGCCATGGTCACGATGGGCGCCGTTTGTGCCTATGCGCAGGGTTTCCCCGCGCCGCTGCCGGGCCAGGCCCCAACAAGTTCCGCGTTTCCGCCCGTGAACGGCTCGGCGCCCGTCGCCTCCGTCGGCGGCGCGCCGCAATCGTCCTTCCCCGTGAACGGCGCCGCGCCTGTCGGTGGCGCCGGCGCCTTCAGCGCGGCGCCGCCGACGCAAGCCGGTCCCGGCGAGGACTGCATGAAGGCCTTCATGCCTCTGCGCGAGGATGCCGAAAAGCGCGGCAAGCTGATCAAGGCCGCGAGCGACCGTCACGCTCCGCCTGACGAGGCCTGCAAGCTGATCCGCAACTTCAGCCAGGCTGAGACCAAGATGATCAAGTACATCGAGGCCAACGCCTCGAAATGCGGGATTCCGGCGCAGGTCGGCGCGCAGATGAAGGACGGCCACAAGAACACCGAGGCCATGACGGCGAAGGTCTGCAACGTCGCGCAGCAGATGCAGAACCAGCCGCGCGGACCGGCCGGTCCGTCGCTGAGCGAAGTGCTGGGTTCGGGCTCGGCGCCCGAGGCCAATGCCGGCAAGAAGGGCGGCAGCACCTTCGATACACTCAACGGCAACGTCCTGACGCGATGAGCGACACATCCGCCCGAGTTGCCGATTCCACCGGCAACTGGGTCGATACGCGTGCGCCGCAATGGGCGCGGCCTTATCTGCGCTTGTCCCGCTTTGATCGTCCGATCGGCTCCTGGCTCCTGTTGATGCCGTGCTGGTGGTCGGCGGCGCTCGCCGCCGGCATGGCGCATGACGTCCGCGGGCTGCCGCTCACCATCGTCCTGTTCTTCATCGGCGCCTTCGTGATGCGGGGGGCAGGCTGTACCTGGAACGACATCACCGACCGTGACCTTGACGACAAGGTCGAGCGCACCCGCTCGCGACCGCTGCCGTCGGGCCAGGTGAGCGCGAAGCAGGCGCTGGCCTTCATGGTCGCGCAGGCGCTGATCGGGCTCGTGGTGTTGCTGCAGTTCAACCGCTTCGCGATCCTGACCGGCATTGCCTCACTGCTGATCGTCGCGATCTACCCGTTCATGAAGCGCATCACCTGGTGGCCGCAGATCGTGCTCGGGCTCGCGTTCTCCTGGGGCGCCCTGATGGGATTTGCCGTCACCTTCGGGCGCATCGACGTCACCGCGCTCGTGCTCTATGCCGGCGCGATTTCCTGGGTGATCGGCTACGACACGATCTACGCGCATCAGGACGCAGAGGACGATGCGCTGATCGGCATCAAGTCCACCGCGCGCCTGTTCGGTGCGCATACGCACCAGGCGCTGATCCTGTTCTACGGCCTCGCGGTGCTGCTGATCGGCGTGGCGCTGGCGTCGGGCGATGCGCGCTGGCCGGCCTGGCTCGGACTTGTGGCCTTCGCCGTGCATCTGGCCTCGCAGATCGCGCGGCTGAATATCAGCGACGGCGATCTCTGCAAACGCCTGTTCTATTCGAACCGCGACGCGGGATTTCTGCTGTTTGCGGGTTTGCTGGCTGACGCGGTGCTGCGAGCGGCCTAACTCCGCGCGATGATCTCGCGCTCATCGCGATGCACCGACAACTCCCGTGCGACACCGGTGCGGCGGCGCATCAGAAATTTCGGACGGCGGTGGCGGATCGCGTTGGCGCGGCGACGCCGCGGCGCGGGCTTGCGTGCGCCTTCGTCGAGCTGCGGAAGCGCGAACAGCTCGCTCCAGATCGCCCAGGCCTCAACGAGTTCGTCGCCATCGGCGCTGACCAGCAGCGGAATGGAGAGCGAGGGATCGCGATGCACGAGGACGAGGGTCTGGGCCTCGTCGTTGCCGCGCAGCGCGACGCCGATGAAGTCGCTGACGCGGACGTTGATCGCCATCCGCATGCCGCGGACGGCACGGTGCAGCACGACACGTTCGCGATGAAGCTCGATCTGCCGGACATATCCGTCGGCGCGCGGATCATGCGCATCGAAGCGGACCGGAAGGGAAAGGGGGTCGAGCCGCAGGGAGCGGCTCGACCCGGCGGGAGTGATCCCGCTTGTTGCTGTTTGACGCCTCACGGCTTTAGTTCTCCCCGCCAGGATTATGTTCCCGGTCGATGCGAGGACCTTAGCGCGGGCCTTTCCGAAACCGCTTAAAAAGGCTGGTTAATCCAACCTCACCGCCGCGCATGATTGACAAGACCTTGGCGCGCATGATTGACGAGACGTTGCGCGCAAGGTGCGAATCTGAGCTTTTGGTGGGCTGAAAATGCTTGAAGTCCGCGCGATCAGGGCACATCTGTGGGTTCCGGTCCCGCAGCCCGCCTCAACAGGATTTCGTTTGTGAACCCTTCACCAAGCTCGACGCTTTCACCCAAGGATTCATCCACAGCCAGCCGCAACCTGTTCGACCAGTCTGCGCTCTCCGATCTCGCGCAGCGGCTGGTGGAGGCTGCCAGGCGCGCCGGCGCGGATGCGGCCGATGCGGTCGCCGTGCGTGGCGTCTCGCAAGGCGTCGAGGTCCGCGACGGCCGGGTCGAGGAATCCGAGCGTTCCGAGGGCGATGATGTCGGCTTGCGCGTGCTGGTCGGCCGGCGCCAGGCGGTGGTCTCCACCAACGACGCCAGCGGCGATGCCGTGACCAAGCTTGCCGAGCGAGCGGTTGCGATGGCGCGTGTTGCGCCCGACGACAAATATGTCGGCCTTGCCGATCCCGCACTGCTCGCGCGCGACTTCCCCGATCTCGATCTGCTCGACCCTGACGTGCCCGCCACCTCGGAACTCGAGCGCCGCGCGCTCGAAGCCGAGGCTGCGGCGCTCGGAGTGAAGGGCGTGACCAAATCCGGCGGCGCCTCGGCCTCTGCCGGAATGGGCGGCATGGTGCTCGTCACCAGCACCGGCTTCCACGGCTCTTACCTGCGTTCCAGCCAGGGCATCTCCGCCACCGCCATTGTCGGCGACGGCACCGGCATGGAGCGGGACTACGATTTCACCTCGGCGCCGCATGGTGCCGATCTGCTGTCGCCCGAGATCGTCGGCCGTTCCGCGGGCGAGCGCACTGTGGCGCGCGCCAATCCGCGCAAGGTCGAGACCTGCAAAGTGCCTGTGGTGTTCGATCCGCGCGTCGCGGGCTCGCTGGTCGGTCACGTCGTCGGCGCCATCAACGGCGCTTCGATTGCGCGCAAGACCAGCTTCCTGAAGGACAAGCTCGGCCAGCAGCTGTTCGCCAAGAACATCCGCATCATCGACGATCCCCTGCGCAAACGCGGCCTGCGCTCGCAGACGTTCGACGCTGAAGGTGTCGCCGTGAAGAAGATCGCGCTGATCGACGAAGGCGTGCTGACGACCTGGCTGCTCGATTGCGCCACCGCGCGTGAGCTCGGTCTCACCACCACCGGCCATGCCCATCGCGGCGTCTCCTCCTCGCCGTCGCCCGGGCCGTATAATCTGCATCTTGAACCCGGCACGCCGACGCCGGCCGAACTGATCTCCGACATCAAGCAGGGGTTCTACGTCACCGATTTGATCGGCTCGGGCGTCAACGGCGTGACTGGCGACTACAGCCGCGGCGCCTCCGGCTTCTGGATCGAGAACGGCGAACTCACTTATCCCGTGAGCGAGGTGACGATCGCCGGCCATCTGTTCGAGATCTTCAAGTCGATGCAGCCGGCGAACAATCTCGAGTTCCGCTACGGCGTCAATGCGCCGACGGTGCGCATCGAGGGTTTGACGCTTGGCGGACGTTGACGCGAACGCAACAGGCGAAGCCATCCTGACGCGCGACGCGGCGCTGCTGCAAGACACGGTGCGGGAGGCGGGCGCACTGGCGCAGTCGATGTTCCGCACCGAGCTGAAGAAGTGGACCAAGGGCGCGTCCTCGCCGGTCTCGGAAGCCGACATCGCCGTCAACGATCTCCTGGAAGCGCGCCTGCGCGCGGCGACGCCCGACTATGGCTGGCTGTCGGAGGAGAGCGCCGACGATGAGGTGCGGCTGTCGCGGCGGATGACCTGGATCGTCGATCCCATCGACGGCACCCGCAACTACCTCAACGGCCACGACGAATGGTGCGTCAGCGTCGCGCTGGTCGAGGACGCCTCGCCGGTGCTGGCCGCGGTGTTCGCGCCGACCAGCGATGAGTTCTTCTTCGCCGCCCGCGGCCAGGGCACGACCCTCAACGATGTGCCGGTGCGGGCGACGGCTGGGTCCGAGCTCGACTTCTCGCGTGTCGCGGGTCCGAAGCCCCTGGTCGAGCGCCTGAAGCCGTCACTGGGCGAGATCAAGCTGCATCCGCGAATCGGTTCGCTCGCGCTGCGGCTGTGCCGGGTCTCCCATGGCGCGCTGGATGCGGCTTTTGCGGGCGGCAACAGTCATGATTGGGACCTTGCGGCGGCGGATTTGATCGTGCAGGAAGCCGATGGTAGGATGAGCGATCTCTCCGGAGATCCCATCCTCTATAACCGCCGGCAAGTCACGCATGGGGTGCTGGTGGCAGCGGGTCGCGATCGTCATGCGAACATTGTCTCGCATTTTCGAAACCGCCCCTTGCCGTGAAGCGCTTTCTCGTGCTTGTCGAACACTGCTTTGCCGGGCAGCCCGTTAGGAACAGAACCGATGCCAGATAGTGCCCCGCAACAACTGCTCCACCTCGTCGTCGGCGGCGAGCTCGTCGATCTCGAGCACAACACCTTCAAGAACCTCGACGACGTCGAGATCGTCGGCCTCTATCCGAACTATGCGACCGCGCACGCCGCCTGGCGCGCCAAGGCGCAGAGCACGGTCGACAACGCGCAGATGCGCTATTTCATCGTCCATCTCCATCGGCTGCTCGACCCGAATCAAGAACCGGCGCGTTGAAAAAGCTGCTTCGCAATACGCTGAGGAGCAGCTTCGTTCAGCGTGCCGTCGGAATCCTGGCGGCGGAATATCTGCGTCTGGTCTGGCGGACGAACAAATTCACGTTCGATCCGCCCGACGTCTATGAGCGCGTCGAGCCGCAAATCCCGGCGATCTTCGCGTTTTGGCACGGCCAGCATTTCCTCACCCCCTTCATCAAGAACAAGGACTGGTACAAGGCGAGGGTCCTGATCTCCCGTCACCGCGACGGCGAGTTCAACGCGATTGCCGCCGAGCGGCTCGGCATCGGCACCATCCGCGGGTCCGGCGACCATGGCGGCGCGTTTCACCGCAAGGGCGGGGTCGGTGCCTTCAAGGAAATGGTGCGGACGCTCCAGGACGGTTGTAATGTCGCGCTGACCGCCGACGTCCCCAAGCGCTCGCGCGTGGCCGGGCTCGGCATCATCATGCTGGCACGGGAATCGGGGCGGCCGATCATGCCTTTTGCGATGGCGACCAGCCGCTTCGTCCGGCTCAAGAACTGGGACCGCACCACCATCAACCTGCCGTTCGGGCGGGGCGCGTTGGTGGGCATCAAGGAAATCCACGTTCCGCCGGATGCGAACGCCGCCACCATGGAAGCGCTGCGGCTCGAGCTGGAGGAGACCTTGAACGAGGCGACCCGCCAAGCCTATGCACAGCTCGGCCGGCCGGGACCTGCAGATGCCTAAATCGCTGCCCGGCTCGCTGCCGTTGACGCTGCGGATGTACCGGCGCCTGGCGCGTGGCCTGGTGCCGCTCGCGCCTGTGCTGATCAAGCGGCGCCTGAAGCAGGGCAAGGAAGATCCCGCGCGGGTCAGCGAACGGCGGGGCCTGTCCCGGGACGTGCGGCCGCACGGTCCGCTGGTCTGGATTCACGGCGCCAGCGTCGGCGAGGTCCTCGCCGCGGCGGCGCTGATCGAGCGCTTGCGCGATCTGAACCTGCGCATTCTGCTCACCTCGGGCACTGTCACGTCGGCTGCTATTGTGGCAAAGCGTTTTCCGCCCGACGTGATCCATCAATACGTGCCGTATGATTCCCCGCGTTATGTCGCGCGCTTCCTCGACCATTGGAAGCCGTCGCTGGCGCTGTTCGTCGAATCCGATCTGTGGCCGAACCTGATCCTGGCCGGCGCCGCGCGCCGCGTGCCGATGGTGCTGATCAACGGGCGGATGTCGCCGCGCTCGTTCCCGCGCTGGCGCCGGATGCAAGGCACCATCTCGGCGCTGCTGTCGCGGTTCGACATTTGTCTGGCGCAGTCGAAGACCGATGCCGAGCGCTTCTCGACGCTCGGCGGCCGCGACGTCGTCACCACGGGCAATCTCAAGCTCGACGTGCCGGCGCCGCCGGCCGATCCCGCCAAGCTCGAACGGCTGATGGCGATGACGCGCGGGCGTCCGATCATCGTCGCGGCCTCGACCCATCCGGGCGAGGAGGAGATGCTGGTGGCGGCGCATCGCAGCCTCACCGGTTTCTTCCCGCAGCTCCTGACCGTGATCGTGCCGCGCCATCCGGATCGCGGCTCCTCGATCACAGGCCTGATCACGGCCTCCGGCCTGAAGCCGGCCCTGCGCTCGCGCGACGAGCTGCCGACCGCGACCACCGACGTTTATGTCGCCGACACCATGGGCGAGCTCGGCCTGTTCTATCGCCTCTCGGACATCGTGTTCATGGGCGGATCGCTGATCCATCATGGCGGCCAGAATCCGATCGAAGCGATCAAGCTCGGCGCGGCCATCGTCCATGGTCCACACGTCTTCAATTTCGCCGATGTCTACGAGGCGCTCGATCACAGCGGCGGCGCGCGCCAGGCCGACACGCAGGAACTACTGATCAAGCAGCTCGGCCAGCTGCTCGCCGATCCTGCCGTGCGCAAGAAGATCCAGCAGTCGGGCGCCGGCGTGGTCGAGGATCTCGGCGGCGCGCTCAACCGCACCATGACCGCGCTCGAGCCTTATCTCTTGCAGTTGCGGATCGAGATGGGGGCCGCCAATGCGTGAGCCGGCCTTCTGGTACCGGCCACGTTCCCTCGAATCGTACGCATTGGGGCCGCTGGGTGCGCTCTACGGCGCGATCACGGAACGGCGGATGCTGCGCGAGGGCGTCGACGCCGGCATCCCCGTGATCTGCGTCGGCAACTACCATGTCGGCGGCGCCGGCAAGACGCCGACCGTGCTGGCGCTGACGAAGCTCCTGCGCGAACTCGGCGAGACGCCGGTGGTGCTCAGCCGCGGCTATGGCGGCAGCCTCAAGGGCCCGGTGATGGTCGACAGCATGCGTCACACCGCGTCCGACGTCGGCGACGAGCCGCTGATGATGGCGCGCGACGTCCCTGTCACGGTCGCGCGCGACCGTCTCGACGGCGTCGTGCTGGCGAAGTCGCAAGGCGCCACCGTGATTTTGATGGACGACGGTTTCCAGAACCCGCGTCTTCTCAAGGACACCTCGCTGATCGTGATCGACAGCGAGCGCGGCCTCGGCAATGGCAAGGTGTTTCCGGCCGGTCCCCTGCGTGCGCCGCTGAAGGCGCAGCTTGCGCGCACCGACGCGCTGGTCCTGATCGGCGGCGGCCGCGCCGCCGACGCTGTCGCCGCCGAGCTTGCCAGGCGCAACAAGCCGGAGCTGCGCGCGCGGCTGAAACCCGACGCCGGGTCGGTCGCTAGACTGTTGGGCAAGCCGGTGTTCGCGTTCGCCGGCATCGGCGATCCCGAACGGTTCTTCCGCAGCTTGCGCGCTGGCGGTATCGAAGTCGCACGCACGCGCGCCTTCGCCGATCATCACATGTTTTCGAACGACGAGATCGCAACTCTCGCCGCGGAGGCGCAGCGCGAGCAGCAAACACTGGTGACGACGGAAAAGGATCTCGCGCGTCTGCACGGCCGCGAAGGCGTGCCGGACGGCATCGTGCCGTTCGCCGTCCAGCTCGAGTTCGACGACCCGGCTACGCTCCGGCAACTGATCAGCGATCATCTCTACAAGGCGCGCGAGCGAAGATTCGGCAGGCGATAATGTCGGACGGCGGGCGAACCGCGCTCGTTGTGGACGCACGGTGTGACGAAAAGCATTTCATGCGCGGGTGCAATATGTGGCAACCGAGGTGACATGTCGCGGCTGACGAATTCTCTTCCGCACGTTCGGGAGTTGATGTAGCGTTTCATGAGAGCCGTCACCGGGACGTGCCGAACTCCCGGAAATCATCGACGGCGTTTATGCCCACGGCGGGCAGTACCTTCATCATTTCAGATGCAGCGGCCGTAACGACGAGTTCGGAACGGCAGGGAAAGTCATTGCCAAAAACCCAGAGGAGAACATGCCATGCATTTTTGCCTCACCGGACAATACACACCACGCGCTCTCAATGCCATTTTGGAGAACCCCAAGACCGATCGTCAGGAAGCGGCAAGAAAACTTATCGAAGCGGCCGGCGGAAAGCTGATTTCGATGTTCAGCGTTGCGGCCGACGGCCCAGGCGTTTTGGTGATTTTCGATGTGCCTGATCCGGGTGCGGCTCCGGCCATTTCCGGCCTGACCGTCACGGCGGGCACCCTGCAGAACGTGAAACTGACGCGGCTGTTCACGCAGGACGAGATCAAGCAGGTCCGCCAGAACGCGGCGAAGCTGCGCTCTTCGTATACCCCGCCCGGAAGCTGACATCCGGATCTGAAGCGAAGCCGCCGCAGTCCGAAACGGCGGCAACGCTCACCTCACAGCAGGAATAATGTTTGCAAGCCGAGGCGAAGGCCTTCCAGCCTCCGTTGACGAACCATGCTGTACGCTGCGTGCTGCGTCCGCGCCGTCGTCCGACCGGACGTGCTTGCCAGCGACCTCGGCAACGGCCTGCGATTGCGGTTCAGCAGTCAATCATGCTCACCACGCCCCAACGGCCATCAATCCGATAATGGTCAGGCACGAGGCGCAGGCTACCATGGCGGTATAGTACTCGGGTGTATTCATTGCTGCCTCCCAAACTGTTGCCAACTGCTTGGTCACTGCTATGCGGGAGAGATCGCCGGTCTCGGGCCGCTTCAATTCGGCGCGCGGCGACCGGTCTTGCGCTGTGTGTCCGTCCTCTCATCGTCACCCTGATCCGGATGATGATGCGCTTCGAGAGCTTCAAAGCGTTCAGCTGCGATCAGAAGCTGTTTCCGCATTTCAGCGAGGCGGGCGCGGCAATATTCACGATAGAGCAGGTCTAATATGGTGGGCATGATCACCCCCATCGTTGATTTTCGATTTACAAATAATCCACCGCGAATTTTCGAGGTGATCGTAGCCCGACAGATGGCTCTTCGATATGAGCCCGTTCACAGACTGCGCCAATTCCAGAGCTCAGTGGCCGTTTGGTTGACTTGATTGTCTGTGCGATAAAAAGAGCAGGGCCAATTACCTAAGATGAAGCATAGCGGCGCTTTGTTTCACCAAGACTTCGTCAAACAACCTAAGAGCGCCAATCGCAACAAAGAATCCAACCACAACGCGAAATGGCTAACCACGGAGTGCAAGCACTCTTCGATGCAACGCGGATCGGCATAACGGAAATCGTCTCGGCTGTGCGAGCAGCATTTCTGGTGCGTGCGAACATGCCTCGTGAAAAAGCTGCACCGCTCGTGCTGTGCCGGCAGGGCAGCTGCGCTTTGCCCATCCGACAGCAGCCTGCCATTCACGCGTCGTTCATCGCAAAACTCCTAACCGTTTCAGACGACCAGGAGAGTTCGATGAAGTTGCCGTTCGCCGCCGTTGCCGCCAGCCTTGTGTGTCTGATCATTGCGCCGGTGTTTGCACAAACGACTCCGCCGGCTCCTCAAACCACCACCGTGCCGGTGCCCGCGACCAAGCGCGTCACCTGCCTCGCGACGACTCAGAACCTGAAGGGACAGGACAAGCGCGACCAGATGCAGCTCTGCATGGCGCAGGCGCGGCTGGATTGCCTCAAGCAGGCGATCGATCAGAAGATCGTCGGCGAGCCCAGGAAGAGTTTCATCAAAACCTGCGTGGGCGCGGATGGCGCGGATCAGCACTAGACGCGCGGCCGCGGCCTCAGGCTTGCGGCTTGGGCGCGCCCGGGTAATGCCGCTCGAGCACGGCGGCGGGTGTGGCGTAGGCTTCCTGCAAATCCACGCTCCAGTATTTCAACTCGTCGAGCGGGATGCGCGTATCGGTGATCGCGCAGCGCACGAAGGTCCCCGGCGAGATCACACGGAAGTCGCCGTCGAGATACTGCACCTGCGCTTCGCCATGGCCCGAGGGGCCGAACTTGTTCAGCACGGTCGAAAGTCTCCGTGGAAGGCCGCTCCGGGGCATCTTGGAGGGCACGATGTGTTGGACGGGATGTAGCATAGATAGGGTGGCTTGTCCGCCCGGTAAACCCACCGGTTTGTGATGTTTTGGCGCCGTTTCCGCATGATAGTGCTTGAGCGAAGGATCCAACGGCAAAGTTCGATGCGCCTTCCGTTCACCGCCCTGTTTCTGACGTTCCTGATCTCGGCCGCGCACGCGTCGCCGGCGCCGCAGCAGGTCGAGATTCCGCTGGCGTCCGGCGTGCTGCATGCGCAGCTCTACAAGCCCGAGGGCACCGGGCCGTTTCCGACCGTGATCGCGCTCCACGGCTGCGGCGGCCTCGGTGGCCATTCCGATTCCGTCCTGCCGCGCTATCGCGACTGGGCCGAGCGGCTGCTCAAATCCGGCAACGCCGTGCTGCTCCCTGACAGCTACGGCTCGCGCGAGCTCGGGCCGCAATGCCGCGTCAAGGACATCCACGTCAAGGCGCGGCGCGAACGCGTCACCGATATCGCGGCGTCGCGCGCCTGGTTGATGAAACAGAGCTGGGTTGCGCGCGACCGCGTCAGCCTGATGGGCTGGGCGAATGGCGCCAGCGCGCTGCTCTGGGCCGTGCGTCCGCAAAACCTTGCGCGCGAGGTCGGCCCGGATTTCCGCGCCGCCATCGCGTTCTATCCGGACTGCAGGATTTCCGCAGGCCTCGGCTGGAGCACACGGGTGCCGACGCTGGTGCTGATCGGTGGCAATGACGACGTCTCGTCGCCGCCGGCCTGCCGCCAGATGGTCGATGGTGCGCATGGCCGCAGCGCGCTCGCGCGCATCGTGGTCTATCCCGGCGCCTATCACGACTTCGACCGCGCCAACACGCCGCTGCACGCAGCTGCCGGCAGCACCGACGCCGCCACGCCCGAGCACGGCCATCTCGGCACCGATGCGGCAGCGCGCGCGGAATCGCAGAAGGAAGTTGCGGAGTGGCTGGCGCGGTGACGGCAGTGCCGTAGCCCGGATGAGCGTAGCGATATCCGGGTAGGTCCGTCCCGCATATCGCTGCGCTCATGCGGGCTACATGTGCCGAGCGGGGCCGCCCTTGGGAACAACAGCGGACAGCCCCGCATCGACCACCGCCCTGCACGGAAAATGGCCGACCGTGACTCTACGGATCCCGCGCCGGGATGGTTTCAGCCCGTGCCGACGCCATCATTCGACCACGATGTCGATTAAACGCAGTCCCATGCGCAACCGCTTCGTCCTGTTCTCCTCCGCCCTGATCGTTTTCACCGTCGCGGTCTTCCTGTTCGAAGCCCATCTGTTCGAAGCCCATGCCGGCGCACCACAACTCGCGCCGGAACATTGCGGTTTCTGGACCACGATCGACGCGGGCTTGTCCTGCCGCTGAGACGCGCAGTCTTGTAGCCCGGATGAGCGTAGCGATATCCGGGGCCGCTGGTCCCGGATGTCGCTACGCTCATGCGGGCTACGACAGCGATTTCGTGGCACGCGTCCCACACACTCACTGTCATCGCCCGGCTTGACCGGGCGATCCAGTACGCCGAGGCGGCTGTGATTCATCGAGAAGCCGCGGCGTACTGGATTCCCCGCTTTCGCGGGGAATGACGCCGAGGGTGGCGCGACGCGCTCGCGCTCTAAAACAAATTCCCCTGATCCACCGGCTTGCCCACGCGCTTTGGCGCTGGCTTCGCCTCCTGCGCCGCCGCCTTGGCTTGCGCCGGCGCGCGTTTTGCCGTCGGTGCTGCACGATCCGCATCCGCGGTCGCACCCACACGCCCATCCGCAAACTCGATCTCAACCCGTGCGCCGGGACCGACGCTGTCTGCCGAATGCAGGGGATGGCCGGCCTCGTCGCGCACCAGCGCAAAGCCGCGCGCGAGCACGCCGCGATAAGACAATGCTGAGAGCAGCTTGCCGCTGTTCTCGACGCGGGCGTCGAGCCGCTGCAACAGCGTCACCAGCGCGCGGCCCGCGCGCTCGGCCAGGCGATGCGTGCGTTCGCGCTGGCGCGCAATCGCGTTGCGCTGCGCCTGCGCATTGGAGAGCTTCGAGGCGCGCAAGCGCACCTCCAGCCCGGCGAAGCGGTCGCGCCGCCGCCGCAGCAGCGAGCGCGTGGACAGTCCGAGTCGCTCGCCGCACACCGTGAGGCGATGATCGGCCTGCGCGATCTGGCCATGCAGCACCCGCAGCGTCAGCTTGGCGCCTGCGGCGGTGAACCTGCGGAAATGCGCGTGCGTATTGGCCTTGAGGCAGCGGGGCAGGGACGCACCCGCCGAATCCAGCCGCTGCCGCGGGATCGCCAGCAAATCGCCGGCGGCCGGCAGCGCGCGCGCGGCGGCACGCAGCTCGCTGCGACGGCTCTCCTGGCCGCGTTGCCAGCAGGACCGGGTGCGTCGCCCGAGATCGCCGACCTCGACAAAGAGATCGCTGCGCACCGGCACGGCCATCTCGGCCGCCGCCGTCGGCGTCGGCGCGCGCTTGTCGGCGACGAAATCGATCAACGTGATGTCGGTCTCATGCCCCACCGCCGAGATCAGCGGGATCATGCTCTCGGCCGCGGCACGGACCACGATCTCTTCGTTGAACGACCACAGATCCTCCAGTGAGCCGCCGCCGCGCGCGACGATCAGCACGTCCGGGCGCGGAATCTTGCCGCCCTCCGGCAGCGCATTGAAGCCGCGGATCGCGGCCGCGACCTGCTCGGCCGAGCCTTCGCCCTGAACTTTCACCGGCCACACCAGCACGTGACGGGGAAAGCGGTCCTCCAGCCGATGCAGGATGTCGCGGATCACGGCGCCGGTCGGCGACGTCACCACGCCGATCACCTCCGGCAGCCACGGCAGAAGCTGTTTGCGCGCCTCGTCGAACAGGCCTTCGGCGGCGAGCTTCCGCTTGCGCTCCTCCATCAGCGCCATCAGCGCGCCGATGCCGGCCGGCTCCAGCGCCTCGATCACGATCTGGTATTTCGAGGAGCCCGGATAGGTCGTGAGCTTGCCGGTGGCGATGACCTCGAGCCCCTCCTGGGGCTTGAAGCGCATGCGGCCGTGCACGCCCTTCCAGATCACCGCCTCGATCTTGGCGCTCTCGTCCTTGAGCGCGAAATAGCAATGGCCGGAGGAATGCGCGCCGCGGAAGCCGGAGATCTCGCCGCGGACCCGGACATGGCCGTAGGTGTCCTCAACCGTCCGTTTCAGGGACTGCGAGAGCTCGGAAACGGTGAATTCGGGTGTGTTGAGCAGGGGTTCCGCTGAAGGCATCGGCAAACGATTCGGCATTTGGGGATCAGACCCGACGTTAAGGATTTTTGCGGCGCCGCGCCAATCCGGGGATTGACCAAGAGAGTACTCTGTCATATAGAGTTCTCTATAGTTGATCGGTTTGAGGGGAGTGGATCATGGCAGTTCGATTGCTGCGCGGCGTGTTGAACGGAATGAAATGGGCCCTCTGTGCGGTCGGCGCCGTGGCGCTGATCCTGATCGCGATGATCGCAACCCCGCTGACGCGGCCGCCCGAGATGCGATCGGTCTCCGACTCCGCCAAGGGCATCGATTGGTCCACCCTCCCGCCCCTAGAGCGCTTCCAGGCCCGCGACGGCACCTGGATCGGTTTCCGCCACTACGCTGCCAACGGCCCCGCGACCGGCCGCGGCGCGATCTTCATCCATGGCTCGTCCGGCTCCAGCGGCACCGTCAATCATGCCCTGACCCATGCCATCGCCTCGCGCGGAGTGGAGACCTGGGCGCTCGACATCCGCGGCCATGGCGGCTCCGGCACGCGCGGCGACATCGGCTATGTCGGCCAGCTCGAGGACGACCTCGTCGATTTCGTCGCCGAGGTGCGCAAGACCGCGCCGGAGCTGCCGCTCACCTTGATCGGCCATTCCGCCGGCGCCGGCTTCTCGCTGCGCATCGCCGCGACACCGATCATGCAGGACATGTTCGTGCGCACCGTGCTGCTCGCGCCATATCTCGGCTATGACGCCCCGACCAATAAGCCGCATGCCGGCGGCTGGGCCAATGTCGACCTGCCGCGCTTCTTCGCGCTCGCCACGCTGCGCAAGCTCGGCATCGACTGCTGTTCGCAGCTTCCGGTGCTCGCGCTCGCCGTGCCCGCGACTTCGGCAAAGTACCTCGTCTCCACCTATTCCGATCGCCTGACGCGCAATTTCGCGACGCGCGGCTATCGCATCGATCTTCCGGCGACGACACGTCCGGTCACGATCTTCGGCGGCGCCGAGGACGAGATGATGATCTCGGACAAATATGCGGAAGTCGTGCAGGCCATCAAACCGTCGGTCGACGTCAAGGTCATCGACGGCATCAACCATATGGGCATCGTCACCAACCCGAAGGCGATTTCGGTCATCGCCGACGATGTGGCGACGCGCGGGGCAAGGCAGTCATGATCGACAGCAAGGAAGCGTCCGCGGCGCTGGCCGATATCGACGACATCGTCCAGCGCGTGAAGCAATCGCAGCTCTATGAGCTGGCGAGCTTTGCTGCCGTCTGGTGGGGCCTCTTGGTGTTCGCGGCCAATCTCGTGACCTGGCTTTGGCCGGTCTATGCGGTCTACGCCTGGGTCGCCGTGGACACTTTGGGCGCCGGCGGTCTGGTGGCGCTGCGCATTTTCAATCCGCCGCATCACTCCCATGGCGCCGCTTTCAACGTCAGACTGCTTCTGGTGTTCGTGCTGTTCTTCGCCTTCGGTTATCTCTGCACCAACGTGATCGGTCACTTCGGCCCGCGCCAGCTCGGCACGTTCTGGCCGCTCTACTTCATGCTGTTCTATACGCTGGCCGGTCTCTGGTTCGGCTATGCCTTCATGGCGATCGGTGTCGGCATCTCCGCGCTGACGCTGATCGGCTACTTCTACATCGGCGAGGCGTTCCCGCTCTGGATGGCCTTCGTCAATGGCGGAGGCCTGATCCTCGGCGGCCTCTGGATGCGGCGGATCTGATGGCCGAGCTCGACGACATCATCCACCAGCCGTTGCGGCTGAAGATCATGGCGGCACTGAACGCGCTGCCGGCCGCGACAGGATTGGAGTTTTCCCGGCTGAAGAAGCTCACCGGCGCGACGGACGGCAATCTCGGCGCGCATATCGAGACGCTGGCCAAGGCGGGCTACGTATCGGTGGAAAAAGCCTTCGTCGGCAAGAAGCCGCAGACCACGGTCATCGCCACCGCGGCAGGCCGCGGCGCGTTCGCGCGGCATGTCGCGACGTTGCAGGAGATCATTGCGGGGAAGCAGGTCTGATCTTCCAATAGGTCTGATCTTCCGAAGCTGGCGCGCTCGTTGTTCGCTTGCCACCAGGCCCACATCGCTATGCTGCGCATACGTCACCGGGTTGTACGGGATGCGAAGAGACTTAGTTGCGAGCCGGCGCCGGAGTCGACGAGTATTCTTCCGCTGGTCCGACCTTAAACAGAAGCAGAAAGATCAGAACGTGACTGACAAGTAGCAAGGGGACGTAAAGTGCGGGCACGTAAATCCCTGCGCCCATCAGACCGGGATCTCTGAGTTGTGTCACTCCCATGTAGTATGCGTTCAGGAGGTCGATCGTGCCCCAGACATTGAAGACCCAAACAGCTGGAATGGCGATCGACCAGCGCCGGGAGAGTGCCGCCATCGAGCCAAGGGCCAAGGCCGCGGCGATGAAATCGCCCCATCCGACCTGACGGGCGAAATCCGGATTCAATTCCGGCGACACAAATCCAGTCACCAGGAAATTCATCCCAAAGAATCTGAAGGCATGAAAGGCCGCAATCAATCGCAAAGCCTCAAATCGCGGCAGGCTACGCAGCCATGGCCAGACATAGATGTAACCGATCGCTGAACTTGTCAGGAAGGCGCCGACGACGCTCAGAACAAATGGCAGGTTGATGGCGGTCATTTCTCTGCCTCCTCGCTATTGCGGGCGTTCCGGGCTGGCCAGAAGCAACCGAAGGGGCAGCAACGGACCGACCGCGATGTACTCGTGATCGACGAGGCCTTGCCGGGCCAGCGGCAGATCATCCATGATCGCGTGCGCTTCCGCGACATCCCTGGTGTCGAGCAAGAAGACAGCACCGCGGCCATCGGCACGCGAGAACCATTCCCGGATTTTCCCGCCGACGTAGAGCTGCACGGTCTGTCGGACTTCGGCCGGCATTACAGCCATGACCTGTTCGCGTGTGACGTTGCTCTTGGCCGTCAGGATAACCATCACCCCAGTTGTTACGGGAGATAGGTTTTGTGTTTGGGCAATGGATGCTTCAGTCATGGCAAGGGCTCCTATGAGGATGAAGGTGAGGGCGGCGTTCCGGACTTGCGTCATCGTTTTCAGGCTCCGACTCTGGCGCGATAGGCAACCAAGTCACCCGCCGGCGTGGCGTCTCGCTCTGCAACTGAACTTAAGAAAGCTTTCGTCGGTCCACTATCCGCTATAAAGTGGACAAGCCATGAAGCAGAACTTCACAATGAAGCAGGGCACGATCGATGGTGTGGAGGCATTCCTCAGCGTTGCCCGGCACCGCAGCTTTCGAAAGGCGGCCGCAGAGCTGGGCATCACCCCATCGGCGATGAGCCAGGCGGTGCGCGCGCTCGAGGCGCGCATGGGCGTTGCCCTGTTCGTTCGCACAACGCGCAGTGTCGGCCTCACTCAAGCTGGCGAGCAATTCCTGTCCCGCGCCAGACCAGCCTTTGAAGAGCTCATCGCGGCCGGAGCTGCCGTGCGCGAACTCGGGCAACGTCCCGTCGGGCTTTTGCGGCTCGCCGTTCCCAGAGCGGTCGTTCCGCTGATCCTGCAGCCGGTCATCCTCTCGTTCTGCAAGGCTTATCCCGAGATCGAAGTGGAGATCGCTGCCAGCGAGGAGCGAGTAGATCTCGCCGCCGGAGGATTTGACGCCGGCATCCGGATGGGTCAGTTCATCGACGCCGACATGATTGTGGTCAGGCTTTCCCAGCCCTTCCCGTTCGTCGTTGTCGGGAGTCCCGATTATCTGCGCGCACGGACACGACCGAAGCTTATCGACGACCTGCGTGGCCATGCCTGTCTGCGTCTGCGCCGGCCGAACGGATCAGTCGTGCCGTGGTCGTTTCTCGACGGCAACAGAACGATCGAGGCAGTCGTCTCGGGTCCGCTTGTCGCGCACGATTATCCGACGCTGATCGAAGCGGCAGTGGAGGGTTTGGGACTTGCGCAGGTGCCTGGCCCACCTGTTAAGGCTCATATCTCGGAGGGCCGATTGCAGGCGGTGTTGACGCGCTTTGGCACGACAACGCCCGGCCTTTTTCTCTATTATCCGAGCAAGCGCCAAATCTTGCCGAAACTGCGCGCTTTCATTGACCATCACGCCAAGTCTCGGCGCCGTTGACGCCTGCACTCACTGGGCCGCCCCGGTGTGGCGGTCAGCGCCCGCGGAAGGCGGGAGCACGCTTTTCCCCAAGCGCCCGGAAATATTCCTGGTGATCGTCGCTCTGAGCCAATCGAGCCAGTTCAGGAAACAGCGCCGCGTACGCGGCTTCCTGACCTTCGCTCAGCGCGCGATGGGCCGAGGCGATTGTCGCTCGAATTCCAAGCGGAGCCGCGGCCGATATCCTGCGAGCGACTGCGATCGCCCGATCAAGTTGCTTTCCGGGCGGCGTCACGTATTGAACCAATCCCATTCGGTAGGCCTCATCGGCGCTCCATTCGTCGCCTGTCAGCATGTAGCGCATCGCATTCGCCCAACCCGCCTCCCGGACGAACGTGATCGGTGCACCCCCAGCAGGGAAGTGTCCGCGGGTGACCTCTGGTTGGGCGAACACGGTATCGCTCGCTGCAACGCGGACATCTGCCGCCAGGAAAAGCTCATGGCCTGCACCCTGGCATTTGCCCTGGACGGCGACGACGAGTGGCTTCTGCCTGCGAGGAGGTATCGTGCCGACGGGATTGATGAACTCAGACATTTCCGGGAACTTGCCCGTGCGCAAGACTGGCGCCCAGCTGTCAGGATCGAGCACACCGCCAACGAAGTCGGAGCCTTGGGAGTAGAGGACTGCGACGCGCAGCGCGTCATCGTGGTCGAGCATATACATCAGGCGACCCAAGCCAATGACGCTTGATAGGTCGACACCGTCGGTCTCCTGCCGAATGCCGATCAGCAGAATTGAGCCGTCCACGCGTTCCACTCTGACATTGCTTGGCATTGTGCCCGAACCCGTTGGAGCAGAGGCAACCGGGGATTGGACCTGCGCAGAACTCGGGCCCCCAAGCAGAACCGTGGCGCCTGCACTTGCAGCTAGAAACGCTCGGCGATGTATTCCGCCCGCGTTCTGCTCAGAAAGCCGTCGAGAAGGCGGCGAATAAACTTCTTTCTGGTGGAGTTCATCGCGCTTTGCGGGGATGTCGTTCATCTCAGTGTCTCCTGTGAGAGCTTTGAAATTGCTGAGGAGAGATAGGACGCATGCTCGACAGGGGCTATCCAAGATAAAACTCACAGGGCGTGAAGGAGAACTTCACAGTCAAATGATATGGCGAGCGACATTCATTCCTACGATGTCAAGCCATGAGATGACTCGCCTCGCCCCGAATTCGCGCCGCTGAAGAAGCTCACCGGCGCCAACGACGGCAATCTCGGCGCGCATATCGAGACGCTGGCCAAGGCGGGCTACGTGTCGGTGGAGAAGGCCTTCGTCGGCTGGAAGCCGCAGACGACCGTCACCGCCACCGCCGCCGGCCGCGTCGCTTTCGCGCGGCATGTTGCGACATTGCAGGAGATCATCGCGGGGAAGCAGAGCTAGGACGTGTGCTCATAAACGTCGGCTTACTAACGCAAAGCGGAAGTCTCCCACCACGGGCGTGATCGACGGCTTGTGACCCGTTGCGGACCTGCGCCGGCCTGCTACCTAATGGCAGCTTCTGACCGAAGGCGGTCATCGCATGGTCTCTACTTCTCCGCCCGCGAAACGGCTCTGGATTCACCCCTCGCTCCGCCGGACGAGACGATGGCGCTTTCCCGGAACGGCGCACGGGTAGGTTGGGGCGCCGACAATTCCTGGCAATACATCCGATCGATCTTGCGCTGCATAAGCGCATAGCAGTCGCATGCGACCCTCTCGAGCCGCGCCCGATCGATCTCAACAAATCCGCGCCGGTCGGAGGGGACGGCTCCGGCCTCGCGTAGCTTGCTCATCGTCAGAGTCACTGTCGTCCGCCGCACCCCAAGCAATTGCGCAAGCGCCTCCTGCGTCACCGGGAGGAGGTCATCGGGAACGCGGTCGTGAAGCTGCAGAAGCCACCGCGCCATGCGGCCATCCACCCGGTGCAGCGCGTTGCAAGCGGCTACGTGCTGGAGTTGCAATAACACCGCGCGGGCGTGGAGCTGAACGACATTCCTGATGGCCGCGCTTTGCGCATAGGCATCCCGAAATTTGGCGGCGGAAATCAATGATGCTGTGCCCGCCATGCGTGCAATCGCGGTCACGGATGAAAGCGATGGGCCGAGTACGGAAAAAGAGGCCAAAGCGCCTTCCCGTCCCATCAAGGTGGTTGCGACCGTTTGCCCGTCCGGCATATCGAGCATGAAGGCGATTGCGCCGCTATGGGGAAAGTAGACCGGGTCCATCTCATCGCCCGAGCGCACCAAAACGGCATCTGGCCCAAAGGAGACCTTCCGGAAGTGGGGCGTGAGCAAGCCGAGATCCGCCGGCGGCAGAGCCGCCAAAAGCCGATTCCCGATGCCGGTACGGTAGAGGGTCACGATGCTTTCTCTTGTGAAAGAGCATCCATTGAACGTCGGTATCCATCTCTTTCATTCACTATGATTATCCGAATACGAGTTGCGCGAAACGCAACTATCCAAACAGAGCCATTGGTCGAGATCAAGCACGGACATTTGCGGAGACACTGCCGCCGTCTCGCCGCGCAAGCAGGATCTTGCATACATCATACTATTCACGCCCGTTGGGCGACTCGGCGAGCGGGACCTGCGGGATGATCGAGCGATGATGGTTCCGGAAGCGCCCGCTCCTGGCTTCCTAGCTGACGTCTTCAGCTCGTAGGATGGGTTGAGCCCTTGCGAAACCCATCGCTTCTCTATCCCCGTTCTCCGAAATCGCGGCCGTCATCCGACTGATCGCCGGCCCAATCGGCCGGGTAATTGCCGAGCTTTATGCGGCGATGAAACGAGGAGGGCGCCCAGTCACGGAATCGGCATCACCTTCTGGTAAGGTCCACGCCGTGTGAAGGTGATCGGGCAGCACCACGATGGCATCGATCGTGAATGGATGGCGTCGGTGCGTTTCACGAAACGCCGTGCGCAACAACCCGATATGATCCGTCAGCAACGCTAGCTTCCGCTCCGCCAGGTTAACGGTGAAGAAGAAACACCCACCCGAAACGAAGTTGCGGCGGTACGAGGTCATGACGGGACGTTACCACGCAACAAGTGCGATGGGTTTCGCAAGGGCTCAACCCATCCTACGGGCTGCGCATCTTCAATCCGCCGCATCACTCCCATGGCATCGCCTTCAACGTCAGACTGCTTCTGGTGTTCGTGCTGTTCTTCGCCTTCGGTTATCTCTGCACCAATGTGATCGGTCATTTCGGCCCGCGCCAGCTCGGCACGTTCTGGCCGCTCTACCTTATGCTGTTCTATACGCTGGCGGGTCTCTGGTTCGGCTATGCCTTCATGGCGATCGGCGTTGGCATCTCCGCGCTGACGCTGATCGGCTATTTCTACATCGGCGAGGCGTTCCCGCTCTGGATGGCCTTCGTCAATGGCGGAGGCCTGATCCTCGGCGGCCTCTGGATGCGGCGGATCTGATGGCCGAGCTCGACGACATCATCCACCAGCCGCTGCGGCTGAAGATCATGGCGGCCCTGAACGCGCTGCCCGTGTCTACCGGCCTGGAGTTCTCGCGGCTGAAAAAGCTCACCGGCGCAACCGACGGCAATCTGGGGGCGCATATCGAGACGCTGGCCAAGGCCGGCTATGTCGAAAAAGCCTTCGTCGGCAAGAAGCCGCAGACCACGGTCACCCCGACGGCGGCGGGGCGCGGAGCGTTCGCGCGGCATGTGGCGACGTTGCAGGAGATTATTGCGGGGAAGCAGGTTTGATCGGCTGAAGCTGACGCGAACTTCCACGAACTCGTCCGGAGGCAATGGAGCGCTCTGGGTGTCAGTCCTGGCCCGTAGATGTCCGAGGGATGGCGCCGAGGTGGCGGAGTGGCTGAAGAGGGGTCATCAAAGGCTATTCAAGCAGACTAGTTTCCCCGAACGGCGCGCCTAGAGGCCCGAAATTGCCCAGGAAGCTTCGGCCTTGGAGGGCAGAAAAAATCCCCTGAAACATCAACGGTTTGAGTAGTGATACTTTGCTCTTGCGGAGCCTGATTTTCTCGGCGACAAACTTCTGTCCTTCTGAAGCACAGCAATACACTTCCTTAATGGGAGAGTTGTGCGATGGGCATCCACCGTTTTGTCATTGACGTTGAGAGGTCGGCGCGGTGCGTTGCGCCGATCCCGAATCTATGTCTCCATACCTCTGCTGATTCGGAGGGCTCCATGATGCTTCAATGGAGTACTCCGTGATGACGCCACCCCCCAAACTGACCGTAAAATTCTGGCCGCCCAGCGTGACAGCTGAGGGCGTTCCGGCCATCAATGCTATCCGGAGACCGTTGGCCGCTCTAGTCTACGCCCGGGCAGCTACAGCCGTTATCGGTGTTCTCGGGCTGGTCTGGGGCGGGAGCGAATTGGCGCCATGGGCGTTACGTCTTTTGAGATTCTGGTAGCTTGACTAAAGGTTCTCTTTGGCCAGTGCATCCATCTCTTGAATTACTCCATGCTGCTCAAACTCAGACGGGTAAACAAACTTGACGATATGCAGAGCTGTGAGGCCGGCCTGCGCGGTACTTTTGAGCGCGTGCATCAGCACCCTTGGGTCACTGCTTAGCGCCTCGACCGAGAAAAATTCCGCTTCAGTCCCGCCCGTGGTGATCGTACTCATGGTCGCATGCGGGTTCGGGTGGCCGCCGAAATCAATCGCGCGCTCGTAGTTCTCGCTGAAGATCTCGGCCAATAGAGCATCATGTCTCGTGATGGCTGCTCTAACCTCGCTGATCTTGAAAGCCGTCTTCTGGGCCTTCATACCCTCAGGCGTCATATTTCTTCCCATCCAGACCGACTCAAGCTCTGGCTTTTCAGAAATCGCCAGCGTGTAGCCAGCGTGCTCCAGGCAAGACCTTGTCATCTGAAAAGCCTCTGTTACCTGGCCCGACAGTGACATGCCAACCGCAGACTTGAAGGCGTACTGAGACCTCAGGAAAAGCAGCGCACAGATGAACGACTTGGATTTGGAGAAATGGAATGCCGGCGCGGTGAAACACTTATTGATGCGGCTAAGAATCTGATACTCGGCCGCAAAGTTGGCCGTATTGACCATCCGGTTAGAGGCCGCATCTTCGAAAAACTCTTCAAGGTCGTTTGTCTTGTCCATGCGGCACCAAACCCCGACTGGTTACGGGGCTCGTTCAGAGTTCTCGGTTCTGCGGTACGTTTGGCATTCTTCGCAGTAAGCCCGCAGCGTCCTTACGCTATCCATCATCGAAGCACGTTGAAGGTGCAGCCATTCCAGAGAGCCTCGGCATTCTTCTGGTCAATCCTGCAAGAGTCCTCGACAGAAAAGCTCTTCCCGCTCACCCAGCAATACAGCCGTTCGATGATAGGTATCGATGCCTTCAAGAGTTCTGTTTCATCGCCGTATTTCATCGGCTGAATTGGGCCGTGCTTTTCTCGCCGCGTGGACTCCAACGAATGAGCAAGATTCTTATCGCGGATGTTCATCACGGAAGCCAATCTCGCCGACGCAATAATCGCGCGACTGTCGGCTATTGCCTGCCTGAGCTCCGTCTTAGCTTTCGCTGCCTGTTCGCTCCCGAACTGGCGTTCGCTCGCCGCTATCGCCTCGCGTTCGAGCCGGGCAAGGTTAGGATCGGTGGAGGGGTTGCCAATCGAAGCTGTCTTACCGCTCCAATAGTGTAGGTTCTCGTCGCCGAGTTGCTCGATGATTTCACTGTCATCAATCAGTTCTACGACGGTCGAAATATTTTCTTTTTGGGCATCAGCGCTGTCCCATATGGCGCAAAGTCTGACGATCTCGATCTGGTGCATACTGCGCTGGAAAACCTCGAAGGCGTTAGCTGCAAAAGAGGCCGGAATTTGCGATGCGAGCGTCGGTGAGTACACCACGAATGAATTGTTTGCGTGCAACTCAATAACATAAAGGAAGTGATCAAGGAGTCTTTCCATCTTGACCTTAGCTTGATCGATCCGTTCCGTCTTTGTTAGCTGTTTCAACCATTTCATATCGACCATTAGCGACTCGCTTCAAATTCTTGGACTCCACCCCAGAACGCGGCGGTGCGCGGTCATGACGCGACGTTACCACGAAACAAGTGCAATGGGTTTCGCAAGAGCTCAACCCATCCTACGGGCTGATTAAATCACTTTGTCACGCGGCCACTGCATCTTTGGGAAGAGGCCACGATACCTGTCGCGCGCATTGATGGCGCGGGCGAGGTCGGAAAACCACATCGCCCTGCTTCCTCCAGGAAGCTCATCGCCGATCAATGGGCAAAGCCCCTCATCCCTGTCGGGAACGAGCACAAAATACATATCAAGGCTGTGCCGATAATGGATGCCGTGTCTGCCTTCAAAATTGAAGGTATGGTTGCGCATGTATTCTGCAATTACGTCAATCCTGGGAGTACGCGCACGGCACTGCGGAGCCTGCTGAGGGCGATAATACTTCCGCTCATTCAGGAGATTGTCGAAGAGATTGATCCAGTATGTTTCACGATCGCTGACCTGACTTATGTCGCACCACTCGAGCAATGCGGTCCGAACCGGAAAGGCGTCATTCCACTCGTCACGCATCCAGCTTCGCACGACACCTATCCCGTCATAAGGACCCCGCCGGTGCTGCACAAAACGGCGATCGATGGTGCCGGTCGTCATCCCGACGTATCGCACCCGCCCGTCGCGGCAAGAATAGAGAGCGTAGATGGATGCCATCGAGGCTCCTGGATGGTTTCCGGCTCAGCAAATGAAGTGATAGGCTCGAGGTCTGTCAACCTACGGCCGGCACATCTTAAGCTGCTGGGTGACGGGGTTGGCCCGGAACGTGTCGCTCGTAGGATGGGTTGAGCTCTTGCGAAGCCCATCGCTTTCCTATTCCCGCTCTCCGTCGTCGCGGCTGTCATCCGACTGCAAGTGACGACAAACCGCGGGTGGCGCCTGGTCGGCTAGCTTTACGGATGCTTCGAGAAACACGTGTGATGAGTTTCGCTCGGCTCAACCCATGCTACGCGCTAGTCCGGACGGCCCGGACGGAAGAGAAAAAACCGCTGATCAGGCCAACCACTTGAACGATCATCCACTTTCTGCAGGGGTGGTCTGCCAAAGTCTCTTCCGGTCATGTTGTCGCGCTATCGCGCGGGGGTTTGACAGCGCACTCAGATACTTATCGGCATAGTAGTTTTCGGTCGCCTACATCAGCGGTTTTTTTGCAAGAGCGCTGATGACACTGCGTCCTGCTTAAGGCCTTACGATCACTCAGGATCTTTCTTGAGCGCCGAATAGTCTTGGCACCACGTGCCGACGCTGACCCAATGGCGACATCGGTTCGGATCGTCTGAGCCAAGTAGCACGGAGCTAATCTGGTGGACCAATTTCAACGACTCGAAATACACTTCCTCGGAGCAGTTATCCGTGCCGATGGAGTGGTCGGCATAGCTGCGGCGGTTGTGATTATCACCATGCTTCTGTTGATGTACTCGCACGCCGAGGGGCTGTGACGGACAATGGCGCTAACGCTCAAGCAACTAATAGATTCCTATCGAAGCGATTTGGACTCGCCTTTCCAAAAACTTCGCTATCAGGTGCGCATCAAGCAGGGCCGCACGTTCGATCGGATGAGTGAAAAATACGGCCAACATCAGGTCCGAGGCATCAAGGCGCCAACGCTGCTTTACTGGTACAAAGTTTCGGGTTCTGGCGGTAGGACTGCCGCAGCGAATGAAATGATCGCGCGGCTTCGGGCTCTATTTAAGTTTGGCTTTACGCTCCTCGAAGATCCAGAGTGCAGGCGTCTTGCGGAAATACTTCGCGAGAGCCGGTTTAGCACTCAGGGACCGCGCTTCGTGCAACTAACTGTCGAGCATGTCCAAGCTATCCGTCGCACGGCTCGCGAACACTTTGGTTGGTATTCGATAGCTCTCGTTCAAGCGTTTCAATTCGAATTGAGGCTTGGCCAAAAGGATGTAATTGGTGAGTGGGTTCCTGTCGGGGAGCCGGGAAGCTCCGACGTTGAAATCCATGGTCGGAAGTGGCTCCGTGGCCTACGTTGGTCCGACATCGACAAAAATTTGATCTTGCGGCACACGACAGGATCAAGCGGCCGCCCGATTGAAGTCGATCTGAAGAAGGCTCCGATGGTGTTGGCGGAGTTCAAGGCGCTTGGCCTCGACATTTTGGCCCTCCCAACGTCCGGCCCAATTATCATAAACGATGTTACCGGCTTACCTTGGTCCACGACCGAATTCCGCAGAAAGTGGAGATTGGTGGCTAAGAAAGCGGGGGTACCTGATGTGGTAAAGAACAGGGACAGCGTTCCAACGGGGACAATAGTGGGCGGACCGGATCAGGCTCCAGTGTCGCAGCGGATTACGCTTGCGCGCATTGGTCAAAGTTTGAGAAGGGCCCGTCGCTAGAAGGGCAGCTTCGAGGGCGTGTTCCCTGCTCCTCAAATGATTAGGGGCGTGCGCGATGCGCAAAGAACATCGCCAACCGGCTTCGGCATCGGTCTACGCCATAGATGGACAGCAGGAGCACGCGCGCCTCGGAATGACGGGGAGTTCGGGCCGCCCCCCTTGAGCCCCACCCCGATTCGTGCGACCTCGCGTCCAGCAAACCTCTATTTTTCGAGCCCTCGATGCATATTCTCCTGCTTGGTTCCGGCGGCCGCGAACATGCGCTGGCGTGGAAGATCGCAGCCTCTCCCCTTGTGACCAAATTCTGGTGCGCGCCGGGCAATGCCGGGATCGCGCGCGAGGCGGAATGCGTGGCGCTCGATGTCGCCGACCATGCCGCCGTGATCGACTTCTGCAAGGCGAATGCGGTCGAGCTCGTGGTGGTCGGCCCGGAGACGCCGCTGGCGGCCGGGATCGTCGATGACCTCACCGCCGCCGGCATCAAGGCGTTCGGGCCGGACAGGATCCCCGCCCAGCTCGAAGGCTCGAAGGGCTTCACCAAGGCGCTGTGCACCGAGTTCGGCATTCCGACCGGCGCCTACAAGCGATTCACTAACGCCGCCGATGCGCGCGCTTACGTCCAGAGCCAGGGCGCGCCGATCGTGGTCAAGGCCGACGGCCTTGCCGCCGGCAAGGGCGTCGTCGTCGCCAAGTCGGTGCGCGAGGCCGAGGACGCCATCGCCATGATGTTCGAGGGCGGCTTTGGCGAGGCCGGCGCCGAGGTCGTGATCGAGGAGTTTCTGCCGGGCCGCGAGATCAGCTTCTTCGCGCTGTGCGACGGCGAGACCGCCATTCCGCTGGCGTCCGCGCAGGACCACAAGCGCGTGTTCGACCACGACGTCGGTCCGAACACCGGCGGGATGGGCGCCTATTCGCCGACGCCCCTGGTCACGCCGGCGGTCCATGACGCGATCATGGCCAAGATCATCCTGCCGACAGTCGCCGGCATGAAGCAGCGCGGCACGCCGTTTCGCGGCATCCTCTATGCCGGGATCATGCTGACGACGCAGGGCCCAAAGCTGTTCGAGTTCAACGTGCGCTTCGGCGATCCCGAGTGCCAGGTGCTGATGCTCAGGATGATGTCGGACATCGTGCCGGCCTTCCTCGCCGCCTGCGACGGCCAGCTGAAGAACTTTGACCTCCGCTGGTATCCGGAAGCCGCACTCACGGTGGTGATGGCGGCGAAGGGATATCCCGGCGACTATCAGAAGGGTACGCGGATCGAGGGGCTCGACGACGCCGCGAAGGTCGAGACCGCCGAGATCTTTCACGCCGGCACGGTCGAGAAGGACGGCGCCATCCTCGCCAATGGCGGCCGCGTGCTCAATGTCTGCGCGCTCGGCAAGACCGTGACGGAAGCGCAGGCCCGCGCCTATCAGGCCGTCGACCGCATCAACTGGCCGGAAGGCTTCTGCCGCCGCGACATCGGCTGGCAGGCGGTGGACGCCGAGAAGTCCAAGGGCTGACAGGCTTTTTTCGCACGCGCGCGCAATTTCCGCCCGCGCCGTCGGCACTCCGAAATTGTGTAGGCGGCGGTTGGACTTAGCTACTGTGCATGGGGTTGTTTTTCGACTTTTTTGTTTTGGGGCATTCTCAAGACCGAACAGCCCACGCTGACAGATAAGGATGCAGAAGATGTCCGATCTCGCCGACCTCTATCCCGGCTTCGCCTCCGAATGGATCAACACCTCCCTCGGCCGCATCTTCGCCCGCGTCGGCGGCAAGGGACCGCCGCTGTTGCTGCTGCACGGCTTCTCCGAGACCAACGTGATGTGGCACCGCGTCGCGCCGCAGCTGGCCGACCAGTTCACGCTGATCATCGCCGATCTGCCCGGCTATGGCTGGTCCGACATGCCCGAGAGCGACGCGCTGCACATCCCCTACAGCAAGCGCGCGATGGCCAAGGCCATGGTCGAGGCGATGGAGCGCCTCGGCCACGTGCACTTCGCGCTCGCCGGCCACGATCGCGGCGGCCGCGTCTCGTATCGGCTGGCGCTCGATCATCCCGGCCGGCTGTCGAAGCTCGCGGTGCTCGATATCCTGCCGACCTACAATTACTGGGAGCGGATGAACCGCGCCTACGCACTGAAGATCTATCACTGGACTTTTCTGGCGCAGCCCGCCCCGTTGCCGGAGACGCTGGTCGCGAGCAATGGCGAGTTCTTCCTCCGCTTCAAGATGGCGAGCCAGACCAGATCGAAGACGCTGGAGGCCATCGACGAGCGTGCGCTCGAACACTACATCGCCCCGTTCCGCGATCCCGCCCGCGTGCATGCGATGTGCGAGGATTATCGCGCCGGCGCCTATTTCGATTACGATCTCGACAAGGCCGATTTCGAGGCCGGCAAGAAGATCACGATTCCGATGCTGGCGCTGTGGGGCAACGCGGGCGTAGCGCAAGCCGCCGCCACCCCGCTCGACATCTGGAAGCAGTGGGCGACCAACGTGGATGGCATGCCGGTGGATTCGGGGCACTTTCTCACCGAGGAGAACCCGGATGTGACCGCGAAGGCGCTGCGCGAGTTCTTTGCCGCGCCTTAGCGCCGCTCGCGAAAGAAGTCCTTGAGCAGCCGCGCCGCCTCGCTTTCGCCGACCCCGGAATAGACATCCGGGACGTGATGGCAGGTCGGCGAGGTGAAGAACCGCACGCCTGATTCAACCGCGCCGCCCTTGGGGTCGGCGGCGCCGTAATACAGGCGCCTCACCCTTGCAAACGAGATCGCGCCCGCACACATGGTGCACGGCTCCAGCGTCACGTAGAGGTCGCAGTCGACCAGGCGCTCGCTGCCGATTTTTTTGGCCGCCTCGCGCAGCGCAACGATCTCGGCATGCGCCGTGGGGTCGTAGTCGGTCAGCGTCCGGTTCGCCGCGGTGGCGATGACCTCGTAATTGCGGACCACGACGCATCCGATCGGAACTTCGCCCGCCTTTCCGGCGTTTTCGGCCGTTTTGAGCGCCAAATCCATGAAAGAGGGGGCTTTCAAGCCTCGTATCATCGCGAGAAACCTGCTAGTAGCTGCGCCTTCAGCAGAAGTGCTTACCGAATTTGCCTGAGCATGCGGCTCGAAACGAGCGCGCACAATGCTTTCTGGCCACCCCCTGAGTGAGATTATTCATGCCTCGCGACAGCGACAAAGACAACGATTCCCGCGGCCGTCGTGATCGCGGCCCGGCCAAGGGCGGCCGTTCCGGCAAGGCGCGGGGCCCCGAGAAGAAGTTCGCCAAGCGCGGCTTCGAGGGCAAGGGCGACAGCGGCCCGCCCCGCGGCGACCGTGACAGCCGACCGGTCCGCCGCCGCGAGGAGGGCGACGCCCCGCGCCGCGACTTCAGCGACCGTCCGAAGTTCAATCGGGAAGACCGGCCGCGCGGCGAAGATCGTGGTGAGCGCAGCTTCAAGCCGCGTGGCGATCGGCCCTTCAAGCCGCGTGAAGACCGTCCGTTTTCGGATCGTCCGTCGCGCGACGGCGAGAAGCGCCCCTTCAAGCCCCGTGGCGACCGCCCATTTTCTGATCGCCCCTCGCGCGATGGCGAGAAGCGGTCGTTCAAACCGCGCGGTGATCGCCCGTCCTATGGGCGTGATGACCGTCCGCCGCGCAGGGATCGCGACGATTCCCGTCCGGCCGGCCGAACCGGTGACACGAAGTTTGGCGACAAGCGACCTTACGCGCCGCGTGGCGACCGTCCGGAACGCAAGTTCGACGGCGAGCGGAAGTTTTCGCGCGGCGCACCGGACCGCAATCGCAGCGAGCGCAGCGATTCGAAACCCTGGCAGAAGCGCGATGCGGCCCCACGCGGCGACCGGCCGCCGCGCAAGGACTTCAGCAAGGGTCCGCGCAAGGATTTTGGCGGCAGCGACCGCGGTCAGGACAAGCCTTGGCAGAAGCGCGACGATCGGCAAGGCGGCGGCGACGACCGTCCGCGCTTTTCGCGTTCGCGCGACGATCGTCCATCAGGTGACCGTCCATTCCGCGAGCGGCCTAAATTCGATCGCCCCCGCGATGATCGTCCCAGGTTCGATCGCGGCGGCGATCGCCCGAAATTCGATCGTCCGCGCGAGCGCTCCGAGGGCCGCTCCGACTGGCACGAGCATCCCCGCAGCGAAGCTCGTTCCGGCGACCGTCCGCGCCGCGAAAACGAGGACGAGAGCAGGATCTTCGAGAAGCGTCCGGCCTTCGGCGGTCGCGGCGCCTATCGCGAGCGCGATCGTGATTCCGAGCGGCGGCCGCGCCGCGAGGAAGAGGTCAAGCCGAAGAAAGCTGGCGAGCGTATCGCCAAGGTGCTGTCGCGTGCGGGCCTTGCCTCGCGCCGCGATGCCGAGGAGATGGTCACGCAGGGCCGCGTCAGCGTCAACGGTCGTGTCATCAACTCGCCGGCGCTCGACATCACCTCGAACGATGTCGTCACCGTGGATGGCAAGCCGTTGCCGGAGCGCGAGCGCACGCGGCTGTTCCTCTATCACAAGCCGCGCGGCCTGATGACGACCCATGACGATCCCGAGGGACGTCCGACCGTGTTCGACAATTTGCCCGAAGGTCTGCCGCGGCTGATCAGCGTCGGCCGGCTCGACTTCAACACCGAGGGCCTGCTGCTGCTCACCAATGATGGCGGGCTCGCGCGCACGCTCGAGCTGCCGGACACCGGCTGGCTGCGCCGCTACCGTGTCCGCGCCCATGGCGACGTCACGCAGGCGCAGCTCGACGAGCTGAAGAACGGCATCGAGATCGAGGGCGTCAAATACGGTCCGATCGACGCGACGCTGGAGCGTGACCAGGGCGCCAATGTCTGGCTGGTTTTCGCGATCCGCGAGGGCAAGAACCGCGAAGTGCGCAATGTCTGCGCTCATCTTGGACTCGAGGTGAACCGGCTGATCCGGGTCTCCTACGGCCCGTTCCAGCTCGGCGAGGTCCCCGAGGGCCAGGTCGAGGAGATCAAGTCCCGCGTGCTGCGCGACCAGCTCGGCGAAAAGATCATCGAGAAATCGGGTGCGCAGTTCGACGTGCCGCAGAAATCTGCCTCGCATGAGGGAGACGACGCGCCGCGCGAGAAGAAGCCCGCGAGCAAGCGCGGCGTGATCAACGACCGCAAGGGCCGCCGCGTCCTGGTGCAACGCACCGGCAGCGAGGAAGCGCGCGAGCGCAACGAGGCTGAGGCCAGCGGCTACGGCCCGCCGCGCCGTCCCAAGCGCGGCTATCACGGCAAGCGCGATCTGGCGCCGAAGGAGGACTGACGTTGCGCGTCGTCGGCGGTCGATTGAAGGGGCGCAATCTGGCCTCACCGTCCTCGCGCGACATCCGCCCCACGGCGGACCGCCTGCGCGAGTCCGTGTTCAACATCCTCGTGCACGCCTATGACGATCCGATTGCGGATGCGCGCGTGCTCGATCTCTTCGCCGGCACCGGCGCGCTGGGCATCGAGGCGTCGTCACGCGGCGCGAAATTCGTGCTGTTCGTCGACAACGGCGCGGAGGCGCGCGCCCTGCTGCGGAATAATGTCGAGACGCTGGGCTTGGGTGGCGTGACAAAAGTCTATCGTCGTGATGCGACCGATCTCGGGCCTGCGCATCCGGTCGAGCCGTTCTCGCTGGTGTTCCTCGATCCGCCCTATGGCAAGGGGTTTGCGGAGAAGGCGCTTGCGAGCCTGCGCGACGGCGGCTGGCTGACGCCGGGCGCGCTGCTCGTCGTGGAAGAGGCGAAGGCTGCGCAGTTCGTCACGCCGGAAGGCTTCGAGGAATTGGAGCGGCGCGCGTATGACGACACGGAGTTCGTGTTTTTGAAGCGGCCGTAATTTCGAATTACCTCCGTCCGAACAGCTTCTCCACGTCGCTCAACTTCAGCTCGACATAGGTCGGGCGGCCGTGATTGCACTGGCCGGAGTTCGGGGTGTCCTCCATCTCGCGGAGCAGGGCGTTCATCTCCTCCGGCCTGAGCCTTCGGCCGGCGCGCACCGAGCCGTGGCAGGCCATGGTGGCGGCGACGTGCATCAGACGGCGCTCCAGCGGCAGCGCCTCGTCCCACTCGGCCATATGCTCGGAAAGATCGCGCAACAGCCCGCCCGCATTGGTCTTGCCGAGCAGCGACGGCGTCTCGCGCACCGCAACGGCACCGGGGCCGAAGGATTCGATCGCGAGGCCAAACGACGCCAGCTCCTCGCTGCGCTCGAGCAGGCGCTCCACCGTGGCCTCGTCCATCTCGACGATCTCGGGGATCAGCAGGATCTGCCGCTGCACGCCGTTGGCAGCCAGCGAGGCTTTCAGCCGCTCGTAGACGATGCGTTCATGCGCGGCGTGCTGGTCGACGATGATCAGGCCGTCGCGGGTCTGCGAGACGATATAGGTCTCGTGGATTTGCGTGCGCGCCGCGCCGAGCGGGCGGTGGACCAGATCGCCGGCGGGCTGCGTTTCGATCCGCACGTCCGCACTGGGCGCACCGACATCGAACGCAGCCTGCGCGCGCTCGGCGAAGGTGGGCGCAGCCGCACCGTCGAATGACGGCATCGGCGCGACCGGGGCGGATGGCGACGCCCGCCAATCCCAGCTTGCCGGGCGCGGCGTGAATGCGGGGCGGAACGACGACAGCGCGCTCTCGCCGCTGTTGGCGGCCGTACGCCGGCCCTCCCGTGCAAGCCCGTCTTTCAATCCGTGCACGATCAGCGCGCGGACGAGGCCGGCGTTGCGAAACCGCACCTCGGTCTTGGCCGGATGCACGTTGGCGTCGACCTCGCGCGGATCGAGCGTGACGAACAGCGCCAGCACCGGATGACGATCGCGCGGCAGATAATCGGCATAGGCCCCGCGTACCGCCCCTAAGATCAGCCTGTCGCGCACCGGACGGCCGTTGACGAAGAGATATTGTCCGAGCGCGTTGGCTTTGGTCAGCGCGGGCGCTGCGGCATAGCCGGCGACCGCCACGCCCTCGCGCTCGGCGTGGACCTCGATGGCATGGCTGCGGAACTCTGCCCCCAGGATGTCGCCGAGACGCGTGAGGCGACCGGCGACGCCGGGCAGCGCCGCAGCCCAGGTCACCGGGGCGCGCTCTTCGCCCGCGAGCGTGAAGGCGATTTCCGGCCGCGCCATCGCGAGGCGCCGCACCACCTCACGGATCGCTTCCGCCTCGGTCCGGTCGGTCTTCAAGAACTTCAGCCGCGCCGGCGTGGCGTAGAAGAGGTCATTGACCTCGACCCGCGTGCCGTGCGCGAGCGCGGCCGGCATGATCTCGGACTTCTCGCCGCCCTCGACATTGAGCGCCCAGGCATGCGGCTCGCTGGCATGCCGCGTGGTGATGGAGAGCCGCGCCACAGAGCCGATCGAGGGCAGCGCCTCGCCGCGGAATCCGAGCGTGCGGATCTGCAGCAGGTCCTCGTCGTCGAGCTTGGAGGTGGCGTGACGCTCGACTGCCAGTGAGAGGTCCCTGGCGGTCATGCCGCCGCCGTCGTCGGTGATGCCGATCCGCCGCCGTCCGCCGCCATCGGTAAAAACGTCGATCCGGCTGGCGCCGGCATCGATGGCGTTCTCGACCAGTTCCTTGACCACGCTCGCAGGACGTTCGACCACCTCGCCGGCGGCGATGCGGTTGACGACCTGTTCGGGCAATTGGCGGACGGGCATGAGTTCGATTTCAGATTCGGGGCGTTATTCTATGCCGTGTTGCGTCAAAAGCATCGGGTGAGCAACAGGCGCGTCGCGCCCTGGGGAAAAGGGAGGCTTATCACATTGAAGACATTGGACGATCGCGCCGGTCGCGGGGGCCGTCGTTGACGACCCCGCGAGCCCGAGCGTCGCGTTCGCGGTCCGCAACTTGTTCCGCACCGCCGCATATGAGGAGCACAATTCCGCGAAACCGCCGCGAAATCCCTCAACGATGACCACACGATCCGGATTGCATGGCGACTGCGCCGTTCGGCTCTCTGCGCGATGGGATGGTCCAGTCCAGGCGAACGGCGAAAACACCAACCGCTCATCGCGAACAAAATCCAGGAGAAATGGATGAAGGTAGTGAAGACCTCTGTAATCGCATGCGCTCTTTCCGCACTGCTGGTGGGACCGGTTCTCGCACAAGGCGCATCGTCGGACACCAAGTTGCGTGGCAGCGCGCAGGGCAAGACCATGCAGGGCGGTGCCTCGAGCGGCGATGAAGAGGATCTCGGCGCACAGCAGGGAGCCGCGGGTGAGAAGGTCGGCATGAAGTCGACCAAGGGTACGAAGGGCACGGTCGGCACCACCGGCAGCGCGACGCATAAGGGCACGGCTGACGATTCCGTGTCGGGCGGTGCTGCGACCGGCAAGCGCTACTGACGCAGCCAGCGAAACGGCAAACCTCCGGTCGCATGGCGGCCGGAGGTTTTTTCGTCAATCGGTCAATCGTCGAAATGCCCGCCGCGCTTCGACTTGATGTCGCTGCGGCGCTTCTTGCCCTCGAGCCGGCGCTGCTTGGACCCAAAGGTCGGCTTTGTCGCGCGCCGTGGCTTCGGCCGGATCATGGCTTCGCCGAGCATCTCCGTAAGGCGATCGATGGCGTCCTGGCGGTTGCGCTCCTGGGTGCGGAAGCGTTGGGCCTGGATCACGATGACGCCGTCCTTGGTCATGCGCTGCCCTGCGAGCCGGGCCAGGCGCAACGCGGCATCCTCCGGCAGCGTCAGTTTGCGGGTGTCGAAGCGCAATTGCGCCGAGGTCGCGACCTTGTTGACGTTCTGCCCGCCGGGGCCGGAGGCGCGGACAAAGCCGATCTCGATGTCGTCCTCGTCGATGACGAGATCGCGGGATATCCGCAGCATGGTGGCACCATTCGTGATGCCCGGACATATCCCGGACGCCTAGGTTCGGCAATGGCGCCCGGAATGCAAATGGCCGGGCGAGCCCGGCCATTTCAGGAAGCGTATGGAAGACGTCAGTTCGACTTCGTCACCGGTGCGGCTGCCGGTTGCGCCGCCGCCTGCGGAGCGCGGCCGACGACGACGGTCAGGAGGCCCTGGCCCCAGAGGCGCTTTGCGGCCGCCTTGGCGTCATCCATGGTGACCGCATCGACGACGGCGTTGCGCTTCTCGATGTAGTCGATCGGCAGCTTGTCCTGCTGATATTGCAGCAGCGCCTGCGCGAGCTTCGAGGAGGTATCGAGCGCCAGCATCTGCGAGCCCTTGAGGTAGGACTTGGCCTCATCGAGCTCCTTCTGCGTCGGGCCTTCCTCGGCGATCCGACGCACTTCCTTGTCGATGGCGTCGATGGTGTCGCCTGCGCGGTCGGCGCGGGTGCCGGTATTGCCGATGAAGACCGCCGAATGCTCCATCCAGAGCAGCGATTCGAACACCGAATAGGCCAGCCCGCGCTTCTCGCGCACCTCGCGATAAAGCCGCGAGGACAACCCGCCGCCGCCGAGGATGTGGTTGACGACATAGGCCGCCATGAAGTTCGGATCGCTGCGCTTCACCCCGGGGCCGCCGAAGGTGATCACGGTCTGGGGAACGTCGAGCGTCACGAAGGCGCGTTGCGGCGGCTTGGCGGCCTCGACGTCGGGGACCGGCACGAGATTGGCCTTGGCGGGCAGGCTGCCAAACGTGTGGTCGAGCAGCTTACCGAGCGTATCGGGATCAACGTCGCCAACCACCGCGATCTTCAGCGTGTCCTTGGCGAGCACGCGGCCGACATAGTCCTTCATGTCGGCGATCGTGATGGTCGGAACGCTGTCGAGGTTGCCGTTGGACTGCCGGCCGTAGGCATGTTCGCCGAAGGCGACTTCCAGGAATTTGCGGCTCGCCAGCGAGGTCGGGTTGGTGGTCTCGCGGCGCAGGCCCGAGATTACCTGCGAGCGAATGCGTTCGACATCGGCGGTTTCGAAATGCGGCGAGGTCAGCGCGCTCCGCAGCAGGTCGAAGGCCTCGTCCTTGTTGTCGCGCAGCATGCGCAGGCTGCCGCGGAGCGTGTCGCGGGTGGCGGAGAAGGAGAGCTCGATGGCGCGGCGATCGAGCCGCTCATGGAAGGTCTTGGAATCGAGATCGCCGGAGCCTTCGTCGAGGAGATCGCCGACCAGATTGGCGACGCCCGACTTGTCCTTGGGATCCTGGGCCGAGCCGCCGGCAAAGGAATATTCCATGGCGATCAGCGGTACGGTCGCATCCTGCACGAACCAGGCCTCGATGCCGCCCGGCGACGTCAAGTGCTGGATCTTTGCAGCCGCCTGCGACGGCGAGACGGTAGCGAGCGCGAGTGCCGCGCCGGTGGCAAAGGAGAACGCAACGCGTCGAAGGAAGGGATAGGTCACGAACGCTTCTCCTCGCGTTTGGTGGTCGCGGTGTCCTTGATCAGATAGCCTGTCACTGAGCGCTTCTTCTCGAGCCATTTCTGCGCGACGGTGCGGACCTGCTCGGCGGTGACCGCGCGGATGCGATCTGGCCAGCTCCGGATGTCCTCGATCGACAGGCCCGTGGTCAGTGCGCCGCCATACCAGCGTGCCAGCACCGCCTGGTTGTCCTGTGCGTAGATCGCCTCGGCGATGAGCTGGGTCTTGACCCGCTCGAGATCCTCGGCGCGGATCGGATTCTGCGCGATGTCGGCAATGACGCCGTCGACCACCTGCTCGATCTCGGCGAAGCTGACCCCGGATTTGGGCGAAGCCGAGATCGCGAACTGAGTCGGGTCGAGCGAGATGCTCGAATAGCTGGCGCTGGCGGAGACCGCGAGCGGCTTGTCGACCACGAGCGCACGGTAGAGATAGGAATTGTTGCCGCTGCCCATTAGCTGCGCCAGCACGTCGAGGGCCGCGCTTTCGCCGGCCGCAGCCGTGGTCGCCGAGGGCACCAGGTAATAGCGCCGCAAGCCGGGTTGCTCGACGCGCGGATCCGCCAGGGTCACGGTGCGCGGCGCCGCGGGCTCCGGCTCCTGCGGGCGGACACGGCGGGCCGGGATCGCGGGTTGGGCCGGGATGGACCCGAAATTGCGCTCCACCAGCGGGCGGATGTCGGCGGCCTCGACGTCGCCCGCGATCACCAGGATCGCGTTGTTCGGCGCATAGAAGCGGCGGTAGAAGGCGAGCGCATCCTCGCGATCGAGCTTCTCGATCTCCTGGTGCCAGCCGATCACCGGCCGGCCGTAGGGATGGTTGAGATAGAGCGCGGCCATGATCTGCTCGTTCAGCCGCGCGTCCGGATTGTTGGCGACGCGCATGTTGTATTCTTCGAGCACCACGTCGCGCTCGGGCAGCACGTTCTCGTCCTTGAGGATCAGGCCGGTCATGCGGTCGGCCTCGAACTCCATCATGGTCGGCAGCTGCTCTTTCGGCACGCGCTGGTAGTAGTTCGTGTAGTCGACCGAGGTCGAGGCGTTCTCGTTGCCCCCGACGCGGAGCACGGTCTGGGAGAATTCGCCGACCGGATGCTTCGATGTGCCCTTGAACATCAGGTGCTCGAGGAAGTGCGCGAGCCCGGACTTGCCCGGCGTCTCGTCCGCCGAGCCGACCTTGTACCAGATCATTTCCGTGACGACGGGCGTGCGGTGGTCGGGAATCACCACGACCTGCATGCCGTTTCCAAGCGTGAAGCTGGCGGGCGGAGCCGATGTCACCGTGGTCTGCGCAAGAGATGCGCCGGCCGTGAGGACACTCGTCGAAAGCAGCGCGGCAAGGAGGCGGGCAGCCGATCGGTAAGAGGACATCATGATCCTTATGAAAGGCCGAGCCCGGATGTCCGGCTCGGAGGCACGGCATGGTACACCGTGCGGCAAACGCTTCGCGTCACGAAGCAGAGAACTCAACTCGGGCGCAAGTTACTGATAAGCAATTAAAGACCGCGTCCGGCGCGCACGAGCCGTCGGCGCGGGACCGCGTCTGTCGGGATATCGCAAAGTGACAGGAGCGTTATTGTTCCTTGTCCTTCCCGGACATGATGTCGAAATAGGTCCGCCTCGTCTTGTCCTCTCCGGCGCCATAGGCGTAGCTCGGCGACGGCGTCTGGTAGCCCGGCGGCGGCTCGACCAGCGACTGGCGCGGCGGCTCGGTCGTGAATTGCTTGGCCTCGCCCTTGTTGTTCGACATCATGCCCCATAGACCGCCGGTGAAACCGAGCTGAGCGGGGCTGAGCGACGGGTTACCGTTGGTGCCCGGCTGGATGGGGTCGTTGCTCGTGCGCTCGGGTGCAGCTGTTCTGCCGACCTCCATCTCGGCGGGCGACAACGTCCGGCCTGCCTGCCAATTCTCCGTCGCCTTGACGGCCTTTTTCCGCTGGGCGATGGCCTCCTTGCGGCGCTTTTCGTCCGGGTCCTTCGGCCAGTTCGGCGCGTTCTTGGCTTCGGTGCCGGCGGGCGGCGGCAGGTCGAGCTTGGGCGGTACCACCAGCGGCGACCGCTCACGGTACTCAATACCCTTCTTCTCCATGCTCTTGGCGCCGATGCCCGACATCAGATTGTCGATGAGCTTCTCTTCGAAGGTCATATCGTCATCGTCCTCGCCGTCGTCACCGGCGCGGGCAGCGCCAGCCGACATGACGAGACCGATGCCGAGTGCGACAGCGGACAATTTCAACGCCCGCCAGAACCCCTGCCGGGGGTCTCCAACCATCGAACTGCTGGTCTTCGAGCTGCGCATCACTGTACCTGTTCCAAATTGTGGCAGTTTGCCGCTCTCGCGCGGCATAATCCCTCGCAAAAACAAGGTTCCGCCTGCCGGTCCGTATCGGCCGGGATCAGGGCGCTTTTGCGGCGGGTACCCCCAAGAAGGAATCATACAATAGCGCCGCCACGCCAGCAACGATGGCCACGTCCGCGAGGTTGAACACGTACCAATTATAGGTATTTCCGCCGATCTCGACGTGGAACAGGGCGAAATCGACCACCGCGCCATAGGCGAGGCGATCGATCCCATTGCCGATGGCGCCGCCGATGATCAGGCCGAGCGCGATGGTTGCCAGCAGGGTGTGCGAGCGGGCCATCCAGATCGCCAGCGCAACCACGGCGAGGACCTTCACGGCCATCAGCGCCAGTTGCGCAGCCTGGCCGTCGTTCTGGAGCCAGCCGAAGCTGATGCCGATGTTCCAGGCCAGCACCAGGTCGAAGAACGGCGTTACCTCGACCGCGCCGCGACGGGCGAGGTCGAACACGTTCAGGAGCCAGAGCTTTGAGGCCTGATCGGCCACCAGCGTGAGCAGGGCCGCGAGGATGCCGGCGCGGAGCGGGGTCATGCAGGGGAGATCTCTATCTCCACTACAAACACCGCCGTCGTCCCGGCGAAGGCCGGGACCCATATTCCGAGGCGGAAGTTGTTTGAGGGACTCGTGGTCATCAGCCTTCGCTGCAATCGGCGGTCGTGGTTATGGGTCCCGGCCTCCGCCGGGACGACACGAAGTTAGACACTCACCCCCAGCGCCTTCCATTCGCGCAGCGCCTTGGCGTCGCGCGGGGTGACGTCGGGGTATTCGGGGTCTTCACCCACCGTCGGCGAAATCTTCCAGGAACGGGCGCATTTGGTGCCGACCGCCTTCTCCACCACGACAGCGATGCCGGGAACGGCATCGAGACGGAATGCGGAAGGCGGCGCCTCGTCCTGGCGCACCTCGTAGTTCGAGGTGATGCAGATCTCGGCGAGGTCGGTGTCGAACAGCGTCGCAAGCATGTCGCGGTCGGCGACATAGATCACCGGCGAGGCCTCCAGCGACGAGCCGATGTTCTTGGCGGCGCGTTCGAGCTCCAGCGCACCGGTGACGACGCGGCGGACGTTGCGGATCGCTTCCCACTTCGCGGCGAGCTTGTCGTCGCGCAGGCTTTCGAGGTCGTCGGGAAACTGCGTCAGGTGCACCGAGGGCTCGGCGCCGGGCCTGTACATGCGCCAGGCTTCCTCCGCGGTGAAGCTGAGGATCGGCGCCAGCCATTTCAGGATCGAGCTGCACAACAGATCGATCGTGGTCAGCGCCGCCTTGCGCGTCGGCGAGGAGGGCGGATCGCAATACAGCGTGTCCTTGCGGATGTCGAAATAGAACGCGGAGAGCTCACTGTTCAGGAATGCGGACAAGGTTGCGACCACCGTCTTGTAGTCGAACTCCTGATAGGCCTTGCGGACGACGGCAGCACGGACCGCGAGCTCGTGCAGCATCAGCCGTTCGAGCTCAGGCATGTCGGCGGGTGCGACTGCGTCGGCGGGCTTGTAGTGATCCAGCGTTCCCAGCATCCAGCGCACGGTGTTGCGCAGCTTGCGATAGGTCTCGATGGTGTTCTTCAGGATCTCCGGGCCGATGCGCTGGTCGTCGGCATAGTCAGTGGCGCAGACCCACAGGCGCAGGATATCCGCGCCCGAATCCTTGATCACCTTCTGTGGCTCGACGGTGTTGCCGATCGACTTCGACATCTTGCGGCCGTTCTCGTCGAGCGTGAAGCCGTGGGTGAGCACGATGTCATAGGGCGCGCGGCCGCGCGTGCCGGCGCTCTCCAGCAGCGAGGAATGAAACCAGCCGCGATGCTGGTCGCTGCCTTCGAGATACATCACGGTGTCGTCGCCGCCGTCGACCTTGCGAACGATGTTGCCGAGCTGCGGGAAGTTCTGGCGGTCCTCGAGCACGAAGGCGTGCGTGGAGCCGGAATCGAACCAGACGTCGCAGATGTCGTCGATCTTCTTCCAGTCTTCCTTCGCCCGCGATCCAAGGAAGCGCTCGCGGGCGCCTTCCATGTACCAGGCGTCGGCGCCTTCCTCCATGAAGGCCTCGGCGATGCGCTGATTGACGATCTCGTCCTGCAGGATTTCGGCCGAGCCGTCGCTCTTCTCGCGCACGAACACGGCGATCGGAACGCCCCAGGCGCGCTGGCGCGAGATCACCCAGTCGGGGCGGTTGGCGATCATGCCGTTGATGCGGTTCTCACCCGACGGCGGCACCCATTGCGTGACCGAGATCGCATGCAGCGCGCGGGCCCGCAGTGTATCGCCCTTCTTGGCATGGCCATCTTCGCTGATGTCCTTGTCCATCGCGATGAACCATTGCGGCGTGTTGCGGAAAATGACCGGCTTCTTCGAGCGCCAGGAATGCGGATATTGGTGCTTGAGGCGGCCGCGCGCGAGCAGCTTGCCGGCCTCGATCAACGCCTTGATCACGGCCTCATTGGCATCGCCCTTCTCGCCCTTGTCGTTGAGCACGCGCTTGCCGGTGAAGCCGGGGGCCTGCGCGGTATAGGCGCCGTTCTCGTCGACAGTGTAGGGGATCGCGGTCGAGATGCCGCGTTCATCGAGCTCGCGGGTATTGGCCATCCAGACGTCGAAGTCCTCGCGGCCGTGGCTCGGCGCGGTGTGCACGAAGCCGGTGCCGGTATCGTCGGTGACATGCTCGCCGGCGAGCAGCGGCACGATAAACGCGTAACCGCCATCGAGGCCGCGCAAGGGATGAGCGCACTCCACGGCGTCCAGCGTATCGCCGGGAATGTCGCGCAGCTTCTCATAGGCCGTGACGCGCGCCTGCTTGAACACCTCTGCGGCAAGCGCATCGGCCAGGATCAGGAGATCGCCGGTCTTCGCCCAATTGTCCGCGGCTGCATCCGTCACCTTGTAGAGGCCGTAGGCGATCTTCGGTGAGAACGAGATCGCGCGGTTGCCGGGCAGTGTCCAGGGCGTGGTGGTCCAGATCACGACCGAAGCATTGGCGAGCGCACCATGTGCCGGGGACGTGACGGGGAACTTCACCCACACCATGTCGGAGGTGTAGTCCTCGTACTCGACCTCGGCCTCGGCGAGCGCGGTCTTCTCGACCACGCTCCACATCACCGGCTTGGAGCCGCGATACAGCGTACCGTTGGCGGCGAACTTCATCAGCTCGCGGGCGATCTGCGCTTCGGCGGGATAGCTCATCGTCTGATAGGGATGATCCCAGTCGCCGATGATGCCGAGGCGCTTGAATTCCTCGCGCTGCACGTTGATCCAGTGCGTCGCATAGGCGCGGCATTCCTTGCGGAACGCCACCATCGCGGCGGAGTCGCGGAAGTCGGGCTTCTGCTTGCCCTTGGAGCGGTAGTTCTCTTCCTCGATCTTCCATTCGATCGGCAGGCCGTGGCAGTCCCAGCCAGGCACATAGTTGGAGTCGAAGCCGAGCATCTGCTGGCTCTTGGTCACGACGTCCTTGAGGATCTTGTTCAGCGCGTGCCCGATATGGATGTTGCCGTTGGCGTAGGGCGGGCCGTCATGCAGCACGAATTTGGCGCGGCCCTGGGCTTGCTGGCGCAGTCTGTCGTAGAGGCCGATGTCGTTCCAGTATTTCAGCAGCTCCGGCTCGCGCTGCGGCAGGCCGGCGCGCATCGGGAATTCGGTCTGCGGCAGGAACAGGGTTTTCGAATAGTCTTTGGCTTCGGATTTTTGGGACTTTTGTGGCTTGTCGGACATGAGGCTGACTGGCTCGGAAGGGCGCGGGAACGGATGGCGATGCGGAATCGCGGGTGAAACGACAACATCCCGGTCTTGCGCCGAGCCGAAGGCTCAGGCGGAAGCCGGGCCGCTAATCCCTATGATGCGCCGCGCAAACATGGGCTCTCCATAGCAGGGGGCTAAGGGAAGCGCAAAAGGTTCGGGGGCCGGTTTCCGGCCTCAATCGATGATGCCAAGCCGCGGAAACGCGACCGGGGCGGCGGCGAGCATGGCGCGGGCGCGGGCGGAATCGTCGTCCATCTGGCGGATCAGGGCATCCAGGCCGTCGAATTTCAGCTCCTCGCGGATGAAGCCGATAAAGGCGCAGTCGAGCGTCTGTCCGTAAAGATCGCCCTTGAAGTCGAACAGGAAGATTTCCAGCAGCGGCGCGCCGTTATCGAAGGTCGGGCGGCGGCCGAAGCTTGCCACCCCGTCCAGCCGCTCCGCGCCGCGGCCGACCCGCACCGCATAGATGCCGTGCTTGAGGCCGCAATTGGCATCGAGGCGGATATTGGCGGTGGGATAACCGAGGTCGCGGCCGCGCTTCTCGCCGTGGATGACCTCGCCGGTGATGAACCAGGGCGCGCCGAGCATGGCCGTGGCCTCGTCGATCTGGCCTTCTGCGAGCGCGATCCGGATCGCGCTGGACGAGACCGGCCGCTCGTCGATGTCGACATGCGGCTGCACGTCGACCTCGATGCCGAGCCGGGGCGCCTCGTTGACCAGGAGGCTCGGCGAGCCGACGCGACCCTTGCCGAAGTGGAAGTCGTAGCCGACTGCGATTCCGCCGATGCCCAGGCGCCCGATCAGGTCATGGTGAATGAAGTCTTGCGCGCTGGTCCCGGCGCGGGACTTGTCGAAGGTCATGACCACGGCGCCGTCAAGTCCGGTGCCGGCCAGAAGCCGCAGCTTGGCACGCTCGTCCGTCAGGCGGAATTGCGGGGTGTTGGGGCTGAAAAACCGCCGCGGATGCGGCTCGAAGGTCAATGCCAGCGCAGGGCGGCCATGGATCCTGCCCATTTCCAGGGCTGCGGCGATCACGGCGCGATGGCCGAGATGAACGCCGTCGAAATTGCCCATGGCGACCACGGCCCCCCTTGCAATGGCGGAGTCCGGCGTGGTGTCGCGGATAACGGTAAAATGCGGAGCCATCAGGGGAATTCTCGAACCGGCGGGACCGGCCGGGACCGTGGCGCGACGGGCCGGATGAAGTCAAGCGGGAGGGGGGCGGCCGCATCGAAGGTGATTTCAGTCCACCGGGGGCGTTCCCAGTTAACGCGCTGTTTAACGCCTTGGTGCTAGTCCTTGGAGCGTGGAACCGCGGGGCTCCGGCCCGGCAGGTCCGATCGTAATATTTCCTGGGTTTGCGTTGGGGGAGTCGAGATGGCGGTTGATTTGTCGATGTCGGTTCTGGTGGTTGACGACTACAGCACCATGATCCGTATCATCAGGAACCTCCTGAAGCAGCTTGGCTTCGAGAATATCGATGATGCAAGCGACGGTTCGGCAGCGCTGAACAAGATGCGTGGCAAGAAGTACGGTCTCGTGATTTCCGACTGGAACATGGAGCCGATGACGGGTTACGACCTGCTGCGCGAAGTGCGCGCGGATCCGAACCTCGCCACCACGCCCTTCATCATGATCACGGCCGAATCAAAGACCGAGAACGTGATCGCGGCCAAGAAGGCCGGCGTGAACAACTACATCGTCAAGCCGTTCAACGCGGCGACGCTGAAGACCAAGATCGAGGCGGTCTTCCCGGACATGGCGAGCGCGTAAGGCGCGCTCGAAGCCATCGGTTGAATTCGGAAGGCCCGGGCGGTTGTCCCGGGCTTTCTGCGTCTGGTTCGTCGTTCTGGAATCGATGCCCGATATCAAGCCGGAATGACGATCAACTCGCTACCACTTCAGTTCGCGCATCAGCGCCTTTGGCGGATGGCCGAACAATTCCAGCACCGAAGCCGGGTCGAGCTGGTCGAGACCCTCGAACTCCTCGGCATGGATGCCGCGGGTCACGAATAGGCAATCGATGCCGAACTCGCGCGCGCCGGTGAGGTCGGTCCGGACGGAATCGCCGATCGCGAGCACCTTTTTACGGTCGATCTGGTGGCCCTGGCGTTCGCCGGCGAGCGCCATCGCGCGCTCGTAGATCGGCCGGTGCGGCTTGCCGTAGAAGATCACCTCGCCGCCGAGCTCGCGATAGAGCTCCGCGATCGCGCCGGCGCAATAGATCAGGCGGTCGCCGCGTTCCACCACGATGTCGGGGTTGGCACAAACCAGCGTCAGCTTGCGCTCGCGCGCCTTCAGCATCATGCCGCGATAGTCTTCCGCCGTCTCGGTCTCGTCGTCATAGAGACCGGTGCAGACGATGTAGTCTGCCTCCTCCAGCGGCGCGGTCACCGCATCGAGGCCGCGATAGATCGAGTTGTCGCGCTCGGGGCCGAGCCAGAACATCTTGCGGCCGGGATGGTCGGCGACATAGAGCCGCGTCAGGTCGCCTGACGACACGATCGCGTCGTAGGTCTCGTCGGCGACGCCGAGCTTGCGCAATTGACGCTGCACGGAGTCGGCCGGGCGCGGCGCGTTGGTGATCAGGATGACCGTACCGCCGCGGCTGCGATAGGTGTGCAGCGCGTCGCAGGCTTCGGGGAAGGATTCGAGGCCGTTATGGACCACGCCCCAGATGTCGCTGAGCACGACGTCCACGCCCGCCACGAGTTCACGCAGGCTTTCAGCGAAATGCAGCGTGGTCATGATGCGTGGGGCCGATCAGATGCGGCGCGCGAGCGCGGCGTTGCCGGTGACGCGCTGTGGCGCAGACGCAGCCGACGTTGCGCTTGAGCTCGGTATGCCGGAGCCATTGGATCCCTGAGTGTCCCGTGCCTGGTTCGGCGCGGCGGTAGCAGATGACCCCTCCGGCCGCAATGGCCGGGGCGGCGCGAACAGGAACCCCTGGCCGAACCGCACGTCATAGTCGAGCAGGTCGATCACGGCGCGCTCGCCCTCGATCCGCTCGGCGATCAGGTCGATGCCGAAGCGGCCGAGCAGGTCGGAGAGATCGGACGGGTGGATATCCGAGGCCGAAGCCTGCCTGGGGTCGAGCAGGAGCGAGGCAGGCACCTTGATGAAGCGCACGCCGCGATCGGCGAGCTCGCGCGGTTCGATCCGCAAATCGGTGACATGGTCGATCGAGAAACGGAAACCGCACTGGGCGAGCGCGGCGAGATTCTCGGTCTCGGCCGGACCGAGATTGCGGAAGGTCGATTGCTTGAATTCCAGCACCAGCGAGGGCGCCAGCGCCCGGTTGGCCTCGAGGAAATCGAGGTATTGCGCGAAGGTCGTGGAATTGCCGAGCGTGGAAGCCGCGACGTTGCAGAACACGCCGACCTCCTTGTTGCGTACCATCAGGCGTCGCAGCACCTGCACGCACCGCAGCATCACCATGTTGTCGATGCGCCCGATCAGGCCGGAGGCCTCCGCAATGCTGATGAACTCCTCGGCCGCGACCAGCTGGTCACGCTCGTCGCGCAGGCGCGTCACGGCCTCGTAGAAGCGGACCTTGCGCTGCGGCAGCGTCACCATCGGCTGGAGGAAGATGTCGATGCGGTTCTCGTCGATCGCGTTGCGGAGCGTCGCCAGCAATTGGGTCTGGTTGCGGCCGTTGGCGGTCTGAACCGGATTGGCGCTCTGGGTCTGGATCGCCGGTGCCGCCGGCCGTGGCGTCGGCGCGGGTGCCGGGGGAGGGGCAGCCGACCGCTCCTCTTCGAACGGGGCCGTCAGGTCGAGCGACGCGTCCTGCTCCTGCCTTGCGACCGGAGCTGGGGCCGGGAGCGGCGCGTTGCCGGCCATCAGATCCTCATGAGCCGAGACGGTGGTGGCGAGCTGCCTGACCAATCCGCCGAGCTCGTTGATCTCGCCGACCACCGCCTGAATGCGGTCTGAGTTGGCCGAATTGGAGGAGGCGATGCGTGCTTCGATCGTGGCAAGCCGGCGGCCGAACTCGGCGACCTGGCGGGCGAGATCGGCGGTGCCGCGCGAAAGGTCGGCGATCTGGCCGCCGACGTCGCTGCGGTCGCGCAACCGCATCGACACTGCATTGTAGAGGATTAGGAAGGTCAGCGCCGTTAGCGCCACGATCGCGGATTCGGTTCCGCTGATGCCGGCGACCGCGTAGAGCACGAGCCCGAGCGAGGCCGCGACCAGAACCATGCAGATGGCGATGAAGATCGTCGAAATACGAATCATGCCGCGCGTTACGCCTCAAGAGCTGACTGCCTGACCGGGAAAACACGGGTGGCGTCTCGAACCCGTCACGCCGCATGCTCCCCCAAGCGGCATGAGCTTAACATCATTGTTGATTCGAGGGGATAGCGACCCAATCGCGGAGTCAGGATGGCGCCGCAGCGCCGACCGTGTCGGCCGAGACGGCCTCGCGGGTGCCAAGCGGCTTGGGTGCCCCGGTGGTCGTGTCGCGCAGGGTCTGCCGTTCGATCTCCGAATTCAGCTCGGCCCCGAACATGATGACGATCGCCGACATCCACATCCACATCATCAAGCCGATCGCAGCGCCGAGCGAACCGTAGGTCGCATTGTAATTGGCGAACTCCGAAAGGTACCAGGACAGCAGCGCCGAGCCGGCGATCCAGAGGATCGCGGCCGTCACCGCGCCGGGGCTCAGCCATTGCCAGCGCGGGGCATCGCGGCTGGGCGCGAAGCGGTAGAGGACGGCGAGCGCCGCAAGGAGAATGACGAACAGCACCGGCCATCGCGCCAGCGCCACGATCAGCTTGCTTTCGGGCGCCATGCCGAGGTGGTTGAGCGCGAGCGGGAAGGCGACGACGGCGCCCACCATCAGCAGCAGGGCAACGATGCCACCGACCGTGAAGGCCAGCGAGACCGTGTTCAGCCGGATGAAGCTGCGCTTTTCACGCTCCTCATAGGCGACGTTGAGGGCATCGAAGATGGCTTTGACGCCGGCATTGGCGCTCCAGATCGCGAGCACGAGGCCAAACAGGAAGGTGACACCAAGCGTCGCACCGCCGTGCGACACGACGCGCGCCACCTGGTCCTCGACGATCTGGAACGCACCCTCGGGCAGCATCATCGCGAGCGATTGCAGGTTGGAACTGATTGTCGAGGGATCGGCGAACAGGCCATAGAATGAAACCAGAGCTGTGATGGCGGGAAAGATCGCGAGCAGCCCGAAAAAGACGACGCCACCGGCGGTCGCGAGCAGGCGATCCTCGTCGATGCGCTGATAGGTGCGCCAGAGGATGTCCTTCCAGCCTGCCCACGGGATTGCGAACGGGCTTTTCGCGCGGCGGCCGCGGCCGGGCTGCGAGGCTGCGCCCGTCGGGCTCGTTTCCGGCGAATTCGCCTCGCCGTTGCGGTGGTCTTGCGGAGGTCCCGCCCTGACCAGGCCAGAATCCTGGAAATACCGTTCCGCGGTGAGCACGAACACGGTCGTGGCTGCCACTAACAGCCAGCTGTCGAATTGCTCGGCGCGCCGCATACGCATTTTCAGGTATCCGCTCGGTGGCCGTGACGCCGCCGGCGCGCGGCCGTGAGCCCGACCAGCCCAACGGCCGCGAGCATCAGCCCGAGTTGCACGGGCCGGTTGGACCGAGCCGGCCATGTGCTGCCGCCATGTCCTCCTTCATGTCCTCGTTCGCCCGGTGCGAGCGGCGCCAGGGGAATTGTGGTCGCGACCTCCTTCACCGCCTCCTTCACCGTTCCGCGCGGGATGCGCGGAGTGGCGATAGCCACGCGCAGGCGGCTGGCGAGCGGCACGATCGGCTTGGTCTTGCGCTTCATCTGAGCCGTGGCCACGCCGGCGCAGGCGGCAGCCAGGACCAGGAGCACGGCGCCGACGGCGCCGAACCCCCAGAATTGCCCGTAATGGATTGCAATCCAGCGGTACAGGGCAATTAGGCCGACGAAGAAGGCTGCGACGACAAACAAGCCCGCCACCGCGAGCAGTCCGGCCGCAGCCGCGTACGACGTCATGCGGCCCGTGGCCTGGTTGCTCCGGTCACGGGCATAGGACTGGGCAGCGCGCTTGAGATGGTTGAGCTTGAGCGCGACGCCGGCGCGCAGCAATTCGCCCGATGGCGCAAGCATGCGGTTATCCTCCGAGTGCGAGAAAATTCGTCGGGGGATGAACGTGGCGGTATTTGACTTGTTCCGACGAGGTCTGCCCGCCGTGATGGATCAGCCGAGATCGGCGGCCGCGATCCAGAACACTTCGCCCTCTGAGTCCTCGGTGTCGAGCCAGAGCAGCGGTAATTCAGGAAAGGCCTCGTCGACCAGTTCGCGGCCGCGTCCGATCTCGCAGATCAGCCCGCCATCCGGCGTCAGGTGGTCGGGCGCGTCGCGCAGGATCCGGCGCACCACGTCGAGACCGTCGGCGCCGCCGTCAAAGGCGAGCTTCGGCTCGGCCCGGCACTCCGGCGGCAGCGCCGCCATGCCTTCGGCATCGACATAAGGCGGGTTGGTGATGATCAGGTCGTATTTGGCGTCACCGAGCGGGGCGAACAGGTCGCCGCGATGCAGGCTGATCCGGTCATCGAGCCCGTATTCGCCGACATTCCATCTGGCGACGTCGATCGCGCCCTTGGAGATATCGACGGCGTCGATCGTGGCGTTCGGAAAATGATGCGCGGCGAGGATCGCGAGGCATCCCGATCCCGTGCAGAGATCGAGCACGCGCTCGACGGCGCTGGGATCGTCGATCAGCGAGCCGGCTTCGCCGTCGCCGCCGAAATGCGACTCCAAGAGCTCGCCGATGAAGGAGCGGGGAACGATGACGCGCTCGTCGACATAGAACGGCAGGCCGCGCATGTAGATCTTGTTGACGAGATAGGCGGCCGGTTTGCGCGTGGTGACGCGCTGATGAATGAGATCGATGATGATCCTGCCCTCGGCGGCCGTGACGCGCGCGTTGGCAAAAATCTCGAACTGCTCGGGATGCAGATGCAGGGCTTCACAGACCAGGAAGGCCGCTTCCGCGACCGGATCGGGCGTGCCATGGGCAAAGGCAAGCTTGGCCTCATTGAAGCGGCTCACCGCATAGCGGACGAAATCGACGAGCGTGAGAAGCTCGCCGCGGCCCACTTTCGCGAGCTTTGGCGCGGCGCGGCCGCGCACGGTCTTTTTGGATGTTGTTGCCATCAGGATCGGGTCCAGCGTGCGGCGGCTTCGTCGTCGCGGGCTTGGGCCTCGACCCAGCCGGTGCCGGTGGCGCTCTCTTCCTTCTTCCAGAACGGCGCGTTGGTCTTGAGATAATCCATCAGGAACTCGGCTGCCTGGAACGCGGCCTGGCGGTGCTGAGAGGCGGTCAGCACCAGCACGATGTTCTGGCCGGGCATGAACCGGCCGACGCGATGGATCACCGTGACGCCGCTGAGAGGCCAGCGCGAGCTGGCCTCGTCGGCATGGCGCCTGATCTCTTCCTCGGCCATGCCAGGATAATGCTCGAGCGAGAGCGCGGCGATCTTCGCGCTGTCCTCGTCGCCGCGGCAGATGCCGGAAAAGCTCACGACCGCACCGATATCGGTGCGGTTCCCGGTCAACACCGCGATCTCGCGCGCGATGTCGAAATCGTCTTGCTGGATACGGATGGTGACCGGGCAGGTGGTGACGGGCATGGCCTAGCCGCCGGTCATCGGCGGGAAGAACGCGATCTCGCGAGCGCCCGCGATCGCGGCGTCCGACTTGACGTGGGCATGGTCGATCGCGGCGCGGATCACCTTCGGCTTCTCGAAGGCGTAGGCGTAGGCTTCGCTTTGGCCGGACAGCCAGGCGATCAGCTCTTCCACGGTGCGCACGGTTGCGGGCGGCTCGATGGTCTCCTCGGCCTTGCCGACGCGCTCGCGCACCCAGGCGAAGTACTTCACCTTCATCCCTCATCCTCCTTGATGAGGTGATGGATGCCAGCGCCGAAATAGTCATAGCCCGTGTACATGGTGAGGATCGCCGAGGCCCAGAGCAGCGCCAGCCCGATCATCGAGACCATGGGCACCACCTCATCGCCGGCCGGACCAGCCAGCAGGAAGCCGATGGCGATGAGCTGAACCGTCGTCTTCCACTTCGCAAGCTTGGTCACGGGCACGCTGACGCGCAGCGCGGCAAGATATTCGCGCAGGCCCGAGACCAGGATCTCGCGGCACAGGATCACGATGGCGGCCCACAGCGACCAGCCGTGAATGATGCCGTCGGCGGCCAGCATCAGCAGGCACGAGGCGACCAGAAGCTTGTCGGCGATCGGATCGAGCATGCGGCCGAACGCCGATTGCTGATTCCAGATTCGCGCGTAATAGCCGTCGAGGTAATCGGTGACCGCAGCCGCGATGAAAATGGCGACCGCAACCCAGCGCAGCCACAGCGGGCCGTCCATGATCGACTGTGCGTAGATGCACCCGACCACGACCGGGATCGCGGCGATCCGGCCGTAGGTCAGGATGTTCGGGAGGGACATCGCGCGGCTGGTGGTCCCTCGTGTCGTGGCGATGTTCATCCGTCCTACCAATACCGCTGCAGCCTGAAGGTCAACCGTTCCGCTCCCCAAATGGGGTGCGGGATGCGACGACCATATGACCGCGGCCCCCCTTTATTTCACCCCGGCTGGGGATGGAAATACTCGAAAATCCTGCGAGCGCTCTCGGCGCTCACCCCCGGAACCTTGCCGAGATCGGTGATCGAAGCCCGTTCGATCTCCTTCAGGGTTCCGAAATGGTGCAGCAAGGCACGTTTGCGTGACGGACCGATGCCCGGAATCTCCTGCAAGCCGGCCTCGCGGATATCCTTCTTGCGCAGCTTGCGGTGCGAACCGATGACGAAGCGGTGCGCCTCGTCCCGCAGCCGCTGGATGAAATAGAGCACGGGGTCGCGCGGCTCCAGCTTGATCGCCTCGCGCTCCGGCATGAACAGGGTCTCGCGGCCGGCATCCCGGTCCGGCCCCTTGGCCACCGACATCAGCGCCACCTGGGTCAGGCCGAGATTTGCAAAGATTTCCCGGACCGCGTTGAGCTGGCCGCGGCCGCCGTCGATGATCACGAGATCGGGCCATTGCGGGAAGTCGTCGTCCTTGGTTTTGGCTGCGTTGTCCTCGGGTGGATTGATCAAGCGCTTGAAACGGCGCTCGAGCACCTCGCGCATCATGGCGAAGTCGTCGCCCGGCGTGATCCCTTCCGACTTGATGTTGAACTTGCGGTACTGGTTTTTCACAAAACCGTCCGGCCCGGCGACGATCATGGCGCCGACTGCGTTGGTACCCTGGATGTGGCTGTTGTCGTAGACCTCGATCCGCTTCGGCGCATGCGGCAGGCTCAGGGTCGTGGCCATGGCGTCCAGCAGCCGGCTCTGCGTCGCGGTGTCCGCGAGCTTGCGGCCCAGGGCCTCGCGCGCGTTGGTGAGCGCGTGGGTGACGAGCTCCTTCTTCTCGCCGCGCTTCGGCGTGGACACTTCGACCTTGCGGCCGGCCTTGATCGACAGCGCGTTGCCGAGCAGCTCGCTCTCTTCGATCTCGTGCGAGAGCAGGATATTCCTCGGCGGCGGCTTGTCGTCGTAGAACTGGGCGAGGAAGGAGCCGAGCACCTCTTCCGGCGTATACGTCTTCTCCGCGCGCGGGAAATAGGCGCGGTTGCCCCAGTTCTGCCCGGTGCGGAAGAAGAACACCTCGACGCATGAGAAGCCGCCCTCCTGGTGGATGGCGAACACGTCGGCTTCTTCCACCGTGCGCGGATTGATGCCCTGCTGCGACTGGATCGCGGAGAGCGCAGCGAGGCGGTCGCGGTAGAGCGCGGCGCTCTCGAATTCGAGCTCGCCGGAGGCCTTCTCCATCTCGGCGGCAAGCTCCTGTTTCACCGCATGGCTCTTGCCGGACAGGAAGTCGCTCGCCTCGCGCACAAGGGTCGTGTAGCCGGGGAAGTCGATCTCGCGGGTGCAGGGGCCGGCGCAACGGCGGATCTGATAGAGCAGGCAGGGCCGCGAGCGGCTCTCAAAGAAGGAATCCGTGCAGGAGCGGATCAGGAACGCGCGCTGAAGCGCGGTGATGGTGCGGTTGACGGCGCCGGCAGAGGCGAACGGGCCGAAATAGCGACCGGGCCGCGTCTGCGCGCCGCGATGCTTCAGGATCTGAGGCGCCCAATGGTCGCCCGTGATCAGGATGTAGGGAAACGACTTGTCGTCGCGCAGCTGCACGTTGAAGCGCGGCCGAAGCTGCTTGATGAGGTTGGCCTCCAGCAGCAGTGCTTCAGTCTCGGTGTGGGTCGAGATGATTTCCACGGTAACTGTAGCGGCGATCATGCGCAGGATGCGGGCCGGCTGCGGCGCACTCTGGCGCGCATAGTTCGACAGGCGCTTTTTGACGTTCTTGGCCTTGCCGACATAGAGCACGTCGGCATTCGCATTGAGCATGCGGTAGACGCCGGGCGAGGTGGGAGCGAGGCGGACCGCGCGTTCGATCGCCTCGTGGCCGGTCGCCAGCGGCTCTTCGCCGACGGTGCCGCTCTCTTCCAGGATGTCCGGCAGCCGTGCGTCGTCCTCGTCGTCGCCGTTTGCTGTGGCGGGATCGAGGTCGGGCGGCGCCGCTTCGGTTTCCTGGGCCGGGACATCGGGTGCGTTGCCGCGCACGGGTTTGCGCGTGCGTGCGTCGTCCGGATTGTCGGTGGAATCGTGAACCATGGTGCGAATTTAGGCGCTGCGGGTGCCGATTTGAAGTTCCGGCCGTGCGGCACGCACAGGATGGCGGCGCAGTTCCCGGTAACGCTTGCTTAAGCCTGTTAACAGCCCGGTAACCCGACTTAACAGGCCTTTAACTTAAAACTCTCGATAAATCTTACGCGAAAAAGTGGTGGTTCCGTAACCATGCGGTTTTGCCTCGCGCGGCGGCGCAGGCATCGCACCGGTGACGGCAGTTGCGTTGGAGTGTGTGATGAAGGCGCTCGTTGTGGGCGCAGCCGCGTTGGCTGCAGTCGGCTGGACGGCTTCGGCAGAGGCCGCCGATCTCAATTACGGGCAGCGTGCGCCCTATACGGTCAATCAGCCGCTCAATGCCTATAGCTGGGCCGGCCCGTATCTCGGTGCCAATCTCGGCTATGAATGGGGTTCGGTGAACAACAATCCCGCAAAGCCGTCAGGCTTCGTCGGCGGCGTTCAGGCCGGCTACAATTTCCAGACCGGCCCTTGGGTGTTCGGCGTCGAGGGCGACATCCAGGCCGCCGGTGCCGACGACACCTTCGCGCCGTGGAAGTTCTCCAATCCGTGGTTCGGTACCCTGCGCGGCCGCGCCGGCTATGCCTTCAGCAACGTGCTGTTCTACGGCACGGCGGGCCTCGCCTTCGGCGAGCTGCGCGCGCAGACGTTCGGCTGGACCGAGTCGCACACCAGCGCTGGCTGGACCATCGGTGCCGGCGCGGAAGTCGGATTCGCGCCGAACTGGAGCGCCAAGCTCGAATATCTCTATATCGATCTGTCGACGAGTCAGTTCGCGATTACAGGCGTGTCAAACGGCTATAGCGCCAGCGTTGTGCGCGCAGGCGTGAACTATCACTTCTGATAGCTAAGAAGAAAATACCGGACCAACCTCCCGGCCGCTTGCGGCCGGGATTTTTTTTACGCCAGGCTCGCTAGGGAAGGATGACCAAATCGACCGCCTTCGGCCCCTTGCCCTTCTTGTCCGGTTCGACTTCGAAAGTAATACGCTGTCCTTCGGCAAGGTCCTTCAGTCCGGCCCGCTCCACAGCAGTAATATGTACGAAGACGTCGCGGCCCCCGTCGTCCGGCTTGATGAATCCGTAGCCGCGCTCACCGTTGAAAAACTTGACCGTTCCCGTCATGGCCATCGGGAAACTCCCCCTCATTGCTCCTCCGTCGTGACGCAGACGCACGTCACGACATGACCGGGCCTTACGAAGCCCGGGAGCTGGCCATCCTTGGGCAGACCATTTGGTCCGACTGGATCTTTCTTAGGCCTTCACTCCGCCGCAACCATTCGCGGAAGCGGAACGTAAAGCCAGTCACGGAAACAGCATAATACGGTTCTCCGCAGATTGACCACCGCTCCTGCATATTTTTCCCAAGATGCCGGAGTGTTACGGTCTCGGCACCTCTAATCGGAATCTGGCAGCGCCACCCTGGCCGAGCGGCATTTCCAGCTCGGGCAGGATCGTCTTGAGCTCGCCCTGCAGCGTGTAAGGGGGATTGACGATCAAGAGCCCGGTGGAGGTGAGAGTTGCACCGTCGGCCTGCGGCGCCACGCTGAATTCGAGGCGCAGGCATTTTCCCGGCGGTTTTGCTGCGGCTGCGAGCCGCGCCACTGATTGCACCAGCGCGTCGGTGGCGCGCCGGCTCTTGGCGGGATACCAGATTACATAGATACCGGTCGGCCATTTCGCGAAAGCCGTCGAGAAGGCCTCGCCGAGCTTTTCGAACTCGTCCTTTGCCTCGAACGGCGGGTCGATCAGGACGATCCCGCGCCGTTCCTTTGGCGGCACGAAAGCCGGCAACGCCATCCAGCCGTCGAGGTCGACCACGCGGGCCTGCTCGTCATGGCGCAGCACGCCGATCAGCGCTTTCCGCGCCTTCGGCTCGAGTTCGCAGGCGACGAGGCGATCCTGCGGCCGCATCAGGGCGCGCGCGATCAGCGGCGAGCCCGGATAGGCCTTGAGCTCGCCTTTCGGATTGAAGGCGCGGACGATGTCGAGATAGGGCTTGGTCAGTGCCATGGCGTCGTTCGACAGCCGCGCCTGCATCAGCCGCGCAATGCCCGTCAGCCACTCGCCGCCGCGGCGCGCCTCGTCGCTTTCGAGATCGTAGAGGCCGGCGCCGGCATGGGTGTCGATGACGCGGAACGCGCCCGGTTTGTCCTGGAGATAGGTGATGATGCGCGCCAGCACGATGTGCTTGATGACATCGGCGAAGTTGCCGGCATGGAAGGCGTGGCGGTAATTCATGCAAGAGCACTACGCCACGTGGCGGCTTGAGCAAAGAGGCACGATGCCTGGGCTACCCACCCCGGATCGGCGGCATCGCCACCTGGTCGCGGCGGCAGGCGCGGCGGTCGATCTCCTCGCAGGCGCGGAATTGCAGGTCCTTGCTGAGGCAGATGCGGACTTCCGATAGCCGCGTCCGGTTGCAGGTGATCGAGACGGCGGCATTGCTGAGGCCCGGATTGGCCTTGATGAAGGCTTCCTCCACCTCCGCCGGCGCCACGGTCTTGGCCTGCGACAGATCGAGATATTCAGCCGGAATCTTGATCGCGGCGCGCGCCTTCCGGATCGTCTCGAAATAGCTGCGGTCGGCGAGCCCCGAGCAGGTGCCGTGCTTGTCCCATTCGTTGAAGATCAGACCCGGCGCCGGCATCAGATCGAGCATGGAGGAGACGATGCTGCGGTTCAGCCGCGGCGAGGGCCGCTGGCAATATTCCGGAAAACCGTTCTCATATTGCGGCCACAGACCATGCACCACGAAAGCGTAGGGCCGTCCGCTGCACTGGGTCTGCGAGCGGCCGCCGCGCTCCGCCGCCTCCTCGCAGAAGGAGGGCGACCACGACAGCGACAGCACATAAAAATCGAATTCGCCGGGCGTGTTCTGCCGCTTGTCCTGGGCCTTGGCACCGCCGGCCAGCGCAGCCAGCCCGGCTGCAAGCGTCAGCGAGATCATAAGGCGGGAGAAAAAATGCAATCTGGAATGAAACATGGCGACGCCCCTCAACTAGACTGTGCAGAAGAGCCTAGCAGGCGGTAAGAACATTTCAAGAACAAAATTCGGACGACCGTCGTTCGGCCGCCTGATCGGTCCGGATCAGGACTTTTGCAATTATTGTTTGGCGGCGCGGCAGGCCGGGTTGTAGGCCCAGTTGCGGTCGAGCCCGACCACACACCATTCGACGCCCTGGCCGTAGCCGGCGAAGCCGCCATCCTCGACAATCGAGAAATGCACCTTGCGCAGCTTGCCATCCGTGAGCATAGCCTCGCCGGTGCAATAGCGGCGCGGGATGTTGTCGGACGCCCAGGGCCGGAACGCGGTCTCGTGAACGGCGGAGAAGCCGGTGATCTTCAACGAGGAATTCCAGAACGAGCTTTCTTTCTCCCAGAACTGGCTGGCGATCGTCGGCAGCGCCCTGTCGCATTCGGAGACGTTGCCGTCATAGCGCGGCCCGCTCAGCCAGAAATTCAGCTCCAGCGGATTGGCGGCCCTGGCCTCACCGAGCGACAGCGCCCCGAACAGGAGGCCGAGCACGGCGGCAAAGCGGAGCGATTTCAGGAAGGTCGAGGCGCGCATGGGCAATCCAGACAGCATGATCTGCGAGGGTCCGACGGTGCCGTGAAGGCCGGGGGAGGTCAAGTGCAGCGCGGCAACACTTGCCGACGAGTTGACCGCAATGCTGCACCAGAGGGGTCTTCGGTTCTTTCCACCGCCGCGCCGGCACCGTAAACTGCCACCAACCAATCGGAGTGACGGGAATGCGAATCATTGCGGCCGCGGGCCTACTTGCCTTGGGTATGATGGCGAGCCAGTCGGCGCGCGCCGATCTCCTTCCGGTGCCTCCGTTCAAGGGCAACGACACCGGCGGTATCATCGCCTATTCGATGGCAACCCAGGTCGATGCGCGGCAGGTCGCGGTCGATCACTGCGCGCGCTACGGCAAGGTCGCCAAATTCCTGGCGATGCAGGCCTATGAGGGCGGCTACATCTCGTTCTCCTGCCGCTGGGTGCCCTATGGCGCGGCCGACCAGCCGATCCGCACGCTCTACTGAGGCGCTTTCGCAGCGCCGCTACCTCTCAGCCGGGAGCTTCCCACATGACGCGCAAACTCGCTTTGCTCGGCTCCGCCCTTTGCCTCGTCGTGTCGGCAGGCAGCGCCCGCGCTGACGACCTGCCGGTGCGCAAGGCGGGCCTGTGGGAATTGAAGATGGTCAGGACCGGCACGCCGGTGCCCGAGATGACCATGCAGCACTGCACCGACGAGACCGTCGACAAGGAGATGAACAACAACGTCTCCCCCATGGCCAAGCAGATTTGCGCCAAGCAGGACATCAAGAAGACCGCGACCGGCTATGTCAGCGATTCCGAATGCAATGTCGCCGGCATCAGCACGACCTCGCATGCCGAGATCACCGGCGATTTCAATTCGGCCTATACAGTGAAGACGTCGTCGCACGCGCAAGGCGGCGCCGCCGGCGCAGCAGGCCGCGACACGACCCTGCAGCTCGAAGCGAAATGGCTGGGGGCCTGCAAGCCGGACCAGAAGCCCGGCGACATCGTGATGCCCGGCGGCTTCAAGATGAACGTGCGCGACATGGACAAGCTGAAAGCGCTGTTGCCGAAGTAAGACTCTTCCCTCTCCCCTTGCGGGCCTGTTGCGCTATTGGCTTTTGAGGCTGAAGACGTCGAGAGAGAAGGTCTGGGTCGCGACAGGCTCCGGCCAAGACTGTGATTGTCGCCCTC